>NZ_JBSGJZ010000024.1:0-140658 GCF_053605825.1 Saccharopolyspora sp. NPDC003752 | reverse complement strand
AAGCTCCCCAGCGCTGATGGTACTGCACTCGACAGGGTGTGGGAGAGTAAGACACCGCCGACACATTATGTGGGAAGGGTCCCTTCTTTTCCGGTCTACCGGAAAAGAAGGGACCCTTTTTATTTGCATCACTGGAGCAGTCATCGAGTGGCGGACGGCCGCGGTCGCGGCCGAACCACCACCCGCCCAAGGTTCAGGAAGCCAGCTTGCGTCGGAGGAGTTCGAAGCACAGCACTGCTGCGGCGCTGGCGACGTTGAGCGATTCCACCCCACCGGCCATCGGAATGGACAGCGGCTGGGCGACTCGCGCCTGCACGTCTTCCGAAAGCCCGGCGGTTTCGCTGCCCAGCACGAACACCGCGCGCGGTCCGAAGTCGGCGTCGAAGATGCTCTCCTCCGCGGAGGCTTCGAGCGCGAACAACGGGTAGCCGGCTTCGGTCAGCAGCTCCGCGGCCTCGCCGGCGGTGCGGGTCCGCAGGACCGGGGCGTGGAACGCCACTCCGGCCGAAGCCTTGATGACCAGTGGGTCGAGGCTGGCGACGCCGCGGTGCGGCACCACGATTCCGTCGATTCCGGCCGCGGTCGCGGTGCGCAGGATCATGCCTACGTTCGCCGGCGTCGTCAGACCGTCGAGCAGCAGGATGGTTCGCGGTGCGTGCGCGGGGTCGGCGAGGGCGTCCGAGAGCGGCCGCATCTTCCGCGCCACCACGTCGGCCAGCACGCCCTGGTCGTGCCGGCCGTTCCCGGCCAGCACCTTCACCCGGTGCGCGCTTGCGCGCTGGACCCGCACCGCGCGGTCGGCGGCGGCCTCCTGGATCTCGTCGATGATCGAGCCGCGCAGCCCCTCGGCGAGGATCACCTTGTCCACGCGCAGGTCGTAGTCCGTCAACGCCTCCAGCACCGGCTTGCGGCCGTAAACGGTGACGAATCGATCTTTAGGGGAAACTTCGCTGGTCACGCTTCCAAGTGTCACATGCTCCGCCGCGCCCTCCTCGACTGGAACCCCTCGGGATCCGGCGGCTCGTGTGCCAGGATCGCGGACATGTCCGATCGTCTCTCCGCAGTCGACGCCTCGTTCCTCTACCTGGAGGACTACACGACGCCGATGCACGTCGGTGGCGTCGCGGTGTTCCGGCGCCCGCGCACCGGGTTCGACTACGACAAGGTGTTGGCGCTGATCGACCGCCGGCTGGGCTTGGTGCCGAGATACCGGCAGCGGGTGATGCAGGTTCCGGGCGGGTTGGTGCGTCCGGTGTGGGTGGACGACCAGGACTTCGACATCACCTACCACGTGCGGCGGTCGGCGCTGCCCAAGCCGGGCAACGACGATCAGCTGCACGACCTGGCCGCGCGGCTGATGTCCCGGAAGCTCGACCCCACCCGGCCGCTGTGGGAGATCTACCTGGTGGAGGGGTTGTCCAAGAACCGGGTAGCGGTGATCACCAAGACGCACCAGGCGATGGTCGACGGCATCGGCGCGATCGACATCGGCCAGGTGATCCTGGACGTGGAGCGCGACCGGCAGGTTCCGGACGCCGATGAGCTGTGGATGCCGCGCCCGGAGCCGAGCCTCGCGGAGCTGGTGGTCGAGGCGATGACCGACGCCGTGCAACGTCCCGGCGAGGTGGTGGAGAACGTTCGGGCGGCGGTCGCCGACGCCACCGCGACGGTCCAGAAGATCACGCGGGCTCTGGGCGGTGTCGCCTCGGCGCTGCGCACCGCCGTGGTCCCTGCACCGAGCGGGCCGTTGAACGCGCCGACCTCCACGCAGCGCCGGTTCGCCGTCGCGCGGGCCAAGCTCGACGACTTCCGCGCCGTCCGCCAAGCTCACGGCAGCACCGTCAACGACGTGGTGCTGGCGGTGGTGACCGGTGCGCTGCGGAACTGGTTGCTGTCCCGCGGCGAAGTGGTGTCGCCATCGACGACGCTGCGCGCGATGGTGCCGGTGTCGGTGCGTTCCGACGACGCCGAGGCGCGCGCGACGTACCCGGAGACCGGCAGCCTGCCGGTCGGGTCGGTCGGCAGCAAGGTGTCGGCGTACCTGGTGGATCTGCCGGTGGGCGAGGGGAATCCGATCGTCCGGCTGCACCAGGTCAGCCATGCCATGCGCGCGCACGCGGAGTCCGGGCAGTCGGTGGCGGCCGGTGCACTGGTCAAGGTGTCCGGGTTCGCGCCGCCGACCCTGCACGCGTTGGGGGCACGGGTCGCGAACCAGTTCTCGGACCGATTGTTCAACGTGCTGGTGACCAACGTTCCGGGACCGCAGGTGCCGTTGTACGCCGCGGGAGCGAGGATGATGGAGATGTTCCCGGTGGTGCCGTTGGCCAAGAATCAGTCGCTGTCGGTAGGCGTTACGTCCTACGACGGCGGCGTGTACTTCGGGTTGAACGCGGATCGGGATGCGATGCCCGATGTGGACGTGTTGGCGGCGATGATCGGAGAAGCAGTGGACGAGATGATCGGGACGGTCGACGCATGAGGGTTTACCTGCCCGCCACGGTGCCGATGTTGCGGCGACTGGTGGAGGAGAAGCAGTTGCAGCCGTTGGGTGGGACGGCGTTCGCGTTGACGCCGGCGCTGCGCGAGTCCTACGCCAGTGGCGACACGGAAGAGCTGGAGTACGCGGCGATGCGTGAGGCCGCTCGGGCGTCGCTGCGGTTGATCGGTGGTGACCTGGGGGCGGGCGAGAAGGTCGAGCTCCGCCGGGTGGTGATCTCCGCCGATGTCGACGACGTGACGCTGCGGCCCGATCTGGACCACGCCGTGGTGAAGGTGTCCGGGCCGGTGCAGTGGAAGAAGATCGCGGCCGTGCACGTGGACGCCACGGAAGCGGAGGACGCGGTGCGCGCCGCGGCGGAGGTCATCGACGCCGCCGACCTCGGCGATCCGGACGCGGACTTCACCCTGGGCGAGGCGGAGGACCACGAACTCGCCTGGTACGCCCCGCAAGAGGTGCCGTTCCTGCTGGAGCTGATGTAGCGACCGGGTGGTGCGGCCCGGGCGAGTCGCCTCGGGCCGCACCGCGGTTTCAGCGCTTTTCCTGGACCTGGTCGGCAGGCGGCACGGTGATCTGGACCGGCTTGCCCCAGTCGCTGTAGCGCACCGTCATGGTCGACTCGGGGACCTGCTGGCCGGCCACGGTGAGGGCGGGCGTGGTCGAGTCGGCCTTCAGCGGCAGGCCCTCGGCGTCCACCCACACGGTCTGCTTGAGCTCGGTGACACCGGCGTCGACCAGCGCCTGGAACGCCGGCTTCTCCTCGGGCTTGGCCTCGGCGGCGGCCGCCTTGAGGTCGGTCACGATCTCGTAGCGGGTCGCCTCCTGGCCGTCGACCTGCTCCTTGGCGCTGGAGGTGATCTTGGACCCGGGCGGGAGCATTGACTCGAGGTCGTTGATCTTGCCCAGCTGGCCGAGCTGCTGCGCCATCGAGTCGTTGGCGGCCATCTTCAGCCACGGCTTGCTCGGGTCACCGGAGATCTGGGCCAGTTCCGGGCTCTTGATGTACATCCCGTCCTTGGTGAACACCATCTCGGTCGCCCCGGTGCAGGCCATCTCGGTCTGCACGATGTCGAGCTGGCACTTCGTGGAGCCGAGGGCCTGGACGGCGCCGGTGCCCTCGAAGGACACCGTCACGGTCTTCTTCGCGTCCATGCTGGACTTCGCCGAGCTGATCAGCGACGAGACGTCCTTGAACGGCGAGCTGGAGCTCTCGGTCTGCTCCTGGCCGGCGTTGCCCGGGTCGGCTGGCGTGCCGCCCTGGCTGCAGGCGCCCAGGGTGATCGCCAACGCTGCTGCGGACAGGGCGACTGTGGTGCGGCGCACGGGATTTCCTCTCTGCATGAAGATTGCAATGCCCGAAAAGTAACAGTTCTTCATGCCTCTTCCGGGCGTTTTGCGGGAAGTGCGGTCACCGCGGTGGCTGCTGCGCCTGCGGCGGCGAGGTGTCGAAGACGCCGATCTGCCCGGCTGGGGGGACCGGGATGTCGGCGGGGGCACCCCAGTCGCGGTAGGTCGAGGTCAGCGACACCTCGCCCGCTTGGGCGACCTCCTGGTCGGCGGCGAACCGCGCGGGCAGGCCGGAGTCGTCGAGCCACAGCTGGTAGCCGAGTTCCCGCTCGCCGGCATCGGCGGCCTGCCGGAACCGGTCGCGCTGCTGCGGATCGTCGGCCAAGTCGGCGGCCTGCGAGGTGATGATCCGCAGCTCGTAGCGGGTGGTGGGCTTGCCGTCGACGGTGTCGGGCGCGCTGGTCTGGATGCGGGTGGCGGGCTCGATGCCGGCGAAGGCGGCGCGCGGGTCGACGGCATCGTGCAGCTGGTCCAGCGCGGGGCCGAGGAGCTTGTCGCCGAAGTCGGCGCCACCGGGCGTGATCTTCAGCCAGGGCTTGTCCGGCTCGGGCCGCACCAGCGGGGTCCGCAGGTAGCCGACACCATCCATGATGGACAGTGAGAGGCGCTGCGACGACAGGTTCCCGGGCGTTCTGGTCTGGCCTTCGAAGGTGAGATCGGCTTGCGGACCCCGGTAGCGGACGGCGCCTTCGGCAGTCAGTTCGCCCACCAGGCCGAGGCTTCCCCGCACGCTGCTGTGCACGCTTCCGCGTTCGCTGATCTTGTTGATGACCTGCGACAACATGACATCCGCTCGCGGGCGGGGGTCGGGGCGGGCGGCCATCAGCGGCCCGGGCTGCGGGGGTGGTTCGGCGCCGCAGGCGCCTAGCGCGGCGATCAGGGTGAGACCGGCGGACAACACCGCGGTCCTGGTGCTGGCTCGTGGCATCGGGCGAGCTCCTCGGGCCGTGTCAGCGTGCGGTGGCCGAATCGTCCGCGCGGTCAAGGAAAAACCCGCAGCGGACGCCGAGATCCACGCTAACAACGAAGTCGTCGCACCACAGGGGACGATCGAGCCTCGTTCGGGGGATCAGACCTCGTCGAGCCCGGCCCGGGAGCGCAGCAGGCGGCGCAGCGAGGCGAGCTGCTCGACGCTGCCGCCGTCGGCGGCGTAGGTGTCGAGGTGGCAGTCCGGATCGTCGGAACCACCGAGGTGGCCGCAGTTCGGTGGGCATTCCTCCGCCGCCTCGGCGAAGCCTTCGAACGCGGCGATCACGTCGTCCGGGGTGACGTGCGCCAGGCCGAACGAGCGGATGCCCGGGGTGTCCACCACCCAGCCCCGACCGGGCAGCGGCAGCGCGACCGCCGAGGTCGAGGTGTGCCGGCCCTTGCCGACGCCGCTGACCTCGCCGGTCGCCCGGTCGGCCGCCGGGACCAGCCGGTTGACCAATGTGGACTTGCCGACGCCGGAGTGGCCGACCAGCGCGGACACCCGGTCCGCGAGCAGCGCGCGGAGTTCCTCGGGTTCGCAGTCCTGGCGGGTGATCGTGATCGGCATGTCCAGGGACGAGTACGTGGCGATCCACTCGCCGGGATCGGCGAGGTCGGCCTTGGTCAGGCACAGCACCGGCGTCAGCCCGCCCGCGTAGGCGGCGACCAGGCAGCGGTCGATGAAGCCGGGCCGCGGCGGCGGATCGGCCAGCGCGGTCACGATGATCAGCTGTTCGGCGTTGGCGACCACGACCCGCTCGTACGGGTCGGTGTCGTCGGCGGTGCGGCGCAACACGCTGGTGCGGTCGTCGACCCGCACGATCCGGGCCAGCGTGTCGGGCTTGCCGGAGATGTCACCGACCAGGCCGACGCGGTCGCCGACCACCACCGGCGTGCGGCCGAGCTCGCGCGCCCGCATGGCGGTGACCAGCCGGTCCGGGTTCCCGTCCAGCGCGCACGTCCACCGGCCGCGGTCGACCGCGACCACCATCGCGGCCGCCGCGTCCTCGTGCTTGGGGCGCTGCTTGCTGCGCGGACGGCTGCCCCGGCGCCCGGGGCGCACCCGCACATCGGACTCGTCCAGATCCCGCCAACCGCGCTTGCGCATCAGGCCGCCCCCGCGCTCACGCCGATTCCCCGAGCATCGCCGCCCACATCCCGGGGAAGTCGGGGATCGTCTTGGCGGTCGTCGCGATGTCCTCGACGACCACGCCGGGCACCTTCAGCCCGAGGATCGCGCCGGCCGTGGCCATCCGGTGGTCGGCGTAGGAATGCCAGTTCCCGCCGGTCAGCGGCCGCGGCTCGACCAGCAGCCCGTCCTCGGTCTGCTCGACTGCACCGCCGAGCTTGGTGAGCTCGTTCTGCAGCGCGGCGAGCCGGTCGGTCTCGTGGCCGCGCAGGTGCGCGATGCCGCGCAGTCGCGAGCGGCCGGTCGCGAAGGCGGCCAGCGCCGCGACGGTCGGCGTGAGCTCACCGACGTCGTGCAGGTCGATGTCGACCGGGGTGAGCTCGGCGGGGCCGGTGACGATCAGCCCGGCCGCGGTGCGCTCCACCTGCGCGCCCATCCGGCTCAGGATGTCGCGGATGGCGTCGCCGGCCTGCGTGGTCTGCGCCGGCCAACCGGGCACGGTCACGGTGCCGCCGGTCACCGCCGCAGCGGCGAGGAACGGGGTGGCGTTGGACAGGTCGGGTTCGATCTCGACGTCCAGCGCGCGGATCGCGCCCGGCGCCACCCGCCAGGTGTTCGGCTCCCGGTCGTCGACGTCGACGCCGGCGGCGCGCAGCATCGCCACGGTCATCTCGATGTGCGGCAGCGACGGCACCGGCTTGCCCTCGTGCAGCACCGTGACGCCCTGCTCGAACCGCGGCGCGGAAAGCAGCAGCCCGGAGACGAACTGCGACGACGCGGACGCGTCGATGGTGACCGTGCCGCCGGTGAGCTTCCCCGTGCCGTGCACGTCGAACGGCAGCGCGCTGCCGCTGATGTCGGCGCCCAGCTCGCGCAGCGCGTCGAGGACCGTGCCCAGCGGCCGCTGGCGGGCCTGCGGGTCGCCGTCGAAGGTGACCCGGCCGTCGGCCAGGGCCGCCACCGGCGGCACGAACCGCATGACCGTGCCGGCCAGGCCGCAGTCGACCTCGGCCGGTCCCCGCAGTTCGCCCGGCGCGACCTGCCACGAGCCGTCCGGCCCGTCCTGGATCTCGACCCCGAGGGCACGCAGAGCCCCGGCCATGAGCTCGGTGTCCCGGCTGCGCAGCGGGGCGCGCAGCGTCGACGGGCCGTCGGCGAGCGCGGCGAGCACCAGCGCGCGGTTGGTGATGGACTTCGAACCGGGCACCGGGACGGTCGCGTGCACGGCGCCGCGGGCGACCGGAGCAGGCCAGAGCTGGGTCATAGGGCAATGATCCCCCACCCGGCTTCCCGATTTCAGCGGCGGGGGCAATCCGGCCATGCCGCTCGCCTGCGGCGATGCGGCCTGACAGGATGAGGAAGACCGCTCGACCACGAGGCGATGGAGGTCCGACCAGGCATGTGCGGCAGGTACGCCTCCACGAAGGACCCGGGCAAGCTCGCGGCGGAGTTCGCGGCGCTGGACGCCACCGGCGGCGCCGCACCGGGAGCGGATTTCAACGTCGCGCCGACCAAGAACGTGTTCACCGTGGTGCAGCGGCACCCCCGGGACGATGCCGGTGAACGCGAGCTCGATCGAACCGAGCGCACCATCCGGGTGATGCGGTGGGGCCTGGTGCCGATGTGGGCGAAGGACAAGTCCATCGGCAGCCGGATGATCAACGCGAAGTCGGAGACGGTGACGACGAAGCCGGCCTTCCGGACGTCGATCAAGCGCTACCGGTGCCTGCTGCCCGCCGACGGATGGTACGAGTGGAAGCGCGAAGGCGCCCGCAAGCAGCCCTTCTTCATGACCTCCCCGGACGGTGCCAGCCTGGCGATGGCCGGGATCTACGCCACCTGGCGCGATCCGCAGGCCGAGGACGCGCCGCCGCTGGTGACCTGCTCGGTGCTCACCACCAGCGCGCTCGGGCAGTTGGCCGAGGTGCACGACCGGATGCCGTTGCTGCTGCCGGCGACGGCGTGGGACGAGTGGCTCGACCCGGACCAGCCGGACGTCGCCGACCTGCTCGGCGCGCCGTCGCGGGAGCTCGTCGACGGCCTGGAGATCCGCCCGGTGTCGACCGCGGTCAACAGCGTCCGCAACAACGGCGCCGAACTCCTGGAACGCGTGTCGCTCGATGCGCAACCGCAGGCGGTAGGTTTGGATCCGGAAGCGAAATGAGCGGTTCGGGCGCGGGGTGAGTTCTGATGTGTGGTCGGTACGCCGTCCGGCACGACCCGGCGGCGCTGGCCGAGGAATTCGCGGCGACGGATCGCACGGCCGGGGCCGTCGGCGCGGACTTCAACGTGACGCCGACCAAGACGGTGCCGATCGTCGTGCAGCGCGGCGCCGAGCGCAGCGTCCGCCCGGTGCGCTGGGGCCTGGTGCCGACCTGGGCGAAGGAGATCGGCAGCGGCCCGCCCATGATCAACGCGCGTGCCGAGTCCATCACCACCAAGCCCGCCTTCGCGGACTCGGCGCGGCGCCGCCGCTGCCTGATGCCCGCCACCGGCTGGTACGAGTGGCAGCCCGGTGACCAGCGGCGACAGCCCTACCTGTGCACTCGCGGGGACGGCGAGAGCCTGGCGATGGCCGCGGTGTTCTCCGCGTGGTGGGCGCCGAACTCGACCGACCAGCCGCTGGTGACCTGCGCGGTCGTCACCACCGATGCCGTCGGCGAGCTCGCCGGCATCCACCACCGCATGCCGCTGGTGCTGCCGAGGCACCGCTGGGCGGACTGGCTCGATCCGCAGCGCACCGAGATCGCGGACCTGCTGGAACCCGAACCGGAGGTGCTCGCCGAACTGGCGATCCACCCCGTCTCCACCGAGGTGAACAGCATGCGCAACAACCATCCTGACCTGCTGGGACGAGTCGAACCGGCGCCCGCGCCCGCCGAACAAGCCGCGCTGTTCGAGTCATGACCAAGGTCGAGGTCGAGACGCCGCACGGCCCGGCCAGGGCCGAGCTGCACTGCGCGGAGGAGGGGCGTGCCGCGTTGCTGCTCGGGCACGGCGCGGGCGGAGGGATCGCCGCGCCCGACCTGGTTGCGGTGACGCGGGCCGCGACGGAAGCCGGCGTGCACGTGGCGCTGGTCGAGCAGCCCTACCGGGTGGCCGGCCGCCGGGCGCCCGCCCCGGCCAAGCAGCTGGACGCGGCCTGGCTCGCCGTGGTGGAGGACCTCGGCGAGCGCTGGTTCGCGGATCTCCCGCTGATCTTCGGCGGCAGGTCCTCGGGGGCGCGCGTCGCCTGCCGCACCGCGGAGGCGGGCGCCGCGTCGGCGGTGCTGTGCCTGGCGTTCCCGGTGCACCCGCCCGGCAAGCCGGAGAAGTCGCGGCTGGGCGAGCTCGACGGGGTGGAGGCCCCGGTGCTGGTGGTGCAGGGCGAGCGGGACGCGTTCGGCCAGCCGGAACCGTCGCACAACCGCGAGGTGGTGCTGGTGCCCGGCGACCACTCGCTGAAGGCAGACGTGGACGCCGTGTTCCGTGCCGCGCAGGAGTGGCTCGGCCGGATTCTCCGCCTCATCGACTAGCGCTCGAAATAGTTGTGACCGGGGGCACGATTCCGGCGGCCGATTCGTCCGCTCGAAAGCGTCGCGTTGCCGGTTCTGCCCGGATGCCGCAACATCGGTGCGGCACTGGGGGATTTGTTTCTCCCGATCGCCCGGAATCGCGGTCGGGGTGTGAATCGCTCTGCGAAAAGCGAATTCGGCTGCGATCTCGTCGATGCTCCCGGGCAGGAGGAATGCCCCGGCCTGTCCGGGTCCCGGTGCGGCTGTTGCGCGGCAGCCGCACCAACGCCCGGGGGAGCGGCCCGTCCGCTCCCCCGGGGCGGTCAACCGGCGATGGCGGCGACGCGGGCGTCGAGCAGCCGGACCAGGTCGTCGGCCGCCAGCTCGATCTCCAGGCCGCGCCGTCCCGCGCTGCAGTAGATCGTGTCGAACCCGGTCGCCGACGCGTCGATCACGACCGGGAGCCGTTTCTTCTGGCCGAGCGGGGAAATCCCGCCCGCGACGTAGCCGGTGGCGCGTTCGGCGTCGGCGATCTCGGCCATCTTCGCCTTCTTCCCGCCGACGGCGGCGGCGAGCGCCTTGAGATCGAGCTGGCCGGTGACCGGCACCACGCCCACGGCGAGCTTGCCGTCGACCTCCGCGACCAGCGTCTTGAAGATCCGCTCCGGTGGCTGGCCGAGCGCCTCGGCGGCTTCCAGGCCGAACGACTCGGCGCGGGGATCGTGTTCGTACGCGTGAACCTGGTGCGGGATGCGCCGCTTGCTCAACAGCGCCGTAGCCGGGGTGCCCTTGCCTGCCATGAGCGTCACTTTAGAAGGCCGGAATATCTCCCGGCGCCCATTGCGTTGGACGGGGCGTGACGATGGACTCGACGAACACCTGCGTGCTGGACCGCCCCGAGCGTGCGCCGCTATCACCACCGGGAAATAGCAGGCGAGCACGGGTATCCTCGAATGCGGACCATGCGAAGGATCGCATGGGTTCGTCGCCTGCAGTCACCTCGTCCAGGCGGCGGGAAAGGAGCCCGGTGCCAAGCACCCCAGAGCACCCGGACGCAACCGGGCGGCCCGGCGACGTCGGGCGGCTCAGCACTGCCGACACCGATGCACCGGTCGACTCCGCCGTGGTCGACCGCGGTGAGGAGACCGACGAGCAGCGCGCGGCCCGCTTCGAGCGGGACGCGATGCCGCTGCTGGACCAGCTCTACGGCGCGGCGCTGCGGATGACCCGCAACGCGCAGGACGCCGAGGACCTGGTCCAGGAGACCTACCTCAAGGCCTTCTCCGCGTTCAAGTCGTTCGCGCAGGGCACGAACCTCAAGGCCTGGCTGTACAGGATCCTCACGAACACCTACATCAACGGTTACCGCAAGCGGCAGCGGCAGCCCCAGCAGCAGCCGACCGACGAGATCGCCGACTGGCAGCTCGCGCAGGCGGAGAACCACACCTCCAGCGGCCTGCGCTCGGCCGAGGTCGAGGCGCTCGACCGGCTGCCGGACACCGATGTGAAGGCCGCTCTCCAGCAGCTGGCCGAAGAGTTCCGCATGGTCGTCTACCTCGCGGACGTGGAAGGCTTCGCCTACAAGGAGATCGCCGAGATCATGGGCACCCCGATCGGCACCGTGATGTCGAGGTTGCACCGTGGTCGCCGGCAGCTGCGTGAGATGCTCACCGACGTCGCCCGTGATCGCGGCTTCTTGCGGCAGAACCAGCGGGAGGTGAGCACCAAATGAACTGCGGTGGGCCGGACGAAGCCTCCTGCGAGGACGTGCTCGCTGAAGTGTGGCTTTTCCTGGACAACGAGTGCGACCAGCAGCGGCGCGCCGCCGTGCAGCAGCACCTCGACGGGTGCGGGAGTTGCCTCGAGCACTTCGGCATCGAGGAGCACATCAAGGCGCTGTTGCACCGCAAGTGCAGTGGTGAGCACGCGCCCGTGGAGCTGAAGGCCCGGCTGCGGGCCTCCATCCGCGAGGCCGTTCTGGAGAAGGCGGAAGTGACCGTCGAGCGCGGCCCCGAAGGCACCTCGGTGGAAGTGCGGGCGAAGCGAACTTCGGCGGAATGACCCGCAAGACGACGAATGGCCCCGGACCGAGTGGTCCGGGGCCATTCGAGCTTTCGACGGCTGGTGCCGTCGCGCTCACGAGCCGTTGGGGCGCTTGCCGTGGTTGGCCTTGTTCTTGCGCCGGTCCTTCTTCTTGCGGGCACGCTTACCCATGGCAACTCCCTAAAGTTCGCTTCCGACCAGTCCGACCGTTCGCAGGTCTTCACGACCGCCCGGTCTCCGCTGGGGTTTCGAGCATCCAGTTTGACATGTCCGCTACCTGCCGCCGGCGGGTGGTTCCGGTCATGGTTTCCTAATCAGGGGCCCACCGGGTCCGCGACGAGGAGGAGCGCATGGCCGAGGAGATCCGCGCCGAGATGGTCGCCAACGTGATGGCGGTGTCGGTGGTTGAGGGCGACTCGGTCAGCGACGGCGACTCGCTGGTGCTGTTGGAGTCCATGAAGATGGAGATCCCGGTGCTCAGCGAGATGTCGGGGACGGTCAGTACGGTTGCCGTCAAGCCGGGCGACGTGGTCCAGGAAGGCGATCTCATCGCGGTCGTGGAGTGACGCGACCGCGCCGACCCAGAGAGGCGGATCTTGTCCACGCTGAGTGATCTGCTCGCCGAGCACACCGGGTTGTCCGGCACCGCCGCCGACCACCTGCAGCTCGTGGTCGCCGAGTGGCAGCTGCTGTCGGACCTGTCGTTCGCCGACTTCCTGCTCTGGGTTCCGATCGGGCCGCAGGACGCGCCGGAGAGCCGGTTCCTGTGCGTGGCGCAGGCGCGGCCGACGACGGCGCCTACGGCCCACCCGGAAGACGTCGTCGGCACCGAGGTCACTCAGGACGAGCACCCGCAGCTGCGGCGCGCCGCGCTGGAGGGCCGGATCTGCCGCGAGGAGGACCCGCGCTGGCACCTGGGCGTGCCGGTGCGCCGCGAGACCATCCCGGTGAAGCTGGGCGACGACATCGTCGCGGTGCTCAGCCGGGACACCAACCTGGCCGTGCCGCGAGTGCCGTCGCCGCTGGAGATCTCCTACCTGGGCAGCGCCGCCGACCTGTGCCAGATGGTCGCGGACGGCACCTTCCCGACGCCGGAGCCGGCGCCCGACGTGCACACCAGCCCGCGGGTCGGTGATGGGCTCATCCGCCTGGACAGTTCGGGCACGGTCGTCTTCGCCAGTCCGAACGCGCTGTCGGCCTACCACCGGATGGGCCACGCGGCGGATCTGGTCGGGGCGCAGCTGGCGCAGCTGACCCGGTCGCTGCTCAACGATCCGTTCGACGCCGACGAGGTGGCGCAGCGCGTCCGCCGGGCGATGGGCGGTCAGCCCAGCATGCGCATCGAGGCCGAGGCCCGGGGCGCGACGGTGTTGTTCCGGGCGCTGCCGCTGCGGCCTCGCGGCCAGCAGGCCGGCGCGCTGGTCCTGGTGCGAGACGTGACCGAGGTCAAGCGGCGCGACCGCGCGCTGATGTCGAAGGACGCGACGATCCGCGAGATCCACCACCGCGTCAAGAACAACCTGCAGACGGTCGCCGCGCTGTTGCGGCTTCAGTCGCGCCGCACCGGGAACACCGAGGCGCGGCTCGCGCTGGACGAGTCGGTGCGGCGGGTGACGTCGATCGCGCTGGTGCACGAGACGCTGTCGATGTCGGTGGACGAGCGGGTTGATCTCGACGACGTGGTCGACCGCGTGATCCCGATGATGAGCGACGTCGCCGTGGCCGAGACCGGGGTCAAGGTGCGCCGCGAGGGACGGTTCGGGGTGGTGTCGGCCGAGCTGGCCACGCCGCTGGTGATGGTGCTGACCGAGTTGGTCCAGAACGCTTTCGAGCACGCCTTCCCGGAGGGGCAGGGCGGCGAAGTCGTTGTGCAGGCGGAGCGTTCGGCGCGTTGGCTGGACGTCGTCATCTCGGATGACGGTCGCGGCCTGCCGAAGGGTTTCTCCCTCGAACGCGCCGAACGTCTCGGCCTGCAGATCGTGCGGACCCTCGTGGAATCGGAGCTCCGAGGGTCGTTGAGCTTGCGCGGTCGCGGCCGGCAACGCGGTACCGAGGCGGTGTTGCGGGTGCCTCTCAAGTACCGGCGCTGACGTCGACCTGTTGGTCGGGCGCCGCGCTGGTGCATCGATATCCGGTGACTCGCCGGTCGGGTGGCGGGTCGTGGCCGATCTGGTCGGTTTCCCGGTGACCGTCAGCTCATCCGGTGGAGAGCTCGGTGGGGGTTTCCGGGACCGACATCGACGCGGATCGGCCGGGTCTCGTCGGGGTTGTGCTTCTGTCGGGTGCGATGGCCGTTCGTTCGACCGGGGCGAAAACGTGCGGTCGGCCGCCGGGGGTGCGACCGCACCGGCACGTTTTCAGCGAGTTCGCGACTCAGGCGTTGGTGCGAGCCCGGGTGCGAGTGTTGCGACGCTTGAGCGCGCGACGCTCGTCCTCGCTCATACCGCCCCATACGCCGGCGTCCTGCCCGCTCTCCAGTGCCCAAGCCAGGCACTCGGAGGCGACCGGACAACGGCGGCAAACGGCCTTCGCCTCGGCGATCTGCAGCACAGCAGGACCGCTGTTCCCAACGGGGAAGAACAGCTCCGGGTCCTCGTCACGGCAAACCGCATCGTGGCGCCAGTCCATCGTTCCTTGCTCCTCGCTAGGCGCGCCTCATGCGCGCCGCTCGTTTTGTTCGGGGTGTTTGTGAATGCTTTCACGGAGTCCGTGTGCTTGTGAATGCTTTCACGAACTGCCGCGATGTCAAGAGTTCGATCTCGCGTGGTGAGGGAACTCACCTGAAAGATCGACAGGGCTTGACCAGGGGTTTCGGTGTGTCGTCGGTCGCAGACGGGGGTCGCGAGTCGACAACTACGTTCATCCGTTACAAGAAGGTTATACAGCGACGCGGAGAGCGTCCGGGACGGAGAAGAACTCGATCGCCGAACGCTCGCCCAGGCAATCGCCGTCGACCTGCAGGCGCAACGGCTCCGTACAGGTTACGCGGAGATACCCCGCGTCCGCACGCTGAATTGAGTTTCTCGGGTGTGGTTTCCCTCTACCGCGTAGCATCTGCGCTACATGTTGTAACACTGGGTAAGCACTCATGTTGTGCAGTGCGAAAACGCCGAGGCCCGTGTCGAAGGTGGTGTCGGGGCTCATGCGCACCGGACGTGACCCGAGATACGTCCACGGATCGGTGTTCGAGACGAACACGCTGTGCAACTGATCGATCGGATCTTCGTGACCGATTTGCAAGCTGATCTTGGGGGCCCGGCGCGCCATGCGGAAGTAGCAGCTCAACGCGGTGCGCGCGTACAGGGCGGGCGTCACGTTCTGGCCGCGGGAGCGCAACCGTTCGACCTCGGCGACGACTTCGGCGTCCCAGCCGACGCCGGCGTTGAAGGTGAACCAGCGGTCGTCGGCCTTGCCGAGCCCGACCAGCCGGCCGCTGCCCTCGGCCACCGCGCGCAGCAACCGGTGGGTGGCCTCGACCGGGTCCCTGGGCAGGCCGAGCGCGCGGGCGAACACGTTCGCCGATCCGCCGGGCACCACGCCCAGCGTCGGCATCGCCCGGTCGCCGCGTTCGGCGGCCGAGAACATGCCGTTGACCACCTCGTTCACCGTGCCGTCGCCGCCGAGCGCGATCACCAGGTCGACGCCGTCCTCGACGGCCGCTCGCGCGGTGTCGGAGGCGTGGCCCCAGTACTGCGTTTCGACGACGTCCAGCTTCAGCTCGCTGGCCAGCGCGTGGGCGATCACATCCCGGCCGGCCGCAGTGGTGGACGTCGCCTGCGGGTTGACGACGAGTACGGCGCGCACAACCGCAGCCTAGGCGAGGCCGTGTTGCGCCGACGCACCCTCCGGTGTTCGGCGTCCGCCGCGCGGGTCAGCTCTCCCGGACCGCCCCCTTCCGCAGCGAGGCGTGCAGGGGTCGGCCCATGCGCCGGGCTGCGGTGGGTCCGGCGGGCTGAGACACCAGGAGCGGGTGCGCCACGCCTTCGACCGCCACCGAGATCCCGGGGGACCCGGATGCGCAACCCCGGAGCGCATCCGATCGTCTTCCGCCGGGACCTGCCGGGCGCACGGCGGATCGCGAGGACACCCCGATATCCCCGACCGCCGCTGGAGCCATGAGTCGATCATTGCGCGTGACGGTGGTCGCAGCCATGCGGCGTTCGGGCGGTATTACCATCGTTGGTGCGTACGCAGAGTCACCGAAGTGGTTTCCGGGAAAGGCGAATCGACCGTGCCGACCGAAGTCGTCCCGCGCACCATCCGCATCGCCGGTGTCCTGACCACCCTGCAGGCGGCGGTCGGGTTGAGCTTCGTGGTGGCCCTGCTGGTCCGCAGCACCTCGTCCGACGTCGGGGGCGTGGGGCAATTCGAGCCGGCTCAGATGCTCGGCGAGGCCGGGTACTACGCGCTGCTGTCCTCCGGCGTGCTGGCCGCGGGCATCGGCCTGTGGCGGGGCAAGCACTGGGCTCGCACGCCCGCGCTGCTGATGCAGCTGTTGCTGCTGGGCACCGCCTGGTACGCGTTCGGGCCGTCCGGGCAGCCGCTGATCGCGCTGGTGCTCGCGGTGCCGGCGATCGCCGTGCTGTGGTTCCTGTTCAACCGGGAGGGGCGGGCCTGGTCGTTCTACGCAGGCGCCGCCCCCGACGCCGATCGCGACGCGTGAGGGCTCGCGTCAGGCGCTGAACGTGTGCAGCGCGTCGCCGGTGAGCCGGTACACGGTCCACTCGTCCATCGGGATCGCCCCCGCCGCCTTGTAGAAGTTGATCGACGGCTCGTTCCAGTCCAGCACCGACCACTCCAGGCGCGCGTAGCCGCGGTCGACGCACTCCTTCGCCAGGGTCTGCAGCAGCGCCTTGCCGAGGCCGGATCCGCGCTGCTCGGGGCGGACGAAGAGGTCCTCCAGGTAGATGCCGTGCACGCCTTCCCAGGTGGAGAAGTTCAGGAACCACAGCGCAAGGCCGACGACGGCACCGTCCACTTCGGCCACGTGGCCGAACAGTGCGGGAGCCGGCCCGAACAGCGCGTCCCGCAGCTGTTGCTCGGTCAGGTGGCACAGCTCCGGTGCCTTCTCGTACAGCGCGAGTTCGTGCACCAGCCCGACCATGGCGGGCACGTCGGCTGGGGTCGCCCGGCGGATCATCGATACCTCCACGTGAGTCACTTGGCCCCAGGATATTCGGGGCCGGTGACCGCCGGTGCGGCGGAATTGCCCGGTCAGCCCTGCTGCCAGGGCGGGATGTTGGACCGCTCCACCTGCGGCACGCCCCGCTCGTGGCCCAGCACCGTGATCCCCGCCGGGTCCAGCGCGAAGTGCACGCCCGACGTGGTCGGCAGGCCCAGCCAGCGGGCGATCAGGCAGCGGCTGAAGTGGCCGTGCCCCACCAGGACCACGTCGGAGCCGGTGTCGGCGATGCGGGCCAGCAGCTTGTCGGCGCGCACCGTGACGTCCGCAGCGGTCTCGCCGCCCGGGCACGGGTGCGTCCACACCGTCCACTCCGGCGCCGTCTCGCGGATCTGCGGTGTGGTCAGGCCCTCGTAGTCGCCGTAGTCCCATTCCGCGAGCAGCGGCTCGGTCACCACGTCGGCGAGGCCGGCCAGCGTCGCCGTGCGCTGGGCGCGCTGCCGCGGGCTCGCCAGCACGACGACCGGTCCGGCCGGGCGCAACGCGGAGAGCGTCTGCCCGGCCTGCCGTGCCCGCAGCTCGCCCTCGACCGTGAGCGGGATGTCGGAACGACTGGTGTGCCGGCCGGTCTGCGACCATTCGGTCGTGCCGTGCCGGAGGACGTAAACACGGTGCTCATCCTGTGCCACGGCGTCGAGCGTAACCGCGTTGTGCTGGGCTTACCCCTTCAGCACGGCGGCCAGCAGCGCCGGGTCGGCCTTCTCCGGCGAGCCGGTGTCGAACGGCGGCTGCGGGTCGTACTCCAGGAGCAGCTGGGTGGTCTTCGCGGTGTCCTCGCCCCACAGTTCGGCGGCCAGCCGCAGCCCCATGTCGATGCCCGCGGAGACGCCGGCTCCGGTCACGACCTTCCCGTCGAACACGACCCGGTCGGTGACGACCTCGGCACCCAGCTCGCCCAGCACCTCGCGCACCGTCCAGTGCGTCGTCGCGCGCTTGCCGGTCAGGATCCCGGCCTTCGCCAGCAGCAGGGATCCGGTGCACACCGACGTCGTCCACGTCGTGTTCGGGTGCACCGCGGCGAGCCAGGAGACCAGCTCCTCGTCGTCCAGCGCCTTGCGCCAGGCGGAGCTGCCGGGGACGACCACGACGTCGGGCCGGTCGAGCTCGGCGAACGTCGTCGTCGGCTGGACAGGCAGCCCGGAGTCGCAGCGCACGGTGCCGCGGCCCGCCGCCACGAAGTGCGGGGTGACGGCCGGATTGCCCGCCAGGGTCTCGTAGGGCCCGACCAGGTCGAGCGCGGTGAACTTGTCGTAGAGCACGAATGCGATGTCCACGGTGGACTCCTTCAGGGGATGTTCCGGAATGCGGCGTCAGCCGCATGCGGTTCCGCCACCCGCACCGCCTCGCAAGCCCGTTGAAGAAGATTCTTCAGCCTGCGGTGCGGAAGCGGTCTCGGTAGGCGCTCGGCGGCACGCCGAGCTGGCGGAGGAAGGCCCGCCGCATGGTCTCGGCGCTGCCGAAGCCGCAGCGCCGCGCGACACCGCCCCGGTCGGCCTCCAGCAGCGCGCGGGCCGCTTCGACGCGCGCCCGCTCGACGTACCGGCCGGGGCTGGTGCCGACCTCCTTGGTGAACAGGCGGGTGAAGTGGCGCGGGCTCATCGCCAGCCGCGCGGCCATCGCCGGGACGCTGTAGTCGCCGGCCGGGCACGCCGAGATGTCGCCGAGCAGCTCGCGGAGCGCGCGGTCGCCCACCGGCGGCGCCGAGTTCCACACGCTGAACTGCGACTGGCCGCCCGGCCGCTGGAGGAACACCACGAGCCACTTGGCCAGCGTGCGGGCCGGTTCGGCGCCGTGGTCGTCCTCGACCAGCGCGAGCGCGAGATCGACTCCCGCGGTCACCCCGGCCGCAGTCACCAGCGGTGCGTCGCGGACGTAGATCGAGTCCGGCTCGACCGTCACGGCTGGGTAGGACGCCGCGAGTTCGTGGCACATCGCCCAGTGCGTGGTCGCCCGGCGCCCGTCCAGCAGGCCCGCCTCGGCCAGCAGGAACGCCCCGGAGCACACCGAGGTGATGCGCTCGGCGAGCCCGGCCAGCCGGCGGATCTGGCCGATCAGCTCCGCGTCGGACATCGCCTCGCGGGTGCCCTCGCCGCCCGCGACGACGAGGGTGCCGAGCTCGGTGATCTCCTCGAGCGCGGCTTCGACGCCGAGGCGTACCCGCGACGACGTCACCACGTCCCGGCCGCCCAGCGACGCCAGGCGCACCCGGTAGCGGCCGTCGAGGAGCCGCGCCGCCCCGTCGAAGACCTCCAGCGGCCCGGCGGCGTCCAGCAGCTGGACCCCGTCGTAGACCGCGATGACCACTTCGTGCCTGTCCACGCCTTCGAGCCTGGCCGCTCCGGGGGATGTCCTCAAGGACGAGTACCCCACCGATCAGGACGAGTGCTGCGCCGGTACCGTGCCCGTCGCGCGGCCCGCGGAGAACTCCGCGTCGAACACCTCGGGGCTCGCCGCTTCCCTCGCCCGGCGGCACCGCGGCCGCGCCCCAGCGGTCGCCTGCGTCCCGGCAGGCGCGCAATGCGCCGTCGAGGACTTCCGCGCTGCCGGAGAAGTCGCCGAGGTCGATGTGGGCGTAGTCGATGAACCATCCGCCCTCGCCCGGTCGACGGCGGAGGCGATGCCGGGCGTTCGCGTGCCGCGTGGCGGTCCATTCCGCACAGCACGGCCATGCCGTCCCGCCAGGCGGCCAGGACGGCGGATCGCCCGGCGACGGCGTGCGGCAATTGGTGCGCTTCCTGGAGCCGTCCTTTCCGGAACGGGTGCCAGGACGTCGCGCCCGCCAGTTGCCGGGTCGGCGCCGCGTCCTGGTGGTGCAGCGCATCGTCGAGGGACGCCCGCAGGTTCGGCAGTTCCAGCTCGAAGCCGCGCAACCAGTCGGGTTGTTCCGCGCCGCGCAGCCCGGTGTCGGCGCGCTCGGCGAACGCGGCGGAGTACCGGCGGGCCCGGAGCCGGAGATCGCCGGTTTCGGCCGCCTCGGCGAGCTGCGCGAGGCGTTCGGGTTCGACGCCGCCATCGACTACCGGGCCGCGCCGGTCGCCGAGCAGCTCGTCGCGGTCGTGCCGGACGGCATCGACGTCTACCTCGACAACGTGGGCGGGAGCACTTGGTGGGCGCCATCAGCGGCTACGACGCCGGGGCGCCGGCCGCGGGCCCGCGCAACTACTTCCAGTTGGCGGGCAAGGAGATCACGATGCGCGGCCTGCTCTCCGGCCGCTACTTCGACCGGTTCGGCGAGTACATCGGCAAGGCCGCGGACTGGCTCGCCGACAGAAGCCTGCACGCGGAGTCCACAGTGGATCGTGGAATCGAGCGGGCTCCCGAGGCGTTGATGGGCGTCTTGAACGGCGCCAACGCCGGAAAGATGGCCGGTCAGTGACCGGTCGGCACCGCCAGGCCGCGGAGGATCTGCTCGGCGTGGGTCCAGAGCAGGGCGCCCCCGGCGTCCGGGACGAGGTGGTGCCGGGCGCCCGGGATGCGCCGGGCCAGCGCGGCGCCGAAGTCGGGCGAGTGGCTCGGGCTGGTGTCCAGCCGGCCGTACCAGAGGTCGACGGGGACGTGGATGTCCTCCGCCGCGAACGGCCAGCGGCTCATGGCCAGCGCGGTGTCGTGGGCGTACCCCGCCGCGCCCTGCGCGAAACCGTCGGCCATGGCACGGCGGAAAGCCCGTTCGAACCGCGGGTTCCGGTAGACGGCGAGGTCGGTTTCCGGGCTGAAGGCGACGATCAGCTTCCACAGCGCCTCCGGGCTGCCGAACTCGGCGAACGACTCCTCGGCCGCCGCCGGATCGGCGGCGACCGCGCTGACCATGTCGCGCAGGTCGCCGGGGAGCGCGTCGCCGAGCACCGCGAACTCGTCGGCCCCGGCGACGACGGCGGCCCGGCTCGCGACGCCCGCCGCCGCGCAGGCCAGGGCGAACGGTCCACCGGCCGAGTAGCCGACGACCGCGAGGTCGTCGATGCCGCGCCCGGCGGCGAACTCGGCGATGTCGTCGGCCCAGTCGCGGAGCGTGCGCCCGGGTGCGGGATCGGAGGCGCCCAGGCCGGGCCGGTCCACCGAGATGAGCCGGATTCCCAGCGCGTCGACGACATCGGCGCCGAACCCGAGCCGCCGGCTCGTCGCGGCTCCGGGGCACAGCAGGACGGCGGCGCCGTCCGCCGCGCCCCACTCGCCCCAGGCGAGACGGCGTCCATCGGTGAGTTCGTGCAGCCCGAGCCGCGTCGGTTCCGGAACGTCCACGGTCGTCAATTGTGGACGCGTCCGCACGCGGGCGCATTCGAATTTCGGTTGCCGGATCAGGCGAGGTGCTCCGCGGTGGACGGCCAACCGCCGTCGGCGGAGAACAGGGTTCCCCAGTAGAACGGGTTCAGCTCGCGCAGCGTCCGCGCCGACCAGCCCGACGGGCTGTCCGCGTCGGGCACCGCCACCTCGACGTCCGGGCCCCACAACGCGAGCCGCTCCTGGCAGACGCCGCACGGCGCGAGCACGGGATGGCCTTCGGTACCAGGCCATTTGCTGACGCAGACGGACGCGGTGACGCGCTTGTCGAGCGTGTACGCCTGGCAGAGCGCGCCGGTCTCGGCGCACAGGGTGGCGGCGGCGTTGAGGTTGTCGAGGCTGGTGCTGGTCAGGATCTGGCCGTCGTCGAGCCGCACGGCGGCGGCCACGGCCTGCTCGGCGTGCCCCCAACGCCGTTCCAGCAGCTCCACGGCCGCGTCCACCAGTCGTTGATCAAGTCCCATCCGCCCAGTCTGCCGGGCCGGAACACGAAAGAACGCCGGTCGGTGGAAATGCTTCCCACCGGCCGGCGTCCTCGCGGAACTACGACCTCAGCCCTGCTTGGTCTCCCAGAAGATCTTGTCGATCTCGGCGATGTAGTCCAGCAGCTGCTGACCCGACTTGGCCTCCATGGAACCCTTGGTCCCGGCCGCGCCCGCGGCCTTGGTGGCCTTGTTGATCAGCTCGTGCAGCTGCGGGTACTTCTCGAAGTGCGGCGGCTTGAAGTAGTCGGTCCACAGCACCCACAGGTGGTGCTTGACCAACTCGGAGCGCTGCTCGGCGATCAGAATCGCGCGAGTGCGGAACTCCGGGTCCTCATTGGCCTGGTACTTCTCCTGGATCGCCTTGATGGACTCAGCCTCGATCCGCGCCTGCGCCGGGTCGTACACGCCGCACGGCAGGTCGCAGTGCGCGGTTGCCTCGAGGCGGGGGCTGAGGATTCGCGACAGGAGTCGCATGATTCCTCCCTGACAAGTGAGTGCTCCGACAGGGGCGACCCTACTCTTGAAGATCCTCGAAGTCCCAGTGGAGGTGCCTGTGAAATCCCTCGGGCGGTGGCCTTGGCGGCGGTTGCTGGTGCGCGGGCCGTCCATGGTTCCCACCCTGCGGGATCGCAACGTGGTGTTGTTGCGGCTGCGGGGTTCCGCCCGGCCGGGAGACGTCGTGCTGGTGCGCTGGGCGCAGCGTCCGGGGCAGCTTTCGGTGAAGCGCGCGCTGCGGCGCGACGGCGACGGCTGGCACGTCGAGGGCGACAACGCCTTCGGTTCGACGGATTCGCGGGAGCTCGGCCCGGCCGAGGTGCTCGGCGTCATCCGCTGGCGCCTCTGGCCGAAGCCCGGCCGCGTGCGGTGACGGCTCAGCCGCACAGGCTTTCGTAGTGGGCCAGGCAGGTTTCGTAATCCGGAAGCAGGCCTTGCTCGGCGGCCTGCGCGAGGCCCGGGGCGGCTCGGTCCTTTTCGGACAGGATCGGCTCGCCGTCGAGGTCGGACCACGGCAGCGCCAGATCCGGGTCGAGCGGGTCGATGCCGTGCTCGGCCGCCGGGTTGTACGGCGTGGAGCAGAGGTAGGTCATCACGGTGTCGTCGGTGAGCGCGGCGAAGGCGTGCCCGAGCCCCTCGGCGAGGTAGACGGCGCGGTATTCGGTGGCGTCCAGCCGGATCGCCTCCCACCGCCCGAAGGTCGGGGAGCCGACGCGGATGTCGACCACCACGTCCAACAGCGCGCCGCGCGGGCAGTACACGTACTTCGCCTGGCCCGGCGGCACGTCGGCGAAGTGCAGGCCGCGGATGACGTTGCGCGCCGAGACGCTGTGGTTGGTCTGCGCGACCCGCAGCGGGTGCCCGGTGGCGTCGACGAACGCCGCTTCCTGGAACGGCGCGACGAACAGCCCGCGGTGGTCGAGGAAGGCCTTCGGGGTGAACTCGTAGGCGCCCGTGATCTCAAGTCGACGTACCTGCACGTCCGAAAGCCTATGGGCCCGGTTGGAATGCGGATCGGTGGGGCGGAGTTGATATCGGCCGTGCGAGCTATTCGACCTCTTATTCAAACCGGACGTACGTACTGCGGAATGCCGAACTGAAACCGGACGAGCGTACTGCCGAAAGCGGATCCAAATAGGACGCGCGTACTGCCAACGAGCCTTGACAAAATGTTGAACTTGCTGGTGAGGTTGTGTGATCCCGGTCGCTGACACTGATCTCGCGGCCTGGCACACTGTTCGAACCGCAGCGTCCGCCGAGAGCCGCTGTCCGACCAGGGCGGCAGGTCTCGGTTATTTCGAAACACTCGCCTGTCCGGCACGCCTGGGCAGGCGAGCGTCGCACGGGCGGCACAGTGCCGCCCGGTTCGCCCGGCCCGGAATGTGCCCGGGCCGCAGGCATGGCTACTTGGAGGGACGCCGTGACCACCGTCAACGACAGCACCGCAAGCGGAGTCGGTGCGGATTTGACCAACGAGGAGATCTTCGCGGCGCACGAGGGCGGCAAGCTCGCCGTCGGCGTGACCGCGCCGCTGGATTCCGCGCGGGATCTGTCGATCGCTTACACCCCCGGCGTGGCGCAGGTCAGCCGGGCGATCGCCAGCGACCCGGCGCTGGCCGACCGCTACACCTGGACCCAGCGGCTCGTCGCCGTGGTCAGCGACGGCACCGCGGTGCTCGGTCTGGGCGAAATCGGGCCGCGTGCCTCGCTGCCGGTGATGGAAGGCAAGTCCGCGCTGTTCAAGACCTTCGCCGGGCTCGACTCGATCCCGCTGGTGCTGGACACCACCGACGTCGACGAGATCGTGGAGACCCTGGTCCGGCTGCGCCCGTCGTTCGGCGCGGTCAACCTGGAGGACATCTCCGCGCCGCGCTGCTTCGAGCTGGAGCGCCGGGTTTCCGAGGCGCTGGACTGCCCGGTCATGCACGACGACCAGCACGGCACCGCCGTGGTCGTGCTCGCCGCGCTGCGCAACGCCGCGAAGGTCGTCGGCCGTGAGCTGGGATCGCTGCGAGTGGTGATCTCCGGCGCCGGCGCGGCCGGCGTGGCCTGCGCGAAGATCCTGCACACCGCCGGTGTCGGCGAGATCACCATGCTCGACTCGCGCGGCGTGATCCACTCGGGTCGGCAGGACCTGACGCCGATCAAGCAGGAGCTCGCCGGGTTCACCAACTCCAGCGGGATCACCGGCGGGCCCGCCGAGGCGCTGCGCGGCGCCGACGTGGTGGTCGGCGTTTCGGTCGGGCAGCTCCCGGAGGAGCTGGTGGCGACGATGGCCGACGGCGCCATCGTGTTCGCGCTGTCCAACCCCGACCCGGAGATCCACCCGGACGTCGCCAAGCGGTACGCCGCCGTGGTCGCCACCGGGCGCAGCGACTTCCCGAACCAGATCAACAACGTGCTGGCGTTCCCGGGCATCTTCAAGGGCGCGCTGGACGTCGGGGCGAGCAAGATCACCGACAACATGAAGGTCGCCGCGGCCGAGGCGATCGCGGCCGTCGCCGCCGACGACCTCAGCGCCGACTACATCGTGCCCAGCCCGCTGGACCCGCGAGTGGCGCCCGAGGTCAGCGCGGCCGTCGCGAAGGCGGCGCGGGCCGACGGAGTCGCGAAGGCATGAGCCGTCGAGGCTGTTGCCACCTGACCGGACGGCGGTAGGTTCGGTTGGCGTGCAGCGGGGCCGGGGGAGCCAGCAGCGGCTCCCCCGGCCCCGTCGCATCGGCGGCGGCCAACGGATTTCGGTTGTCGGCGTCATCATGTCGGGCGACGACTGTCACCACTCCAGGGAACCGGTCAGATGCCCCGGCACCATGGCGTTACCGCGGGTGCATAGACCGGTAAGGTCGGCCGCACGGATCGCTGTGTCTCACGTCACTCATCAGTGGTGGATCCGGCGTCCGGAATCGGCGGCCGCGCGGCCGCCACGCAGGAGGGGTGCAGTTGACGGAGCGGAGCGAGCGGGACCGGACGGCCTCCGGTGGTCTCGGCCTGGCCGGCGCCTGCGCCGAAACGTTCGAACTCGTCACGCTGCCGGCCGCACCGGCCCTGCTGAGCACCGCGGACGGCATCGTGGTGCGGGCGACGGAACAGGCCGCGACGCTCGCCGGCGAGACCGGCCCCGACGCGCTGATCGGCCGCCGCCTCGCGGACCTCGTGTCCCGCGACGGCTTGGTGTCGATGCTGCGGACGCGCACCGGCCGCATCCCGGTCCGCCCGCTGAGCTGGCCGCACGCCGACGACGGGCGGCTGCGCGTCACGGTGCTGATGGACGTCTCCGACCTCACCGAGGCGGCACCGGCGGTGGCCGACGCCGCCAACTCCAACGAGCGGCGCTGGCTGATCGAGGCGCAGCGCATCGCCAAGGTCGGCAGCTGGGTGTTCTACCCGGAAACCGGTGAGCTCTACCGCAGCCCGGTGCTCGCCGAGTTCCTCGGCGGCTCGGGCGCTGAGAACGCCACCGACGCCGGCTCGATGATCTCGGCGACCCATCCCGAGGACAAGGACCGCGCCGCCCAGTTCTACGCCGACGTGCTCTCCGCGCCCGAGGGCGAACTGCTGGAGGTCGAGCTCCGCGACCTGCCCGGCAAGCGGATCTACCTGTGCACCGGCCGCGCCGAGTACAACCGCTCCGGCCGGATCGAGCGCGTGCAGGGCACCGTCCAGGACGTCACCGAACACCGGGCGCTGGAACGCCAGCTCCGCGACGAGCGCCGCAAGCTGCAGGACGCGCAGCGGATCGCCCGGCTCGGCACCTGGGAGTGGGATCCGCGGGCCGACGCCATGCGGCTGTCCCGGATGCTGCACGAGATCATCGGCAAGCCGACCACCGCGCACATCACCTTCGACACCTACCTGGACCGGGTGCACCCGGACGACAAGGACTGGGTCCGGCAGGCGTGGGAACCGCTGATCGACCGGCGCGAACCGATCGAGGTCGAGCACCGCTACGTGCGGATCGACGGCACGATGCGGATCCTGCGGCTGCACGGCACCGCGATCAAGGACGCCGACGGCGAAGTCGTCATGGTCGGCACCGTGCAGGACGTCACCGAGCAGCGCGCGGTGGTGACCCGCATGGAGCGGTCCAGCCAGCGCTTCAGCGACCTGGTCAACATCACGCCCGTCGGGATCGGGCTGTTCGACCGGGCCGAGCGGCTGGTCGACGCCAACGACGCGCTGTGCGACCTGCTCGGCTACCGGCTGGAGCAGCTGCGCGGCATGACCGTGCCCCAGATCACCCACCCCGACGAGCGGCAGACCGGCCTGCCCACGCCGAGCGAGCGGCCGGGCCTCCGGCGCCGGGTGCCGCAGCGGGTGCTGGTGCGCTCCGATGGCGAGCCGGTGTACTGCGAGCTGCACACGTCCTCGTCGGTGCAGGACGACGGCACCCAGTTCTGGCTGGTGGTCTTCCAGGACATCACCGAGCGGCGGCGCGCGGCCGAGGCCCTGCGCTACCAGGCCACCCACGATGACCTGACCGGTCTGCCGAACCGCGCGGCGGTGAAGGACCTGCTGCTCGGATTGCTCGGGCGCGCCGACTCGCACCGCGTCGCGGTGCTGTTCTGCGACATCGACAACTTCAAACGGGTAAACGATTCACTGGGCCACGACGCCGGGGACGAACTGCTGGTCGCGCTGGCCCGGCGGCTCGAAGGCGGGCTGCCGGACGGCTGCACGGCGGCCCGGTTGTCCGGCGACGAATTCGTGATCATCTGCCAGGACATCGAGGCCGTCGGCGGCGTCGACTCGCTGGCGACCCGGGTGTCCGGGCTGCTGCGCACCGCGGTGCCGGTGCACGGCCAGCTGATCCGGGTCTCGTCGTCGATCGGCGCCGCGGTGCCCAACGGATCGGGGGCCGGCGGCGAGGACCTGCTGCGGTTCGCCGACGCGGCGATGTTCGAGGCGAAGCGCCGCGGCACCGGCAAGGTCTCGCTGGCCAGCCCCGCCCTGATGGCCTCGGCGGACCGGCAGCTGCAGCTGGAGGGCCAGCTGCGGGAGGCGCTGAACAACGACGGGCTCGTCCTGCACTACCAGCCGGTGGTGAACTCCGAAGGCGTGGTCGTCACCGCCGAGGCGCTGGTGCGCTGGCCGCACCCGGATCGCGGGATGCTCGCGCCGGACGCGTTCCTGCCGGTCGCGGAGCAGGGCGACCTGCTGCGCGAGCTGGACCGCTGGGTGCTGCGGACCGCGCTCCGGGAGGCGGCGACGTGGCCGGCCCGCAACGGCCGCCCGGTCGGCGTCGCGGTGAACCTGGCGGGCCTGGTGCCGGGCGGCCCGGAGTTCGTCGACGGGGTCGCCGACATCGTCGCCGAGACCGGCATCGCCTGGAACCGGGTGATCCTGGAGCTGGTGGAGACGGCGCTGGTGGACCTGCCGTCGCGGACCCGGCACGAGATGGGCGAGCTGGTGGCGCGCGGCGTGCGGTTCGCCGTCGACGACTTCGGCACCGGCTACTCGTCGCTGGCCCGGCTGAAGGACCTGCCGGCGCAGATCATCAAGGTGGACCGCCGGTTCGTCGCCGGCGTCGGCGGCGACGCCTCGGACTTCGCGGTGGCGCGGGCGGTCGTGGACATGGCGCGCGCGATGGGCCGCCAGTGCGTCGCGGAGGGCGTGGAGACCGCGACGCAGTTCCACGTGCTCTGCGGCGTCGGCGTGGACGCCTACCAGGGCTGGCTGTTCTCGAAGGCGATCCCGGCGCGCGAGTTCCGCGACCTCCTCGAACGCGGCCCCGTGCCGATCCCGGGAGCCTGACGAGGCGGCGGTTTCGCGCGAAACCGCCGCCCGTAGGCGTGCCGAACGCCGTTTTCGCGCGAAACCGCCGCGCAGCCGAACAGTCCCGGCGACGAGGCGACGCCTGGACCTCCGGAGAGCTCGCGGTCGTTACGGTGTCGCGGCGCGGAGCAGGTCGGCGATCCGGTGGCGGGGCAGGTCGATCAGGCGCAGTTCGAGGTCGGCCGCGCTCGGGGCGAGCGCGGCGACCCGTTCCCTGGCTTCGCGCTTGGTCAGGTCCGCCTCGGAGCGCGCGATCAGCGCCTCCCGCCAGACGTTGCCGACCTTGCCGTGCGCCCGGGTCAGCAGGTGGTGCGCCACCGTCGGGGTGTCGACGAGGTCCGCCACCAGGATCGCGTGCTTCGAATCCGGGCTGCTGCGGTGGAACCGCAGCCGGTACTTCGCCTCGACCAGCCCGGAAATGGCGCGCTGGGCGCGTTCGCTGGTGATGTCGGGGTGGTTGTTCGGCACCACGAATCCGGCGCGTTCGGCGTTGCAGGCCAGCAACATCCGCAGCAGCCACGGCCCCGGGTCGGCCCGCAGGTCGAACACCGGCGCGCCCTGCTGCTGCCGGATCGGCCGGGGCCAGCCGGGGTCCCGCAGCGACGTGACCGGGCCGCCGACCCGCTCGCCGATCGCCTCCAGGAACTCGGCGGGCGCGGAGGCCTCCAGCGCCTCCACCGACTGCGGGCCGTGCGTGTAGATCCCCGGCGCCTGGCGCAGCGCCAGCTTGCGGGTGTGCGCGGTCGGCTGGCACACGTACAGGTCGCTGGCGCTGCCGATGGCCTGCGCGCCGAAGTACCGGTGGAACCGGGGCAGGATCGCCTCGAACACCATGCCCAGCCGCAGCAGTTCCTGCTGCACCTTGTGCCCCAGCGCCGGCGTCCGCGGGCTGTAGCCGTAGGCGATCAGCAGCCTGCTGTTCGGGCCGGCCAGGCACTCGGCGGCCCGGGTGGCGAACAACCCGATGCCCTCCGGGGTGTAGGGCGGGTCGGTGAACACCAGGTCCGCGCTGCTCTCCAGCACCGGCGGCACCCCGAACCGCAGGTCGGCGTGCATCGTCCGGACGGCGAAGCCGTGCTCGGCCGAGACCGAGTCGATGTGCTCCAGGATGCGTTCGTCGACGTCCACCACGGTCACCGACGCCGACGGCACGACGATGCTCAACGCCAGCGAAGTCAGGTCGTGGTCGCCGAGGCAGAGCACCTGCGCGCCGCGCAGGTCGTAGGTGTCGCGCAGCCATTCGGCGCGGCGCAGTGCCGTTTCCGGCGTAGCCGTCACGTGGTCGAGCGCCGCCGCAGGCGCCGGCCCGCTCTCGATGAACTCGCGCATCTTCGCCAGCTGCTCGGCGCCGGTGGGCGCGGCGGGTCGCAGCTCGTCCAGCGCGAAGCGCTGCCGGTAGCGGTCGCGGGCCTCCGGCGTCAGCCGGTACGTCTCGCCGGAGGCTTCGACGTCGGGGCCGGCGGTGGCGATCAGGTCCTCGACCGTGCGCCGCGTGACGGCCGTCCGGCGGATCAGCTCGTCGAGCGGCAGCGCGCCTTCGGCGAGCTGGGCGAGGACTTCGCGCAGCCGTCGGGCGAGGACTCCGGCTTCGGCGAGCACCGCTTGCACGGCGTCGACGGGCTCGGGAGTTGCGGGGTGCTGAGCAGTGTTCATCGGGTTCTCAACCTTACGGCGTGCCCCGCGCGGCCGCTGCCGCGCAGGTTCCCAGAGCGTGGGAGCGCGCTGTCGAGAAGATCACGCGATGGTCTCAGCCGATCGCACGATTCGGCCGATCGAGCTAGGGTCGGCCAGGTTTGGGGGACCGCGACGATCTACGAGGGGGCTCGGTTGAT
This sequence comes from Saccharopolyspora sp. NPDC003752, assembly GCF_053605825.1. Lineage (NCBI taxonomy): Bacteria > Bacillati > Actinomycetota > Actinomycetes > Pseudonocardiales > Pseudonocardiaceae > Saccharopolyspora > Saccharopolyspora sp. NPDC003752. Next base: position 111,138 of record NZ_JBSGJZ010000024.1, on the reverse strand, counting down.
CGAGTTCCAGGCCGTGCGCAAGCAGTACGACAACGGCACTGTCGCCGTCCAGGAGCTGAGCCTGTCGGTGGGGACTGGCACGATCACCGTCCTGGTGGGGCCGTCCGGGTGCGGCAAGACCACCCTGATGCGGATGGTGAACCGGATGATCGAGCCGTCGTCGGGAACGGTGCTGGTGGGCGGCGAAGACGTCCGCCGGCGCGATCCCGCGCAGCTGCGCCGCGGCATCGGCTACGTGATCCAGCAGGCCGGGCTGTTCCCGCACCGCAACGTCCTCGACAACGTGGCGACGGTGCCCGTGCTGGACGGTCGCAGCAAGCAGGAGGCGCGGCGGCGCGCGAGCGAGCTGCTGGAGCTGGTGGGGCTGTCGCAGGAGCTGGGCAAGCGCTACCCGGCGCAGCTCTCCGGTGGTCAGCAGCAGCGCGTCGGGGTGGCCCGGGCGCTGGCCGCCGATCCGCCGGTGCTGCTGATGGACGAGCCGTTCAGCGCCGTGGACCCGGTCGTGCGCGAGGGCCTGCAGGACGAGTTGCTGCGGTTGCAGGACGAGCTGGACAAGACGGTCCTGTTCGTCACGCACGACATCGACGAGGCCGTGAAGCTGGGCGAGAAGGTCGCGGTGCTGCGCCAGGGCGGGCACCTCGTCCAGTACGCCGCGCCCGACGACCTGCTCGCGGAGCCGGCCGACGACTTCGTGACCTCCTTCGTCGGCAAGGACCGCGGCTACCGCCGACTGTCCTTCGTGGACTCCGACGGGCTGAGCCCGAAACCGGTGGCCACGGTCGAGGTGGGGACGCGGGTGGCGCCGGAGCAGCGCTGGCGGCTCGCGCTGGACGGCGACGGCCGGCCGCGCGGCTGGCTCCCGCCGGGCTCCACTGTGGATGGTGAGCTGGCCGAGGCGCAGCTGGTCGCCGGCGGCTCGCTGCACACCCTGCACACCCCGCTGCGCGGAGCGCTGGACGCGGCGTTGTCCACGCCGTCGGGTCTTGGCGTCGTCGTCGACGGCGACGGCCGGTACGTCGGCGTGATCACCGCCGACCACGTGCTCGGCCTGATCGAGCAGCACCGCCGCGCGGACGGCGAAGGGCTGACATGATCGACTTCTTCAGCAGCCCCAGCAACCGGGAGATGGTGCTCGAACAACTCGGCCAGCACATCTACCTCTCGCTGCTGCCGCTGCTGCTCGGCGTCCTGGTGGCGCTGCCGCTGGGCCGCCTGGCGCAGCAGGTGCGCTGGCTGCGCGGCCTGTTGCAGGGCAGCGCCAACATCTTCTACACGATCCCGTCGCTGGCCCTGTTCGTGATCATCCCCGGGCTGCTGGGCACGCCGCTGCTGTCCTCGATCAACGTGATCATCGCCCTGACGCTCTACACCGCGGCGCTGCTGGTGCGGCCGGTCCGGGATGCCCTGGAATCGGTGCCCGCGCACATCGTCACCGCCGCGACCGCGATGGGCTACCGCTCCGGCCGGCGGTTCCTGGCCGTGGAGCTGCCGCTGGCGGTGCCGGTGCTGGCGGCCGCCGTCCGGGTCGCGTCGGTCAGCAACATCAGCCTGGTCAGCGTGGGCGCGCTGGTCGGCATCGGCGGCCTCGGGCGGCTGTTCACCGCCGGGTTCCAGCTGGACTACCCGGAGCAGATCATCGTGGGCATCGTGCTGACCGTGCTGCTGGCGCTGGTGGTCGACCTGCTGCTGGTGGCGTTGTGGCGGCTGCTGACGCCGTGGGCGCGGGCGGGGGTGAGCGGCGCATGATCGGCTCGCTGATCGCCTGGCTGACCGACCCGGCGCACTGGACGGGGCCGGGCGGAATCGCGGCGCAAACGCTGCTGCACCTGTACTACTGCGTGCTCTCGGTCGCCGTCGCGTCCGTGGTGGCCGTCCCGCTGGGTGTCTACATCGGACACACCGGGCGCGGCGCGGTGTTCGTGGTGGGGATCAGCAACGCGATGCGGGCGCTGCCGACGCTGGGCGTGGTGACGCTGCTGGTGCTGGGATTCGGGCTCGGGGAAGGCCCGGCGCTGGCCGGGCTGGTCATCCTCGCCATCCCGGCGATCCTCTCCGGCGCCTACGCCGGGGTCCGCAACGCGCCCGCCGACGCGGTCGACGCGGCCAAGGGCATGGGCATGACGCCGATGCAACGGCTGTGGCAGGTGGAGCTGCCGACCGCGCTGCCGCTGCTGCTCGGCGGGGTGCGCAGCGCGATGCTGCAGGTGGTCGCCACCGCGGCCGTCGCCGCCTACGTCGGGCTCGGCGGGCTGGGGCGGATCCTGCTGGACGGCCTGAAGATCAGCAACTACGCGCAGATGGCCTCGGCCGCGATCGTCATCGCGGTGCTCGCGGTCCTGCTCGACCTGGTGTTGGCCGGCGCGACCCGGCTGTTGGTGCCGCGCGGTCTGGTGCTGGCCGCCCGACGAGGAGGTAAGGATTGATGAAGCGGTTGCTGGTGTGCGCCGCCGCGGCGGCGCTGCTGCTGACCGGCTGCGGTTCGCAGGACCCGTTGCAGGCCAACCGGGACGCCGCCGGTGGCGCGCTGGTGGTCGGCTCGGCGGACTTCGCCGAGAGCGAGCTGCTCATGCACATCTACGCCGAGGCGCTGAAGACCACCGGCGCCGAGGTGGAGACCCGGCCGCGCATCGGCGCCCGGGAGTTCTACGTGAACGCGGTGCGCAACGGCGAGCTGGCGGTGGTTCCCGACTACACCGGCAACCTGCTGCAGTACCTGGACCCGCAGTCGCCGGCGACCGAGAGCCAGCAGGTCTACGACCAGCTGAAGAAGGCCGTGCCGGGCGAGATGGAGCTGCTGGAGCAGTCCCCGGCGGAGGACTCCGACGTGCTGACCGTCACCGCGGCCACCGCGGGCACCGGGGTGCGCTCGATGGCCGACCTCGGGCCGCGCTGCGGCGAGTTCGTGCTCGGCGCGCCCGCGGAGTGGAAGTCCCGCTGGGAGACCAAGATCGCGGAGGACTACGGCTGCCGGTTCAAGGAGATCCGCCCCGTGGAGGCGGGCACCATCACGGTGAACGCGTTGACCGCCGGGCAGATCCAGGTGGCGAACCTGTTCACCACCTCGTCGCAGATCGCGGCGAACAACCTGGTGAAGCTGGACGACCCGAAGAACATGTTCCCGGCGCAGAACGTGGTTCCGCTGGTGCACAAGGGGAAGCTGACCCCGCAGCAGGCGGAGGCGCTGAACAAGGTGTCCAAGGCCCTCGACACGGACAAGCTCACGGAGCTCAACCGCAAGCTGGAGGTCGAGAAGGCCAACCCGGCGGACGTCGCCAAGGAATTCGTCGCCTCGGCCGGCCTCTGACATTCCAGGTGTTCCAGGCTCGTTCTGCGTAGCGGTGCGGCCGCTGATCCTGGTGGGCGCGAAAGCTGGTTCAGCTCGCTTTCGCGCCCTCAGCCGGTCAAACGGCTTGGATCGCGCAGCGCACGAGTCCGGCCTGCGCGAGCAGGCCCTTGTCCCGCGTCAGGAGAGGGGCGCGGAGGTGTTCCGCTGTCGCGACGTAGGCGGCGGCGTAAGCCGTGAGGTTGCCGCGGAGCTCCCACACCCTCGGTAGCAGGTCGGCCGTGGGCACGACTTCGATCGCCATTTCCCGGATGACGTTGAGCACCGCCGACGCCTGGACGTCGCTGAGGTCGTTGCGCGCATGACGGCGCAGGACGTTCACGATTTCCAAGCGCAGGTGTTCAGGCGCGGCGAGTTTCGTGTACGACTCGAGCGCTGCTCGCGCCGCTGCGCGGCGGTCGCCGGGCAGCAGCGCGTCGCACCAGACGCTGGCGTCGATCACAGCGGTGCTCATGAGTGCCCTTCTGCACGGTCAGCGTCGCGCGCGTCTTGTTCGTCCCGAAGCTCGCGGACCGCTTCTGCGGCGTCCTCGGTCAGCATCGGCTCGTCGCCGAGAACCGCGTCGAGCTGAGCGAACATGTTCCGCATCCGGGTTCGCGCCGTGTGCTCTTCCAGCACGGAAAGCAGATGCTGCTGGAGCGACAGCCCGTGTTCCTCGGCCTCAGCGCGCAGCGCATCCATGACGTCGTCGGGAACATTTCTGACCTGCACGCTAGTCATGCGTCCACGCTAGCATGCACTTGCTGCATGCACCCGTGTCATCAGGCGGTGCGGCCGCTGATCCTGGTGGTCAGCTCCGTTGCCGCGTGGTGGACCTGAGCGGCCAGGTCCGGCCAGGTCTCGGCGCAGGGTTCGCCGCCCGGGGTCTCGCAGAAGTGGCGGAACGTCACGCTGATCGCCGCGATGGGGCGGGCGCCGTGGTCGAACACCGCGCACGCCACCGAGGCGAAGCCCGCCGTCACGAAACCGTCCTCGACCGCCCAGCCGCGGCGGCGCTCCGCCGCGAGCAGCCGGCGCAGTTCGGGCAGGTTCCGCGGGCCGCGGTCGGTGCGCAGCACGAACCGCTCGCTGGACGGCAGGAGTGCGCGCACGTGCGCGGCGGGCAGGTGCGCGAGCATCGCGCGCCCGGACGCCGTCAGCTGCGCGGGCAGCCGGACGCCCACGTCGGTGACCAGCGTCTGCGGCTGCGACGGCCGCTCCTTGATCAGGTACAGCGACTCGCCGCCGTGCAGGACACCCAGGTGCGCGGTGCGGCCGACCTGGTCCACCAGCCGCCGCAGCAGCGGCCCGGCGAGGCGTTCCAGCGGGTCGTGGCGCAGGTAGGCGGAGCCGAGCTCGAAGGCCGCCATGCCCAGCCCGTAGCGCCGCTCCTCCGGCAGGTGGGTCACGAAGCCGGCGGCGACCAGCTCGGCCAGCAGGTGGTAGGTCGTCGACCTGGGCAGGTCCAGATCGCGGGCGATGACCCCGGCCGACACCGGCCCGGCGCGGCCCGCGAGGACCCGCAGGATGGCCAGCCCGCGCCGCAGCGCCGGCACGTCGCTGCTACCGCCCACGACCGCCTCCGTTCGGGTTCCGGTCTCGTATTCCAGACATTCTCACCCCATCCGGTCTTCTGCCGGTAGCGCCGTCGCGCTGGTATGGAGATATGCAGGACGACATGCTGAATGTTGGTCCGGAGCCGTTGCACCGCGAGCAGGTCGTGGCCGTCGCACGCGCCGCGACGCGGGTGGAACTGACCCAGCTGGCGGAACAGGGCATCGTCGCGACGCGCAAGCACATCGAGGCGCTCGCCGCCGAGAAGCGCCCCACCTACGGGGTGTCGACCGGCTTCGGGGCGCTGGCCGTGCGGCACATCCCGGCCGGTCGGCGCGTGGCCCTGCAGCAGTCCTTCGTCCGGTCGCACGCGGCCGGCGCCGGTCCGGCGGTGGAGCCGGAAGTGGTGCGGGCGCAGATGCTGCTGCGGCTGCACACGATCGCCACCGGGCGCACCGGCGTCCGCCTGGAGACCGCGCACGCGCTGGCGGCGATGCTCAACGAGGGCATCGTGCCGGTGGTGCACGAGCACGGCTCCCTCGGCTGCTCCGGCGATCTCGCGCCGCTGGCGTCCGTCGCGCTCGCGCTCACCGGCGAGGGCGACGTCTTCGACGCTTCGGGGCGGCTGCGCCCGGCCGCCGAAGCGCTGGCCGACGCCGGGATCGAGCCGGTGGTGCTGGTGGAGAAGGAAGGCCTGGCGCTGACCAACGGCACCGACGGCATGCTCGGCATGCTGGTGCTCGCGCTGCACGACCTGTCCGCGCTGCTGGACGTGGCCGATGTGACCGCGGCGATGAGCGTGGAGGCGCTGCTGGGCACCGACCGGGTGTTCGCCGCCGACCTCCAGCGCCTGCGCCCGCACCCGGGGCAGGCGGTGTCCGCGGCGCGGATGTCGGCGCTGCTGGCGGACTCGCCGATCATGGCGAGCCACCGGGGCCCCGACTGCACGCGCGTGCAGGACGCGTACTCGCTGCGCTGCGCGCCGCAGGTGCACGGCGGGGCGCGGGACACCGTCGCCCACGCCGAGGCCGTGGCCGACCGGGAGCTCGCGGCCGCCATCGACAACCCGGTGGTCCTCGACGACGGCCGGGTCGAGTCCAACGGCAACTTCCACGGCGCGCCGCTGGCCTATGCGCTGGACTTCCTGGCCATCCCGCTGGCCGACGTCGCCGGCATGTCCGAGCGCCGCACCGACCGGATGCTCGACGTCGCGCGCTCGCACGGGCTGCCCGCGTTCCTCGCCGACGACCCGGGCGTGGACTCCGGGCACATGATCGCCCACTACACGCAGGCGGGCCTTGTCGCCGAGCTGAAGCGGCTCGCCGTGCCCGCGTCGGTCGACTCCATCCCGACCAGCGCGATGCAGGAGGACCACGTGTCGATGGGCTGGTCGGCGGCCCGCAAGCTCCGCCGCGCCATCGACGGCCTGACGACCGTGCTCGCCGTCGAACTGCTCACCGCCGCCCGCGCCCTCGACCTGCGCGCGCCGCTGCAGCCGGGCCCGGCCACCGGCGCCGTGCGGGACCTGCTGCGCACCCGAGTCCCGGGCCCCGGCCCCGATCGCCACACCGCGCCGGAGATCGCGGCGGCCGAAGAGCTGATCCGTTCCGGCGCGGTGCGCGACACCGCCGCCGGCTTCACGAACTCCACAGTGGACCGGAGGTTGCCATGAGCGAAGCCCGACCCGTGCGCGCCCCGCGCGGGAGCACCCTGACCGCGCGGAGCTGGAGCACCGAAGCACCCTTGCGGATGCTGCAGAACAACCTCGACCCGGAGGTCGCGGAGCGGCCCGACGACCTCGTCGTCTACGGCGGCACCGGCAAGGCGGCGCGGAACTGGGCGTCGTTCGACGCGATCGTCCGGGAACTGACGACGCTGCGCGAGGACGAGACGCTGCTCGTGCAGTCCGGCAAGCCGGTCGGCGTGCTGCAGACCCACGAGTGGGCGCCGCGGGTGCTGATCGCCAACTCCAACCTCGTCGGCGACTGGGCGAACTGGCCGGAGTTCCGGCGCCTCGACGCGCTCGGCCTGATGATGTACGGCCAGATGACCGCCGGATCGTGGATCTACATCGGCACGCAGGGCATCCTGCAGGGCACCTACGAGACCTTCGGCGCGATCGCGGCCCGCCGCTTCGGCGGCAGCCTCGCGGGCACGCTGACCATCACCGCCGGGCTCGGCGGCATGGGCGGCGCGCAGCCGCTGGCGGTGACGATGAACGAGGGCGTCGCGCTTGTCGTCGAATGCGACGCCGAACGCGCGCACCGCCGCGTCCGGCACGGCTACCTCGACGAGGTCGCCGACAGCCTCGACGACGCCATCGAGAAGGCCGTGGCGGCCAAGGAAGCGCGGCGCGCGTACTCGGTGGCGGTGATCGGCAACGCCGCCGAGCTGCTGCCCGAAATGCTGCGGCGCGGCGTGCCCGCCGACATCGTGACCGACCAGACCTCCGCGCACGACCCGCTGTCCTACCTGCCGCTGGGCGTCGACGTGGACGACTGGGCCGACTACGCGGCGAAGAAGCCCGACGAGTTCACCGAGCGGGCGCGCGACTCGATGGCCAAGCACGTGGAAGCGATGGTCGGGTTCCTCGACGGCGGCGCGGAGGTCTTCGACTACGGCAACTCGCTGCGCGGCGAGGCCCAGCTCGGCGGCTACGAGCGGGCGTTCGCCTACCCGGGTTTCGTGCCCGCCTACATCCGGCCGCTGTTCTGCGAGGGCAAGGGCCCGTTCCGGTGGGCGGCGCTGTCCGGCGATCCGGCCGACATCGCCAAGACTGACCGGGCGATCCTCGACCTCTTCGGCGAGGACGAGCACCTGGCGCGGTGGATCCGGCTGGCCGGCGAGCGGGTGTCCTTCCAGGGGCTGCCCGCGCGGATCTGCTGGCTCGGCTACGGCGAGCGCGCCGAGGCGGGCCTGCGGTTCAACGAGATGGTGGCCTCCGGCGAGCTCGCGGCGCCGGTGGTGCTCGGCCGCGACCACCTGGACTGCGGATCGGTGGCCTCGCCGTACCGGGAGACCGAGGCGATGGCCGACACCTCGGACGCGGTCGCGGACTGGCCGCTGCTGAACGCGCTGGTCAACACGGCCTCCGGCGCGACGTGGGTGTCGCTGCACCACGGCGGCGGCGTCGGCATGGGGCGGTCGCTGCACGCGGGTCAGGTGACGGTCGCCGACGGCACCGAACTCGCGGCGCAGAAGCTCGCGCGGGTGCTGACCAACGACCCGGGCATGGGTGTGATCCGGCACGTCGACGCGGGCTACGACCGGGCGGAGCAGGTCGCCGCCGAGCGCGGCGTCCGCACGCCCCTGGTCGGCTGAGCACTCGTGAGTGTTTTTGGCCGCCATAGCGACCAAAAACGCTCACGAGCTCTGGAACTGACGGGTTGCTGCCCGGGACGCGGGTGTTCGGGAAGGAGCGGGTGTGGCGGGACCGAACGAGTTGATGGCGGCCATCGCCGATGTCGGCGCGGACCGGCGCCGGGGCGGGTACTCCCGGCACGTCTTCGACGACGCCGAGCGGGAGCTGCGCGAGTGGTTCGTCGAGCAGGCCGAGGCTCGCGGCCTGCGCGTCACCACCGACCAGAACGCGAACATCTGGGCGTGGTGGGGCGAGCCGGGCGATGACGCGGTGGTGACCGGCAGCCACCTGGACTCGGTGCCCGGCGGCGGCGCGTTCGACGGCCCGCTCGGCGTGGTCAGCGCCTTGAGCGCGGTGGATCTGTTGCGGGCCAAGGGTTTCACGCCTCGGAAGCCGCTCGCGGTGGTCGTCTTCGCCGAGGAGGAAGGCGGCCGGTTCGGCGTGCCGTGCCTGGGCTCCAGGCTGCTGGCCGGGACCATCGACGCGGACCGGGCACGCGCGCTCCGCGACCCCAACGGCGTGACATTCGCCGAGGCCATGCGGTCCTTCGGCGCGGACCCGGCCAGGCTGGGGCGCGACGACGCGGCGCTGCGGAGCATCGGGCAGTTCGTCGAGCTGCACGTGGAGCAGGGCCGGGGACTGATCGACCTGGACCGCTCGGTGGCGGTCGCGTCGTCGATCCTGGCGCACGGCAGGTGGCGGTTCCGGTTCAGCGGCCAGGGGAACCACGCCGGCGCGACGCTGATCGCCGACCGCCACGACCCGATGCTGCCCGCGTCGCGGCTGGTCCTCGAAGCCCGCCGGATCGCGGCGGGCGTCGACGGCGGCCGGGCGACGGTGGGCAGGCTGGTCCCGAACCCCGGCGGCACCAACGTCATCGCGTCTACTGTGGACATCTGGTTGGACGCGCGGTCGCCGGACGACCGGTCGACGCGGTCCATGGTCGAGGACCTGTCCGGAGCGGCCGCGGAATTCGCCGCATCCGAGGGCTGCCAGGTCGAGGTGACCGAGGAGTCCTACGGCGACACCGTGCACTTCGACGCCGCGTTCCGGGACCGGCTCGCGGGCCTGCTCAGCGACGCCCCGGCGCTGCCGACCGGAGCCGGGCACGACGCGGGAATCCTCGCCGCCGAGGTGCCGACGGCGATGCTCTTCGTGCGCAACCCGACCGGCATCAGCCACGCCCCGGAGGAACACGCCGAGCCCGGCGACTGCGATTCCGGCGCGCACGCGCTCGCCCAGGTCCTGGAAGACCTGGCCGGGTGAGGCGGTTGACCACCTACTGGTGCGAATGGGCCTGGCTGCCGAGCGGACCGGAGCGGGGCGTGCTCTTCGAAGTCGACGCCGGCCGCATCGCCGCCGTCGGCTCCGCGCAGAACCCGCCGGAGCACGCCGAACGGTTCCCGGGCATGACGCTGCCCGGCATCGCCAACGCGCACTCCCACGCGTTCCACCGCGCGCTCCGCGGCGGCGACGACGGCGCCCGCGGCACCTTCTGGACCTGGCGCGAACAGATGTACCGGGTGGCGGAGGTGCTGGACCCGGACGGCTACTATCGGCTCGCCCGCGGCGTCTACGCCGAGATGGCGCTGGCCGGGATCACCTGCGTCGGCGAATTCCACTACCTGCACCACGCCGCGAACGGCACCCGGTACGACGACCCGAACGCGATGAGCCAGGCCCTCGCGCAGGCCGCGAAGGATGCGGGGATCCGGCTCACGCTGCTGGACACGTGCTACCTGGCAGGTGGTTTCGGACGGTCGCTGGACGGCGTGCAGCTGCGCTTCTCGGACGGTTCGGCGGCGAGCTGGATCGACCGGATCGATCGGTGCACTGTGGACGGTGACCGGGTTCGCCTTGGTGCGGCGCTGCATTCGGTTCGCGCGGTGCCCGCCGAGGAGATCCCGGAAGTGGCCGGCTGGGCGCGCGAGAACGAAGCACCGCTGCACGTGCACCTGTCCGAACAGCGCGCCGAGAACGAAGCGTGTCTGGCGGCGCACGGCTGCACCCCGACCCAGCTGCTGGAATCGCGCGGCGCGCTGGGGCCCGGCGTGACGGCGGTGCACGCCACGCACCTGGCCGCGTCCGACGTGGCGCTGCTGGGCGGTAGCGCGACCGGGGTGTGCCTGTGCCCGACGACCGAAGCCGACCTGGCCGACGGGATCGGTCCGGCGGCGGCGCTGGCCGTCGCCGGGAGCCCGCTTTCCGTCGGCAGCGACGGGCACTCCGTGATCGACCCGTTCGCGGAGGTGCAGGCCGTCGAGTCCTACCTGCGGCTGGACACCGAGACCCGCGGGCACTTCGCGGCCGCCGAGCTGCTGGCGATGGCCACCGAGGCCGCGCACCGGTCCCTGGGCTGGGCCGACGCGGGACGGCTCGAAGCCGGTGCCCGCGCCGATTTCGTGGCGGTGGACCTCGGCTCGACCCGGCTGGCCGGAGTCGCGCCCGAGGCCGTCCCGGCGGTCGCGCGGGCCGGCGACGTCCGGGTGGTGATCGCCGACGGGCACAGGATCGTGCAGGACGGCAAGCACGAAGCGATCGACGCGGCGGGCGAGCTCGGCGAAGCGATCGCCGCGCTGCGCGCATGAGTAATACGAACGAGGATCAGGAAGCGATGACAAGCACTGTTATTACTGGAATCGGCGAGCTGACGACGAACGACGACGAGCTCGGCACGCTCACCGATGCCGCGCTGGTCATCGACGGTGACCGGGTCGTCTGGGCCGGCCCCGCGGCCGCCGCGCCGGAAGCCGACGAGCGTTTCGACGCGGCCGGGCGAGCGGTCCTGCCCGGCTGGGTCGACAGCCACACGCACCTGGTGTTCGCCGGTGACCGCACCGCGGAGTTCGCCGCCCGGATGGCCGGGCAGTCCTACCAGGCGGGCGGGATCGCCGTCACCGTGGCGGCGACGCGGGCCGCCACCGACGAGGAACTGGCCGCCAACCTGCGCAAGCACATCACGGAAGCCGCCGCGCAGGGCACGACGTGCATGGAGACCAAGACCGGCTACGGGCTGACGGTCGCCGAGGAGCTGCGGGCCGCGAAGATCGCCGCCGAGGCCGACGAGGTGACGTTCCTCGGCGCGCACCTGGTGCCGCCTGGCGAGGACGCGGACACCTACGCGGACCTGGTGCGCGGGGAGATGCTCGACGCCGTGGCGCCGCACGTCGGCTGGTGCGACGTGTTCTGCGAGCAGGGCGCGTTCGACGCCGACCAGTCCAGGCGAATCCTGGTGGCGGCGAAGGAACGCGGGCTGGGGCTGCGCGTGCACGGCAACCAGCTCGGCCCCGGGCCCGGCGTTCAGCTGGCCGTCGAACTCGGCGCCGCGAGCGTGGACCACTGCACCTACCTCACGGAGTCCGATGTGGACGCGTTGGCGGGTTCGGGCACCGTGGCGACGTTGCTGCCCGCCTGCGACCTGTCCACGCGGCAGCCGCTGCCGGACGCCCGGGCGCTCATCGAGGCCGGTGCCGCGGTCGCCTTGGCGTCCAACTGCAACCCCGGTTCGTCCTACACGTCGTCGATGGCGTTCTGCGTGGCGACGGCGGTGCTGCAGATGCGGATGACCATCGAAGAGGCGGTGCGGGCGGCGACCTGGGGCGGCGCGCGGGCGCTGCGCCGGGAGACCGGCGACGGCGCGGTCGGCGTGCTCCGGCCCGGCGCGCGGGCGGACGTCCACGTCCTCGACGCCCCGAGCACGACGTGGCTCGCCTACCGACCGGGCGTGCCCCTCACCCACGCCGTCTGGCGCAAGGGCGCGCGCGTCGGCTGACGCGAGCATGGGAACTTTCCTGTCACCGGCCCTTGCTCACACCTCCTGGAGGCGTGAGCAAGGGCACTTTCCGGTCGCCGCGCCGCCATGTTGACCTCCAGTTAAGTCGAAGTCGGAGGCTGTTGGCAGCCAACGGAGGAGCTGAGCGATATGCGCGTGGTGCAGGTGACCGGCTTCGGTGGGCCGGAAGTGCTGGCAGTGGCGGACGTCGCCGATCCCGAACCCGGCGCGGGACAGGTGCTCGTGCGAGCGTCCGCAGTGGACGTCCTGTTCCTGGACACCCAGCTGCGCGAGGGGTGGGGCAAGGAGTTCTTCGGTCAGTCGCCGCCGTACGTGCCCGGTGACGGCGTGGCCGGAGAAGTGGTGTCGGTCGGCGGATCCGTCGACCCGAGCTGGATCGGGCGGTCGGTGGTCGCCAGCACGAGCAACGGCGGCACCTACGCGGAGCTTGTCGTCGTCGACGAGTCCGAGCTGCTCCCGGTGCCGGATGGGCTGGGCGAGCGCGAAGCCGTCAAGCTGCTGCACGACGCGACCACGGCGTTGTTCCTCGCGGAGCACGCGCGGATCCAGCCCGGCGAACGCGTCCTGGTCAACGCCGCCGCCGGGGGAGCGGCCTCGGTGCTGGTCCAGCTGGCGCGGGCGGCCGGTGCCCACGTCATCGGCGCGGCGCGCGGCGACGCGAAGCTGAACCTGGTTCGCGAGTTGGGCGGGGAACCGGTTGACTACGCGAAACCGGACTGGGAACAGCGGGTGCGGGAGCTGACCGGTGGCGTCGACGTGGTCTTCGACGGCGTCGGCGGTGCGCTTGGGAGCGCGGCGTTCGAGACGACGAACAACGGTGCCCGGTTCTACTCGTACGGCGCGGCCAGCGGCGACTTCACCGAGATCGACCCGGCGGAAGCGCAGCGGCGCGGCGTGACCGTGGTGGGGCTGCTGGACGTCCAGCCTCCCCCGGAGCAGAAGAAGCAGGTGACCGAACGCGCGCTGGCGGAGGCCGCGGCAGGGCGGATCAAACCGACCATCGGCCAGACCTTCCCGCTGGAAAGGGCCGCCGAAGCACACGCTGCGATCGCGGCCCGCACTACACCAGGCCGAACCCTGCTCCTGCCGTGACGTGTCGGTGTGACAGGAAGGTTCCCATGCTCGCGTCGCGTCGGTGACAGGAAGGTTCCCATCCTCGCGTCGCGCTTCTCGAAGGCCGCTGATCCCCAGGGCTGAGCAGCGCCCGCAGCATGAGCATGGGAACTTTCCTGTCAATCCGGCGCGACGCAGGACCGGGAAGGGTGGCCTAGCGGTCCTTGCTCGTCAGCAGCGCGTTCAGCACGACGCGGACCAGCGGGTGCTCCTCCCGTCCGCACTGGACGGCGGCGAAGACCCGGCGGGTCGGCGGCTTGCCCGCGACCGGCAGCGCGACCACGTCCAGGCCGGCCGCGATAGCGGTGCGGGGCACCAGTGCGACACCGGTGCCCGCCGCGACCAGCGCCACCACCGCGTGGAAGTCGTCCGAGGTGTGCGTGATGTTCGGGACGAAACCCGCGTTCTCGCAGGACACCTGGGCCACCGCGCGGCACGGGTTGCCCGGCAGCGGCGCGATCCAGTCGTCGTCGCGCAGCGCGTCGAGCGCGATCTCCGCGGCAGAACCGAGCGGGTGGTTCGGCGGCAGCACCACGTCGAACGGCTCGGCGTACAGCGGGAACCGGCTCACCCGGCGGGCGTCCGCCTGCAGCGTCGACGTGTACTCCATCGAGATCGCGATGTCGATCTCCCCGGCCAGCAGCATCATCAGGCTGTTGTGCGCCTCGGCGTCGCGCACCAGCACCCGCACGTCCGGCGCCTGCTGCCGCAACGCGACGATCGACGGCGCCACGACCTGCGTGATCGCCGAGGCGAACGATGCCACCTCGACCGTGCCGACGGTGCCCGCCGCGCACGCCGCCAAGCTCGCCTCCGCGCGCTCCAGCTCCGCCAGCACCGCCTTGGCGTGCTCGACCAGCAGCTCACCGGCCGCGGTCAGCCGCACCCGGCGGCCCTGCCGGACCAGCAGCGGCTGCCCGACCTCGTTCTCCAGCGCGGTGAGCTGCTGCGACACCGCCGACGGCGTCAGGTAGAGCTTCTCCGCCGCCGCGCGCACGGTGCCGTGGTCGGCGAGCGCGCGGAGCACCTGGAGCCGCCGGGGGTCTATCACCGGGCGATGGTACCCATCCGATCGCGGGCCGCCACGAACGCCGACACCGCCCGCTCCACGTCCTCGGTGCTGTGCGCGGCCGACATCTGGGTGCGGATGCGGGCCTTGCCCTTGGGCACCACCGGGTAGGAGAAGCCGATGACGTAGATGCCCTCTTCCAGCAGCAGGTCCGCCATCCGCGCCGCCTCGGCCGCGTCGCCGATCATCACCGGGATGATCGGGTGCTCGCCGGGCAGCAGGTCGAAGCCCTCCTCGGCCATCCGGCGGCGGAACAGCGAGCTGTTGTCCCGCAGCCGCTCCCGCAGCTCCGGTTGCGCGGCGACCAGGTCCAGCGCGGCCAGCGAAGCGGCCACGATCGACGGCGCGAGGGAGTTCGAGAACAGGTACGGCCGGGAACGCTGCCGCAGCAGCTCGACGATCTCGGCGCGCCCGGACACGTAGCCGCCGCTGGCGCCGCCGAGCGCCTTGCCGAGCGTGCCGGTGACGATGTCGACCCGGTCGGCGACGCCGAACAGGTCCGGCGTGCCCGCCCCCTTCGGGCCCGTGAACCCGACCGCGTGCGAGTCGTCGACCATCACCATCGCCCCGTACTTCTCGGCGAGCGCGCAGATCTCGTCAAGCGGCGCCAGGTAGCCGTCCATCGAGAACACGCCATCGGTGACGACGAGCTTGCGCCGCGTGTCGGAGTTCTCCTTGAGCAGCCGCTCGAGATCGGCCATGTCGCGATTCCGGTACCGGCCGCGGCGGGCCTTGGACAGCCGGATGCCGTCGATGATGCTCGCGTGGTTGAGCTCGTCGGAGATCACCACGTCCCGGTCGTCGAGCAGCGTCTCGAAAACCCCGCCGTTGGCGTCGAAGCACGAGCTGTACAGGATCGTGTCATCGGTGCCCAGGAACTCCGAGAGCCGCCGCTCCAACTCCTTGTGCGGGGCCTGCGTGCCGCAGATGAACCGCACCGACGCCATCCCGAAACCCCACTTCGCCAGGGCCTCCTCGGCGGCGGCGAGCAGCGCGGGGTGATCGGCCAGCCCCAGGTAGTTGTTCGCGCAGAAGTTGAGCAGCTCGGCACCGCCGACACCCACCCGGGCGCTCTGCGGCGAGTCCAGCACCCGCTCGTCCTTGTACAGCCCGGCGGCGCGGATCTCGGCCAGTTCGGCGCGGACGTCGTCAGCGATCGTGTACATCAGGCGGGCCCCTTCGTCGTCCAGTCGAGGATGACCTTGCCGCAGCGGCCGCTGCGGGCCGTCTCGAAGGCCTCCGCGTGCTGCGTGTACGGGAAGCGGTGCGTGATCACCGGGCTCAGGTCCAGCCCGGACTCCAGCAGCACCGACATCGAGTACCAGGTCTCGAACATCTCGCGGCCGTAGATGCCCTTGACGGTGAGCATCTTGAACACCACCGCGCTCCAGTCGAGCGGGAAGTCCTCGGCGGGCAGGCCCAGCATCGCGATCCGGCCGCCGTGCGCCATGTTCGCCACGGCCTCCCGCAGCGCCTCGGGCTTCCCGGAGACCTCCATCGCCACGTCGAAGCCCTCGCTCATGCCCAGCTCCTGCTGCGCGTCGGCGACCCGGGTCTGCGAAACGTCCACCGCCAGATCCACCCCGACGCGGCGGGCCAGCTCCAGCCGGTGCTCGCTGACGTCGGTGATCACCACGTGCCGGGCGCCCGCGTGCTTGGCCACCCCCGCGGCCATCAGCCCGATCGGCCCGGCGCCGGTGATCAGCACGTCCTCGCCGACGACGGGGAAGCTGAGCGCGGTGTGCACCGCGTTGCCGAACGGGTCGAAGATCGCCGCCACGTCCGGATCGACGTCGCCGCGGTGCACCCACACGTTCTGCTCGGGCAGCACCGCGAACTCGGCGAACGCGCCGTTGCGGTGCACCCCGAGGCCCTGCGTGTGCGCGCACAGGTGGCGGCGGCCGGCGAGGCAGTTGCGGCAGCGGCCGCACACCAGGTGCCCCTCGCCGCTGACGAAGTCGCCGACCGATGCCCGCGTGACCGCGGCGCCGGTGGCCACCACCTCCCCGGCGAACTCGTGGCCAACCACCAGCGGCGTCGGCACGGTGCGGGCGGCCCACTCGTCCCACGACGCGATGTGCAGGTCCGTACCGCAGATGCCGGTGCGCATCACCCGCACTACGACTTCGTCGGGGCCCGGGGTCGGGTCGGGGAGCTCGGCCAGTTCCAGGCCGGGCGCGGGTGAGGTCTTCACCAGAGCGCGCAAGGTTCCTCCGCTCTCGATGCTTGTCGCAGTGGAGTCTGGCCCGGTGCCGCGGCGCGGGTCCATCGCGACTTTCTGCACTGGCTGGTTAGCGGTGCTGCACAGCGCACGGCGCCCCACCCGCCTTCGACGAATGGGGCGCGGCGTCGGCGGCTGGTCAACCGTTCGACGACTGCTCGTGCGTGTGG
Source organism: Saccharopolyspora sp. NPDC003752 (assembly GCF_053605825.1). Taxonomy (NCBI): domain Bacteria; kingdom Bacillati; phylum Actinomycetota; class Actinomycetes; order Pseudonocardiales; family Pseudonocardiaceae; genus Saccharopolyspora; species Saccharopolyspora sp. NPDC003752. The sequence goes on along the minus strand of NZ_JBSGJZ010000024.1, from coordinate 94,535 downwards.
GAGAAGCTCTGCTGCCCATGCGGGGAAGAGGTCTTCACGTGGTGCTGGTTCACGTGGTGGTACTTGTGCTGCTCGTTGTGGCTCACCTGGGTTTGCTGGTTCGGCCCCTGCAGGCTGCCGGCGATCGTGGCGAGGAACGGGTCCGACGCCGATGGTTGGGGGCCGTCGGCGGCAGCGGCCGTTCCGGCGGCGCCCAGCACGGCGAGACCGGTGAGCAGGGTGCTGGCAAGCAGACGTCGCATCGATTCCTCCGTAGTGCGGTGGCATTGCCAGCGCAGAGGCGATCACACATCGGCCCCGGGCGCCGCGCACGTCACTCCGTGGGGGATCACCCCGCATCCCCGGCCACCCGGCCGTGGGAGCCGCCCAGAACGCCCCGCCGACCCCCACGGCGAGAGGAAGGGAACCTTCCTGTCACCCCGGGCGCGGCGGTGGTGCGAGCAAGGGAACCTTTCTGTCACGACGAAGCCCGCACCAGCCGCTGTGAGGTGTGGAAGGGAACCTTCCTGTCACCCCGGGCGCCGTGGAGCGGGGCTGCGAGCATGGGAACTTTCCTGTCACGCGCGGCGGCCGGTGGGCGCGGTGGCGACGACTTGACTTCTACCAAGGTGGAGGTTCGAGGATCGTGTCGAAGCCGATGATCACGAGGAGGCCCGATGACGACCGGCCACACCGAAATGCCCGACATCACCCGATCCGACGTCGGCACGATCCTGGTCAGCCCGTGGCTCGTGGGCACCCCGCAGCGGCAGCGCGACGCGGTGGACTCGACGATCGCGGAATGGCGCGTCGCACCGTGGCCACCGGCATTCCTGTCGTTGAACTGCTTCGTGAGCGACGACGGCACCACGGTGCTGAACTACGCGCAGTGGACCGACGACGACGCCCACCGCGAATTCGTCCGGACCTACCGGCCGGCGCTGGTCCGCGGCATCGACGAGGCCGTGCCGGGCATCGAACGCCCCGGGCTCGTCAGGTACCGCCTGCACAGCAGCGTCGTCGCACCAGAGCCTGGACGCGGCGATCTGGTCGCGGTTTTCACCTACGACACCGAGGACATCGAGCAGGCGCGGCAGCTGGCCGACGATGCGCGCGGCCGGATCACGCCCGAGCTGCCGCCGGGGCTCATCGCCGCGCACTTCCACATCAGCGTCGACGGCACCCGGGTACTGATCTACGAGGAATGGGCCGATGAGGCCGCAGTCGCCAGCAGCACCCACCACCCGGAAACCGTTGCCGCCGGCGACCTCTACCGGCTGCACCGCAGCCTGACCCGCTACCGGGCCTGACGGGGAGGAGCAAGGGAACCTTCCTGTCACCAACGTGCGTGCGGCGGGGTGGCAGGAAGGGAACCTTTCGATCATCGCCGGCCCGACGGCCGTGGCACGAAGGGAACTTTCCTGTCACCGGCAGGCCGGCGCTCGCCTCTGAAACGGCCCGGGGCGAGGGGATGGGAACCTTCCTGTCACCAACCGGTCGCCCCGGTGCTGGCCGAGCCTCGGGGCTGGTTACTCGTCGTCGGCGTCGTCGCGGGCGAGGAACGTGGCGAGGCGTTCGGTGGCGTCCTCGAAGTCGGGGTTGAGGTCGACGAACGCCCGCATTCGGTCGGCGACCCAGGCCAGCGTGACCTCGTCGTCACCGCGACGATCTTCGAGTTCCTCAATGCCGCGGTCGGTGAAGTACACCGTGTCCTCCTAGTTGTTTCCGTCCGTGACCGGTGCGATCGGGGTTGGCAGAACAGCAGAGTACGAAACGCAATTCCGGCGGTGACGGGAACCGCCCCGAACGGCGGGAAGGTCGTTGTGCTTGCGAAGCTCCGGGACTGAACGCCACAAGGCCGGAGCAGGACTCTAATCCGACGCGGCGAACCGCATCGAGCCGGGGCCGTGGAAGCATGGGAACCTTCCTGTCACCATTCCACGCCGCAGTGCGGGGTCAGGCCCTCCCGGTCTCCCTCGAAGCAAGCTGTGCGGCAACGGATCCGGCGGTATCCAGCGCAGCGTTTCCGGGAATCCGCTGCAGCCGCAAAAAACGGGCCGCCGGTTCCGGGAGGGAACCGGCGGCCCGCTTCAGCCGTGATCAGGCGAAGGCGTTGCGCACGACCTCGGCCTGCTCGACCTCGTGGACCTTGGCCATACCGGTGGCCGGGGCGGCCATCGGACGGCGCGAGACCCGCTGGAGCTTGCCGACCAGCTGCGGGAACAGCTCCGGCAGGGCCAGGCCGAGGAACGGCCACGCGCCCTGGTTGGCCGGTTCCTCCTGCGTCCACCGGATCGAGGTGGCGTTCGGGTACCGCTCGAACAGCGCGCCCAGCTTGCGGTGGGGCAGCGGGTAGAGCTGCTCCAGCCGGACGATCGCGGTGTCGGTGATGCCCTCCTTGTCGCGGTGCGCGGCCAGCTCGTAGTAGAGCTTCCCGGTGCACAGCACGACGTTGCGCACGTTGGCCGGGTCCGGCTGCGCCGGGTCGTCGATCACCGAGGTGAACTTGCTGCCGTTGGTGAAGTCCTCGACCGGGCTGGTCGCGGCCTTCAACCGCAGCATCGACTTCGGCGTGAACACCACCAGCGGGCGGTGGATGTTGTCCAGCGCGTGCCGCCGCAGCAGGTGGAAGTAGTTCGCCGGCGTCGACGGCATCGCGACGGTCATCGAACCCTCGGCGCACAGCTGCAGCCACCGCTCGATGCGGGCCGAGCTGTGGTCCGGGCCCTGGCCCTCGTGGCCGTGCGGAAGCAGCATGACCACGTCGGACCGCTGGCCCCACTTGGCCTCACCGGACGAGATGAACTCGTCGATCACCGACTGGGCGCCGTTGAAGAAGTCACCGAACTGCGCTTCCCACAACACCAGCGAGTCGGGGTTGCCGACCGAGTAGCCGTACTCGAAGCCCAGGGCCGCGTACTCCGACAGCGCCGAGTCGTAGACCAGGAACTTCGCCTGGTCGTCCGACAGGTTCTGCAGCGGCGTGTACTCGGAGTCGTTCTTGCGGTCGATGAGCACCGAGTGCCGCTGGACGAACGTGCCTCGCCGGCTGTCCTGACCGGTCAGACGGACCTGGCGGCCTTCCATGACCAGCGAGCCGAATGCCAGCAGCTCGCCGAACGCCCAGTCGATGCCGCCCTCGCGGCCCATCTTGGCGCGCCGCTCCAGCACCGGCTTGACGCGCGGGTGCGGGGTGAAGCCCTCCGGCAGGTTGATGTGCGAATCGGCGATGCGCTCCACGGTCTCCAGCGAGACCGCGGTCGTCAGCCCGCGCGGCACCTGCTGCTCGGACTCCACCGACGGGCTCGGCGCTGGCGGGTGCTTCTCCAGCTCGCGGACCTCGTTGAACACGTGCTCCAGCTGTGCGGCGTAGTCCTTCAGCGCCTTCTCCGCCTCTTCGACGGTGATGTCGCTGCGGCCGATCAGAGCTTCGGTGTAGACCTTGCGGACGCTGCGCATCTTGTCGATCGCGTCGTAGATCTTCGGCTGCGTCATCGACGGATCGTCGCCCTCGTTGTGACCGCGGCGGCGGTAGCACACCATGTCGATCACGACGTCCTTGCCGAACGCCTGGCGGTACGCCACGGCCAGCTTCGCGACCCAGACGCAGGCCTCGGGGTCGTCGCCGTTGACGTGGAACACCGGGGCGCCGATCATCTTCGCCACGTCGGTGCAGTACTTGCTGGAGCGCGAGTGCTCCGGCGCGGTGGTGTAACCGACCTGGTTGTTGACGACCACGTGCACCGTGCCGCCGGTGCGGTAGCCCCGCAGCAGCGACAGGTTCAGCGTCTCGGCGACCACGCCCTGACCGGCGAACGCGGCGTCGCCGTGCAGCAGCACCGGCAGAACGGTGAAGCCCTCCTGGCCCTTGTCCAGGATGTCCTGCTTGGCGCGGACGATGCCTTCGAGCACCGGGTTGACGGCTTCCAGGTGCGACGGGTTCGACGTCAGCGACACCTTCGTCTCGCCGTCGCCGAACATCCGGAAGTACTTGCCCTCGGCGCCGAGGTGGTACTTGACGTCGCCGGAACCGTGCGCCTGGCCCGGGTCCAGGTTGCCCTCGAACTCCCGGAAGATCTGCGAGATCGGCTTGCCGACGATGTTGGCCAGCACGTTGAGGCGGCCGCGGTGCGGCATGCCGATGACGACCTCGTCGAGCTCGTGCGCCGCCGAGGTGTCCAGCACCGCGTCCAGCAGCGGCACCACGGTCTCGGCGCCCTCCAGCGAGAACCGCTTCTGCCCGACGTACTTGGTCTGCAGGAACGTCTCGAACGCCTCGGCCGCGTTGAGCTTCGACAGGATGTACTTCTGCTCCGACGGCTCCGGCTTGGTGTGCGGCTTCTCGACCCGCTGCTGCAGCCACTCGCGCTCGTCGGGCTCGAGGATGTGCATGTACTCGACGCCGACGGTCCGGCAGTACGAGTCGCGCAGCACGCCCAGCACGTCGCGGAGCTTCATGTGCTCCTTGCCGGCGAAACCGCCGACCGCGAACTCCCGGTCCAGGTCCCAGAGGGTGAGGCTGTGCGACAGGACGTCGAGGTCCTCGTGCCGCCGCTGCCGGTAGTTCAGCGGGTCGATGTCGGCCATCAGGTGGCCGCGGGTGCGGTAGGCGTCGATCAGCTCGAGCACGCGGGCGGTCTTGTCCACCGCGCCCTCGGGGATGTCCTGCGTCCAGCGCACCGGCTCGTACGGGATCCGCAGCGACGCGAAGATGTCGTCGAAGAACCCGTCCTCGCCCAGCAGCAGCTGGTGCATCTTGCGCAGGAAGTCACCGGACTCGGCGCCCTGGATGACCCGGTGGTCGTAGGTGGACGTCAGCGTCACGATCTTGCTGATGCCCATGTCGACCAGCGTCTTCTCGCTGGCGCCCTGGAACTCCGCCGGGTAGTCCATCGCCCCGACGCCGATGATCGCGCTCTGGCCCTTGGTCAGCCGCGGCACCGAGTGGTTGGTGCCGGACGGGCCGGGGTTGGTCAGCGAGATCGTGGTGCCGGCGAAGTCGTCGGCGGTCAGCGCGTTGTTGCGGGCCTTGCGGATGATGTCCTCGTAGGCCTGCCAGAACTGCTGGAACGTCATGTCCTCGCAGCCCTTGATGGAGGCGACCACGAGGTTGCGCGACCCGTCCTTGCCTGGCAGGTCGATGGCCAGGCCCAGGTTGATGTGCTCCGGCGTGACGGCCGCGGGCTTGCCCTTGGCGTCCTCGCCGTAGTGGCGGTTCATGTTCGGGAAGTCCCGGACCGCCCGGACCAGCGCGTAGCCGATCAGGTGCGTGAAGGAGACCTTCCCGCCCTTGTTCCGCTTGAGGTGGTTGTTGATGACGATGCGGTTGTCGAACAGCAGCTTGGCCGGCACCGCGCGCACGCTCGTCGCGGTCGGCACGGTCAGCGACTGATCCATGTTCTTGGCGATCGCAGCCGCGGCCCCGCGGAGCGTCTTCACATCGCCGCTGGCCTGGGGCTCCTTCACCGGAGCGGCCTTGGCGGCCTGCTGCGGGGACGGCTTCGGCGCGGCGGCGGGCTTGCTCGCCGGGGGCGCGGTCGCAGCGGCGGCCGGCGGGACCTGACCATTGGTCTCACTCGGGCGCGTCGCGGTGGCCGTGGTCGTCGGGGCCGCTGCAGCGGTGGCAGCAGCGGTGTTCTCGGTGGCTGCCTGGCCCGGCTTGTAGTCGGCGAAGAATTCGTGCCACGCCGAGTCTACGGAAGTGGGATCGTTGAGGAACTGCTCGTACATCTCCTCGATCAACCACTCGTTGGGGCCGAACTGTGACGCAGGGCTGCTGGACACGGCTGGCGTTCGCCTCGATCCATATGCTCGTGATTTACAGACACACTCAAGTACCAGGCTAGCGGTCCGATTCGCGCGGTTGACACACAGGACGGCCGTTCGGCCGACGAGGTCGGTCACAAAATCGATCAGGAAAGCCCAGCTCGCGGGGAACGGGCCCCGTCCGGCTCGGACGAACGATCATCGACCGCACTTCGGCATGCACCACTCAAGATCGGCGTTGCTCGGTACTACTCCATCCGGGTTGTCGTCCGACACCAGTATGACGTTTCACCGACACGCTGTGTTCCCTCTCCGTTAATCGACATCCGCGGAGTTCGGGCCTCGGTGACACTCCGGCCCCATTCGTCCCGAGCAGGTGTGACGGCAGGGGGCCGGGGTTGCGGAGCGTGTCCGGAATGTTCCTTTCCGTGTACCCCGGTGGGGGCGTCGTGCGGTTCGGTGGCAGAAAGGTTCCCTTGCTCACACCGCGGGCCTGGCGATGACAGGAAAGTTCCCTTCCTCTCAATCCGCAGCGGCGCGGCAGGCCGGTGGATGACAGGAAGGTTCCCTTCCTCACGTCACAGGGCCCGGTGGTGACAGGAAGGTTCCCTTGCTCACATCGGTCAGGCGATGTTGGTCGCGTCGATGTCCCGCTCCCGCTCGCCCGGCGCGCCGTCCGCTGCCCGCCACAGGCGTGCGTAGTGCCCGTCGTCCGCGAGCAGTTCGGCGTGGCTGCCCTGCTCGACGATCCGGCCCCCGTCGATGACCACGATGCGATCGGCGCGCGCCGCCGTCGCCAGCCGGTGCGCGACGACGAACGTCGTGCGCTGCGCAGCCACCCGGTCGCTGGCCGCGACCACCATCGACTCCGTCGCCGGGTCGAGCGCGGCGGTCGCCTCGTCGAGCAGCAGCACGTCGGGGTCCACCAGCTCGGCGCGCGCCAGCGCGACCAGCTGCCGCTGACCCGCCGAGAGGCCCCGCCCGCGCTCTCCCACCTGCTGCCGGAAGCCGCGCGGCAGCATGGCGATCCCCGGCAGCGCCCCGACCGCCCGGGCCGCGGCCTCGACCTCCGCCGGATCGGCGTCCGGCTGCGCGTAGGCGACGTTGCTGGCGATGTCCCCGGTGAACAGGTGGCCTTCCTGCGGGACGACGGCGAGCCGCCGGTGGAACGCCGCGAGGTCGTAGCGGCGGATGTCCTGCCCGTCGACGAGCACGGCGCCGTCGGTGGCGTCGTAGAACCGCGCGATCAACTTGATCAGCGTCGACTTCCCGGCACCGGTCGCCCCGACCAGCGCCACGGTCTCGCCGGGCCGCACCCGCAACGCGATGTCGCGCAGCGCGAACTGCTCCGTGCCCGGGTAGCGGAACGACACCGACCGGAGCTCGACGCCCCCCTCGAACCGCTCCGGCACGGGAGCGGGATCGGCTGCGGCGGGCACCGAGGTGGGCGTCCGCAGCAGGTCCCCGATCCGCTGCAGCCCCACCCTCGCCTGCTGGTAGCCGTCGAACACGCCGGACAGCTGCTGCACGGGCGAGAAGAACAGGCCGAGGTAGAGCAGGAACGCGACCAGCACGCCGGCGGTCAGATCGCCCGACGCGACTCGCGCCGCGCCGACGCCCAGCACCGCCGCCTGCGCGATCTCCGACAGCAGCGCGACGAACGGGAAGTAGGTGGCGATGTAGCGCTGGGCGCGCAGCCTGGACCGCCGGTAGGCGTCGCTGCGCTGCGCGAACACCTTCGCGGCGTGCCCCTCGCGGCGGTGCGCCTGCGCCACCCGCATCCCGGAGACGTTCTCCTGCAGGTCGGCGTTGACCGTGCTCACCCGCTCGCGCGCTTCGGCGTAAGCGGTCGACGAGACCCTGCGGAAGATCACGGTGGCCACCAGCAGGAACGGCAGCACCGCCATCGCCACGAGCGCCAGCGAAACGTCCGTGACCAGCAGCGCGCCCGCGATGCCGAACAGCGTCAGCACGCTGACCACGAACGTCGCCAGCCCGGTCTGCAGGAACGTCGACAGCGCGTCGACGTCCGTGGTCATCCGGGTCATGATCCGGCCGGCGAGCTCCCGCTCGTAGTAGTCCAGCCCGAGCCGCTGCAGGTGCGCGAAGCTGCGCAAGCGCAGCAGGTAGAGCAGCGTCTCGCCGGTGCGCGCGGTGATGACGGTCTGCAACCTGACGACCAGCCAGCCCGCCACGACGACCACGGCGCCCAGGCCGGTGGCGATCCACAGCGCGTCGGTGTGGCCTGAGCCCACCCCGCCGTCGATGCCGTAGCGCACCAGCGACGGCAACGAGATCGACGTCAGCGCGTCCCCGGCCACCAGCAGCACGGTCAGCAGCAGGCCCCAGCGGATCGGCCGCAACAGCCGGGACAGCTTGAAATCGGGGTCGGGCGCCGTGGCGTCTTCGCCGCGCAGATCGGGCCGATCGGTCGCGGGCGGGAGCTTCCGGATGCCTTCGGCCAACTCAGGCGTCGGCGGCATCGTCATGCCGCCCGACCCGGGCATCGTCGCCGCGCCGGCGGCAGCCGATTCGGCGTCGTCCACCGCCGGCCAGAGCTCCGGGGTGATGCCGTCCGGGCCGGCCACTACGTGGCCGTCGCTGCGGCTGTCGATGGACTCCCCAGGTCCGGCCAGCAGCGACCGGAACAGCTCGCACCGCTGGTTCAGCTCCGCCTCGGTGCCGACGTCGACGACGCGCCCCTCGTCGAGCACCGCGATCCGGTCGGCCAGCGCCAGCGTCGACCGGCGGTGCGCGATCAGCAGGGTGGTGCGCTGCGCGGTCACCGACCGGAGGGTGTCGTGGATGGCCGCTTCGGTCGCCGGGTCCACCGCCGACGTAGCGTCGTCGAGCACCAGGATCCGCGGGTTCGAGAGCAGCGCCCGCGCGAGCGCCACGCGCTGGCGCTGCCCGCCCGACAGCGTCAGGCCGCGCTCACCGACCGTCGTGTCGTAGCCGTCGGGGAGGCTGGTGATGAACTCGTGCGCCTCCGCGGCCTTCGCCGCGGCGATCACATCGGCCTCCGAAGCGTCGGGGCGGCCGTACGCGATGTTGCCGCGAATGGTGTCGGAGAACAGGAACGCCTCCTCGAACACCACCCCGACCGCGGCGCGCAGCGAATCCAGCCGCAGGTCGCGGATGTCGTGGCTCGCGTCGCCGTCCTCGGCGGGCCCGATCCGGATGCTCCCCGCGTGCACGTCGTAGAAGCGCGGCAGGAGCAGCGAAACCGTCGATTTGCCCGAACCCGCCGGGCCCACCAGCGCCACGGTCTCGCCGGGGCTGACGCGCAGCGACGCGTCTCGGAGCACCGGCTGATCGCGGGTGTAGCCGAAGCTCGCGTCGTCGAGCCGGACCTCCAGCGGCCCGCCGGGCAGGGTCGCCGCGCCGGGTTTCTCCTGCACCTCGGGCTGGGAATCGATCAGCTCGTGGATGCGCTCGACACCGGCGCGGGCGAGCTGCGCCTGGATCATCACGCTCGACAACATCCGGGCCGGACCGGCCAGCATCGCCACGTACCCGGCGAAGGCGACGAACGTCCCGAGGCTCACCTGGTCCTGCAGCACCATCCAGCCGCCGAGGCCGAGCACCCCGACCTGCCCGGCGGAGGGCAGCGCGGCCAGGCTCGCCGCCGGTTTCGACGTCATCCTGGCGGCACGCAGCCGCTCGGCGAACAGCCGCCGCGCGCGGCCCTCCAGCCGCCCGACCTCGCGGTCCTCCTGGCCGAAGCCCTTCACGACCCGGACACCGGTGACCGTTTCCTCGACGTGCTGAGCGATGTCCGCAGCGCGCTGCTGCGCCGACCACGTCGCGGGGAACAAGCTCTTCTTGCTGCGCGCCGAAATCACCGCGATCAGCGGCGCGACGATCAGCGAAACCACCGTGAGCAGCGGCGACAGCCACAACATCGCCACGATCGCGAACAGCGCGAGCACCGCAGTACCGGCCGCCAGCGGCAGCATCGACAGCAGCGAGTTCACCATCTGCAGATCGCTGATGGAGCGGGACACGACCTGGCCGGTGCGCAGCGCGTCCTGCTTCCCGCCGTCCAGCCGCTGCATCGCGGCGAACACCGCCCGGCGCAGGTCGTGCTGCACGTCGAGGGCCAGCCGCCCGGCGCTGTAGCGGCGGACGAACGCCGACGCGAACCGGAACACGCCGAGCCCGAGCAGCGCGATCACGATCCACCACAGGCGGTCGGTGCTGCGCGCGACGGCGTCGTCCACCGCCAGCTTGGTCAGCAGCGGAACCAGCGCCTCCAACCCGACTGCCGTGACGGACGCGCCCATCGCCAACATCAGGGCCACGGGGTGCCGGCGACAGGCGGCGAAGAGGCGACGGATCCAACCGCCGGAAGTCGGGCGGGGATTACCGGAGTCGCTCACCTCGCCAGGTTATGCCGCCCCACCGACGACGCAGCCCGGCCGGACGGTCGCTGTGACCCCCGCCAAACCGAGGAGGCGGTGCGAGCATGGGAACTTTCCTGTCACCACGACGGCCCAGACCGAGGCCGGAGTGACAGGAAGGTTCCCATGCACCACTCACCGGTCCCCGAGTTCGGGCGGCGGGTCCGCTTGGCGGCGCCCGGTGGCAGATGGCAGGAAGGGAACCTTTCTGTCACCGGCGTCGCAGTGACAGGAAGGTTCCCTTCCACCGGTGGTGCGCGTCAGGCGATGTCGCGCCGGCGGCCGGCCAGCCAGCCGCCGGCGATGAACACGGCGGCGTAGCCGACGAAGGTGAGCAGGCTCGCCCACCACGGATGGCCGTAGCTGCCGCCGAAGAAGAAGTGCAGGATCTCGAAGATCGCCCGCGGTGTGTCCGGCTCGTCGGGCCCGGCGACCGCGGAGACGAACAGCGGCACCGCCATGTTCGCCACGATGCCGTTGCCAGCCGTCCCGGGCAGGTACGGGCTGACTCCGGAGATCGGCGATCCGATCAGGACCAGCGACAGGATGAACTCGACCATGAACTTGTAGATCAGCGGCAGGATGATCGCGAGCACGGCGTTCGCGACCAGCGCGCCGAACCCGACGCCCAGCACCGTCCACAGCACCATCGTCAGCACACCGGCCGCGCCGACGCTGAGCCAGTCGGCCAGGCTGCCGAAGGTGCCGAAGTCCATGCCCGCGCCCACCAGGCTGCCGAGGCTCGCGGACAGCACGTTCGTCACGCCGTAGATCAGGCCGATGCCCGAGTAGGCGAGCAGCTTCGCCGCCAGCACCGCGCCGCGCGGGTTGCCGGTGAGGTACGTCGTCGAGATGGTCCTGTTCCGGTGCTCGCCGGCGAACGCCATGGCCCCGAACAGCCCCGCGAAGATGGTGCTGAAGTTCGTCGACATCGAAAGCGACAGCAGGCCCAGCGGGACCGGCCGGTCGAGCTCCTTCACCGAGTCGATGAGCGCCGCCATGGGGCCGCCCAGCGAGCCCGCGCCGAAGCCGAGCAGCACCACCGGCGCGAGCATCCCCCACCACAGGCTCGTGGTGAAGATCTTGCGGAATTCCGCCTTGACCAGCGCGACCATCATGCGGTCCCCCCGAATCCGCGGGCGTCCGGCGCGGCCTGCGCGCCGTGCTGCTGGACGCCGGTGTACTGGCCGTGGGTGAGCTGGAAGAACAGCTGTTCCAGACCGATCCGCTCGTCCTGCATCGCGTACAGCGCGATCCCGGCTTCCAGCGCCAGGTCCGCGACCGTGCGGGAGTCGGCGCCGGTCACCGCGAGCCGGCCGTCCGGGACGTAGTCGACGCTCAATCCGGCCGCGTGCAGCTTCTCGATCAGCTTGCGGGGGTCGGCGGCCTGCACGAGCGTCCGCGAGCGCTGCGCGGCGCGCAGCTCGTCGAGATGGCCGTCGAAAACGCAGCGCCCGCGGCTGATGATCACCAGCTGGTCGACGGTGTGCTCGATCTCCCGGAGGAAGTGGCTGGACATCAGGACCGTCCGGCCGCTCGCGGCGAAGGCCTTCAGGAAGTTCCGCAGCCAGGCGATGCCCTCCGGGTCCAGCCCGTTGGCCGGCTCATCCAGCACCAGCACCTGCGGGTCGCCGAGCAGCGCGGTGGCCAGCGCCAGGCGCTGCCGCATGCCCAGCGAGAACGTGCCCGCTTTGCGCTTCCCCGCGGAGCCCAGCCCGACGAGTTCGAGGGCCCGGTCGACCTGCGTGTCCGGCACGTTCATCGCCGCGGCGTAGCACCGCAGGTGGTGACGGGCGGTTCGACCGGGGTGGAAGCTCTGCGCGTCGAGCACGGCGCCGACCACGCTCGCCGGGTTCGGCAGCTGGTGGAACGGCAGTCCGTTGATGGTGGCGGTGCCCGAGGTGGGCATGACCAGGCCGAGGAGCATCCGCAGCGTCGTCGTCTTGCCGGACCCGTTCGGACCGAGGAACCCGGTCACCGCCCCGGGGCGGACCGTGAAGCTCAGGTCCTGCACCGCGCTGACCGGGCCGAAGCTCTTGCTGAGACCCTCAACGACGAGCCGGCCACTGCCGTCGTGCACACGCCCTCCATCGTCACCCGTTCAACCGACGGGGCCCATCCTGCCGGACAGGCCCGGGTGGTCAGGTGCGAAGGAGCGTTTTCCCAGCTTGTTCTCAGCGCCGGGCGTGGTCGCGGCCCTGCGGTGTGACGGGTATCGCCACGTGCGGGCGCCTAGGGCCAGCGGATGGACCGGTCGATCACGGCGGCCCGGTAGATCCTGCCGCGATCCGCATCGAGGTGACCGGTCGCCAGCGGCGGGGTCGGGTCCGTGGTCAGGTCGGGGCGGAGGAATTCGTTCGTGTCCCAGTCGCTGGGCCCGGGGCCGGTCTAGGAGATGATCGGCTCGGGGATGATCGCGATGTCCCTCGCCTCGTCGTCCCACCTGCGCCGCAACCTCCGGCGCAGCGCGTCCAGAGCGCTGCCGCGGGCGTGCGCGGGCTCGCCGGTGTGGTCCCCGATCAGCAGCCGGTGCGCGGTCACCCAGATCGTGCAAGGCCACGGTCGGCTGCGCAGCGTGCCCTGGCAGGACCGGCACCTGCCGTCCTCGGCCGGTTCGTGTTCGTCGAGCAGGGCGCGAAGGCCCTCGGTGAGCCGGTAGAGCTCGGAGCGGGCGAGCGGCAACAGCACCTCGGGTGCGTTGTCTTCGGATGCCAGATCCACCCTGTCGAGTCTGTCGAGGACAGCTTTCCGCAGCGCCGTGTCCGTCACTTCGTCTCCCACCGTCGAACGTTGCGAGTGCGTCGGTGTTGCCGTGGAGATCGCGGAGCGGAGCACCCCGACGACCCCCATCGGGTGACATCGGCAGTCGAGTCGCACGCCTGCACACCCACCACTCGAGGCTCACTCCATCGAGTGGTTATCGATTCGGTCCGAAATTGGCGGCTGAGCGGGGGCTCGCTGCTTCGGCAAATGGGCGATCGTGGCCTACACTAAAAGTGGCGGCCTGCTCCCGGTGACCCCCAGGCTGGTTGAGCGGGCCGCCCCGTTCGGCTGTGTGAGCCCTTCACCTGTTCGGTGCATTCGCGGCGACGATCCGAGAACACGTCCCAGACGGGCTCCCGCATGCGAAAACGCCGCGAGCGGGGGAACCGCCCTGCCGCGCGGTGACAGGAAGGTTCCCCCGCTCGCAGGCGAGGTCAGGCGAGCACGCTGCTGATCGGGGTGCTGGTCAGCCCGTGCGCCTCGGCGACCGGCTCGTTGACCAGCTTGCCGTCGTGGGTGTTGAGGCCACCGGCGAGCGCGTCGTCCGCGCGGCAGGCCTGCTGCCAGCCCTGGTCGGCGATGCGCAGCACGTACGGCAACGTGACGTTGGTGAGCGCGTGCGTCGAGGTGTTCGGGACCGCGCCCGGCATGTTCGCCACGCAGTAGAACACCGAGTTGTGCACCCGGTACGTCGGGTCGTCGTGCGTGGTCGGGCGGGAGTCGGCGAAGCAACCGCCCTGGTCGATGGCGATGTCGACCAGCACGCTGCCCGGCTTCATCTCGGAGACCAGGTGGTTGGAGACCAGCTTCGGCGCCTTCGCGCCCGGGATCAGCACGGCGCCGATGACCAGGTCGGCGGCCCGCACCGCCTGCTCGACCGAGTAGCGGTTGGACGTCACGGTGCGGATCTGGCCGTGGAAGTCGCGGTCGATCTCGCGGAGCTTGTCGACGTTGGTGTCGAGCAGCTCGACGTTGGCACCCATGCCCAGCGCGACGCGCGCGGCGTTGAGGCCCGCGACGCCACCGCCGATCACCACGACCCGCGCCGGGTGCACGCCGGGAACACCGCCCGGCAGCACGCCGCGGCCGCCGCTGGGACGCATCAGCGAGTAGGCGCCCACCTGCGGGGCGAGGCGCCCGGCGACCTCGCTCATCGGCGCGAGCAGCGGCAGCGCGCCGTTGGCCGTCTGCACCGTCTCGTAGGCGATGCCGGTGACCCCGGACTTCAGCATCGCGTCGGTCAGCTCGGCGGAGGCCGCCAGGTGCAGGTAGGTGAACAGCACCTGGTTCCGGCGCAACCGCGGGTACTCCTCGGCGATCGGCTCCTTGACCTTGAGGACCAGCTGGCCCTCGCCCCACACCTCCTCGGCGGTGGGCAGCACCTTCGCCCCGGCCGCGAGGAAGTCCTCGTCGGGGATGGAGGAACCGGCGCCGGCGTTCGTCTCGACGAAGACGTCGTGACCGCGGGTGGTCAGCTCGTGCACGCCCGCAGGTGTGATCGCGACCCGGTACTCGTTGTTCTTGATCTCGCGCGGAACTGCGATCTTCACGGCGGAATCCTTTCGTCTCCTGTTGCGCACCACGATCCGCTGCAGCCGAAAGGGGCGCATCATTCCCGCAGGATGAGATTGCCCCGCGCGCTTTGTGCCCGCAGCACAAAGCCTGCTGCGGCGGCGCCAACGCGCCGAGAGGGGCCGAAACGGCGCGGCGAGGCCGGGGTGACAGGAAGGTTCCCTTGCTCGCAGCCACCCGGGCGGCCGGTGAAAGCAAGGGAACTTTCCTGTCATGCGGTGGCAGGAAGGTTCCCTTTCACACGTCACCGGGGGTGCGTCACGGGCGTGGTGATGACAGGAAGGTTCCCTCGCTCGCAGCCGCCGGGGGCGCGGCTCGGCGGGGGCGGGGTGACAGGAAAGTTCCCTTGCTGTCAGCCGTGCTGGGCCCAGCGGTCGGCGAGCAGTTGCACGAACAGCGCCGCGCGGACGTTGGGGTTCTCCAGGTCGATGTCCACGAGTTGGGTGAGCCGCTTCATCCGGTAGCGGAAGGTGTTCGGGTGCACGCGCAGCTCCCGGCTCGCCTGCCGCGGGTCGCCCGGGTGGCGCAGCCACGCGTGGAGGGTTGCCAGGTATTCGGTGCCCTGCGTTCGGTCGTGCTCGCGCAGCACCGGCAGCGGGCCCAGGGAGCCGACGCCCGCGTCGGTCGACGCGCCGGCCATCCGGCTGAGCACCACCAGGGGCCAGTTGTCCTCGTACACCGCCACCCGGTCGCGTAACTGGCCGGTGCGCAGCAGGCCGACCAGCTCCTCGGCCTGCGCGCGCGACTGGGGGAGGTCGGCGACCGCCACCGCATTGCCCACCGCGATCAGCGGGCGCGGCGAAGCGTCGTGGGACACGAGCGCTTCCCGCAGGTCCGGCCAGCCGCCCGCGCCCGCCCGGTCCGGCACCAGGGCGTAGAGCATGGTGCCGATCTCGGTGACCAGCGGGCGCCGTCCGATCCCGCGCGTGATCCACTCCCACATCGCCAGCCGGTGCCCCTCCGCTGGCCCGGCGGACGACGGCATTTCGATCGCGACGACCCGATGCGCCTCGTTGGGCACCGCCAGCTCGTTCACGGCCACCCGCCAGCCCTCGCCCCCCTCCAGCAGCAGCCGCACCTGCTCGGCGGACCGGCGGCGCTCCGCGTCCGCCACCGCCCGCCACCGCAGCAGTTGCAGCGCGACCAGCGGGGCGGTGTCGGCGAACGCGGTGGACCGCTCCTCGGAGACCTCGCCGGGCACCACGGCCCACATCGAACCGAGCAGCTCGCCGCCCATCCGGATCGGCACCACCAGGCGGGGCAGGGTGCCGTCCTGCTGGGCGGGCACGAAGATCGCCGAACTGCCCTTGCTGAGCTGGCGGAACGTGCCGCGGGCCCGGAACTTGGCGAGCACCTCGTCGGGCTGCTTCCGGCCCATGATGGTCGACACCCGCGCCGGGTCGGTCAGGTCCTGCCGGGCGGAGTAGGCCAGGACCTGGGAGTGCGCGTCCTCGATCGTGACCGGCGCGTCCACCACGTCGGCGACCGCGTCGGCGAGGCGGAACAGGTCGCCGACCCCGGTGCCGCGCGCGTCGGCCTCCTCGATGCCGGTCCCGCCCAGCGCCGCCCGGATCAGCCACACCAACTGCGCCCAACCGGTACCCGGCCGGACTTCCACCAGGGCCACCCCGGCTTCCTCGGCCGCCGCGGCCACCGCGTCGTCCACCGAGATCGGCGGCTTGAGCAGCACCGCTGCCGCGCCCTGCGCGCCGCAGGCCCTCGCCAGCCGCTTCGCCTGCTCGCGATCCGCGACTGCCACGCCCAGCACGAGGTCGCCGCCCGCCGCGGTCGGCGGCTCATCGGGTTCGGCGATGACGACGTCTCCCACGCAGACCGTCGGCTCCGGGCTGACCACTGTGCGCAGCAGCGTGGGGCCGACCCGTTCGACCAGCGCCCGGATGTCCAGCATCACCGGCCTCCTGAGTGCTTCGGGCCGCTGCCAGTCAGGTGGGGGAGGGCATTGACACCAGGGCTGGCCCGTTTATCGTTGCTGAGCACATCGACAATCGCATACCGGCCGTCGACCCCGTGCGGGAGAGACCTTGAGGGCTCACACCGAGCCGTCAGGGCGCCGAAGGAGCAAGACTCCCCACAAACTCTCAGGCACCCATGACCGTTCGGGCGAGGCAACTCTGGAAAGCGCGCGTCATCCGTGACGCTCCACCCACGGTGCAAGCCGCGAGAAACCGCGGCGAAGCTCTCAGGTTCCGAAACAGAGGGGGAGGCCCAGCCCCGGGCATCCCTGCCCCCGAAAGCCTTGGAGCCTCCCGACATGTCCCTGCCTGCGAACCTGCGCTACACCGAAGAGCACGAGTGGATCGAGGACCGCGACGAGCTGGTCCGGATCGGCATCACCCAGCACGCCGCGGACGCGCTCGGCGACATCGTCTTCGTGCAACTGCCCGAGGTGGGGGAGCAGATCGAGGCGGGCCAGGCCTGCGGCGAGCTGGAGTCCACGAAGTCCGTCAGCGACCTGTTCGCGCCGGTCACCGGCGAGGTCGTGGCGATCAACGAGTCCGTCGTGGACGATCCGGCGCTGGTCAACTCCGAGCCCTACGGCGAGGGCTGGCTGCTGGAGGTGCGCACCTCCGACACCGGTGCCCTGCTCACCGCCGAGCAGTACGCCGCGGTGATCGCGGAGTAGCGGGGAATAGGCGAGGGGAGGAGACGGTCAATGGCGATCAGCGTCTTCGACCTGTTCTCGGTCGGTATCGGGCCCTCCAGTTCGCACACGGTCGGCCCGATGCGCGCGGCCCGGCTGTTCGTGCAGCGGTTGCACGGCGAGGGCCGGTTGCCGCAGGTCAAGCGGATCAAGGCGGAACTGTTCGGGTCGCTCGGCGCGACCGGGCACGGGCACGGCAGCCCGAAGGCGGTGCTGCTCGGTCTCGAGGGGCACAGCCCGGAGACCGTCGACCCGGCGGCGGTGGAGGGCCGGGTCGCCGAGATCCGGGAGACCGGGCGGCTGCGGCTCGACGGCGTGCAGGAGATCCGGTTCACCGTGGACCGCGACCTGGTGATGCACCGGCGCAAGTCGCTGCCGCTGCACCCCAACGGCATGCGGTTCACCGCGACCGGCACCGACGGGGTCGAGCTGGAGAGCGCGGTCTACTACTCGGTCGGCGGCGGTTTTGTCGTCGACGAGGACGCCACCGGCACCGATCGGATCAAGCCCGACGCGACCCCGGTGCGGTACCCGTTCCGGACCGGCGCGGAACTGCTCGCCCGCACCGAGGAGTCCGGGCTGCCGATCAGCGGCGTCATGCTGGCCAACGAGCTGTCCTGGCGCGGCGAGGACGCCGTGCACAAGGAGCTGCTGGGCATCTGGCAGGTCATGCGCGAATGCGTGGACAACGGATGCCGGAACTCCGGCGAACTGCCCGGCGGGCTCAAGGTCCGGCGACGGGCGGCGGAGCTGGCCGCTTCGCTGACCGAGCACGACGATGCGCTGGAGTGGGTGACGCTCTTCGCGCTCGCGGTGAACGAGGAGAACGCGGCCGGCGGGCGCGTGGTGACCGCGCCGACCAACGGCGCGGCCGGGATCGTCCCCGCGGTGCTGCACTACTACATGCGGTTCGTGCCGGGCGCCGACGACGCCGGCGTGGTGCGCTTCCTGCTCGCGGCCGGTGCGGTCGGCGTGCTGTTCAAGGAGAACGCGTCGATCTCCGGTGCCGAGGTCGGCTGCCAGGGCGAGGTCGGGTCCGCGTGCTCGATGGCGGCCGCCGGGCTCGCCGAGGTGCTCGGCGGGACCCCGAGCCAGGTGGAGAACGCCGCGGAGATCGCGATGGAGCACAACCTCGGCCTCACCTGCGACCCGATCGGCGGTCTCGTGCAGATCCCGTGCATCGAGCGCAACGCAGTCGCGTCGGTGAAGGCGATCACGGCGGCTCGGATGGCGCTGCGCGGCGACGGCACCCATTTCGTCTCGCTGGACAAGGTCATCAAGACCATGCGCGAGACCGGCCGGGACATGAAGGTCAAGTACAAGGAGACGGCTCGCGGCGGCCTCGCCGTCAACGTCATCGAGTGCTGACCCGCCGCACGCCCGGTGAGTGCATGGGAACTTTCCTGTCACCACCGGGCCGTGCGGTGAGTGCTGGGGAACCTTCCTGTCACCACCTGCCCGCACCGGGGCCAGGTGGCATGCGGATGGGAACTTCTCTGCCACCGGGCCCGTAGTGCGAGCATGGGAACTTTCCTGTCAGCGCCGCTCAATACCGCGGTGAGTGCATGGGAACTTTCCTGTCACTACCAGGCCGTGCGGTGAGAGCTTGGGAACCTTCCTGTCACCAGGCCGGTTCGTGCGGTGAGTGCATGGGAACTTTCCTGTCACCGATGAGCCACCGGGCGCCTGCTGTGGAGCCTTCCCGCCGTCGGCTCCGGTGCGAGGATGGGAACCTTCCTGTCACCGCTCCCCGCCGCGCACCGGCCAGATGCCGTGCACCGGGGACCAGTCGAGGAGGCGCCGCGCCGCTTCGCTGCTGACGCGGTGCGACGGCTCGGCCGCCTCGTCCGGGGCCTGCCCGGGGGCCGGGCTGCCGTCCGTGCGGGCCAGCTCGCGGTAGTAGTCCGCGACCCGGACGGGCTCGTCGGCGATGTTCAGCGTCTCGCCAGCGCAGCCGCGCTCCAGCGCGCCGACCACAGCCTCCGCGTAATCCCGCGCGTGCACCATCGCCGCCCACGACCGCCCGTCGCCCGGGATGGGCAGCCGCCCGGCGCGCAGCCGGGCCCGCTGCTGGTCCTGCACCGTCGCGGGGCCCACGAAGCGTCCGCCGCGCAGGATGCTCCACGCGATCTCGTCGGCGGGCAGTTCGCGGACCGCGGCCTCCATCGCCTGGACCGGGGCGACGATGGTCGTCCGTTCCGGCCGGTGGTCGAACGGCGCCGTCTCGGTCAGCGGGGTGTCGCCGCCGTCCGCGTAGGCCATCGTGATGCTCATCTGGACGAAGCGCCCCACCCCGGCTTCCTGCAGCGCGTCGGTCACCACCGCGGTTCCGGTGCTGCGCAGCGCCGTGTTCAGCGCCCAGCTGCCCGCGGTCGGCGGGACCGCGGTGGCCGCGTTGACCACCGCGTCGACGTCCTTGAACTCCGTCGCCAGCAGTCGCCCGGCGACCGGGTCGAGCAGCGACGCCCGGATTCGGCGGGCTTCTTCCGGCAGGCGGTCGAGGCGGTCGCCGGGCGCCATGGCGGTCACGTCGTGTCCGCGGCGCAGCAGCATCGGGACGAGGTGGCGGCCCAGGACCCCGCTGGCCCCGATGGCGAATACGTGCATCGGTTCCCCTTCAGTTCCGCAGTTGTTCGGCGAGTCCGGCGGCGAACGACCGGTAGTCGCGCGGCGGTCGGCCGGTGATGTCGGCGACCGCCGTCGTCACCACCTCCGCCTCGCCGGCCCGGTAGGTGGCGTAGAGCTGGAGGCGCGCCGCCACCGCCCAGTCCGGCACTCCCGCCGATCGCATGGCCGCCGCGACCTCGGCGGGCGCGGCGTCCACGTGCCGGATCGGACGTCCGGCCACTTCGGACAGGATCTCGGCCACCTCCCGGTAGCCGAGGGCTTCCGGCCCGGTGAGGTCGTAGTCCCCGGCCGCGACGTCCGCGGTCAGCAGGCTCACCGCCGCGAGGGCGATGTCCTCGACGTCGATCATGCTGACCCGCGCCGCCCCGACCGGCAGCACGATCGCGTCGCGCGCCCGGATCGTCGGCAGCCACTGCAGCGCGTTCTGCATGAAAGCGTTGGGGCGCAGCACCGCGTGCGGAATGCCGGCCGCGCGCAGCTCGTCGTCGCCGACGCCGTGCTGGTGGTGGATGCTCGACTCGGCCCCGGGCTGCGCCCCGAGCGCCGACAGCTTCACCACCCGGCTCACCCCCGCCTCGCCGCTGGCCGCGATGAGATTCCGTTGCAGCACAAGCTGTTCCGGGTGGAACGGGGTGAGCATGAACAACCGGTCCACGCCGCGCAGCGCGCTCAGCGTCGACGCGCGGTCGGCGAGGTCGCACTCGACGACCGCCGCGTCGGGTGCGCGGTTCGGCGAGCCGGGGCGCACCAGCGTGCGCGGGCGGTGGCCGAGCCGCACGAGTTCCCGCGTCACCGCGCGCCCGACGGCACCCGATGCGCCCGCGACGGCGATGACCGGCCCGCTCACGCCGCCCCCAGCGCGCGTGCCCCGGCGAGCTCCAGGTCCGCCGGGAGCCGGTCGTGCACCGCCGAGTCCGCGAGCAGTTCGCCCAGTTCCGGGGCGAACTTGAACAGGTTGTGCCCGGCGATCGCGGTGACCCCGGGGGAGTGCCAGGCGCGGAGCGCGTCGCTGCCCGCGGGCAGCTTGCTCATGATGCACACCCGCACCCCGATCGGCTCCGGGATCAGCCCCGGCAGGGCCCGCTCGACGTAGCCGGTGACCCGGCGGACGTGGTCCTCCATGCCTTCCTCACCGGTCAGCGCGCCGCGGGCGTCGAACGGCACGTCGACGCCGTCGCCGATGAGGCCCAGCACGTACTGGTCGGTGTAGGGGATCACCGAGCCGTACACCATCTCGCCGAACTGGCCGGACTTGTCCACCCAGCACGGCGTCGGCGCGCCGCGCAGCTCCTCGCGGATCCGGTAGTGCGGGCGGGCGTGCAGCGCGCAGTCCAGCGGGATGTCCCAGCCGAGGCGGGCGGCCAGGCGCGGCGTGTCGACGCCGGCGCAGAGCACGACGTGCCGCGCGTGGTAGATCGCGTCGGCGGTCTGGAACTCGACCTTCCCGTTGTCGAGCACCAGGAGGCTGTGGATGTCGTTGGTGATGATGTGGTCGCCGACCCAGCCGGTGAGCGTCTCGATCACGTGGTTGACGCGCAGCGCCCCGGCGGTCGGGTCGACCAGCAGCGGGCCGTCGATGGGCCCGAGCGCGCCGAACACCTCCGCGCGGTCGGCCGCCGGCGCGTAGTGGTGCGGCACCTGGTGGATCTTCAGGCCGGTGGTGTCGGAGGGGGTGGTGCCCAGGTACGCGCAGCCCTCGGTGCCCACCATCTCGACGCCGGAGCGGCGCTCCCACTCCCGGTAGCCGGCCAGGCCGCGCGCGGCCAGGTCGACGATGTGCGGATCGTCGTGCCGGTGCCGGAAGGTGCGGGACAGCCCGCCCGACTGGCCCGACCCGGGCCGGCGGCCGTCGAAGCACTTCACGTTCGCGCCGCGCCGCAGCAGGGCCTCCGTGGTGGACAACCCGAGTACCCCGGCGCCGATCACCGCGATGTCCAGTTCCCTCTTGTGCTCAGCCATCTTTCCGCTCCTCCAGCCGTTTGCCGGCGTCTGGTTCTCCTTGCGGCAGCCGGACCCCAGCATGCTTCGCCCGGCCCGGCCGCGACATCACGTGTTCTCGGGAGCCGGTCGCGAAGCGAAGATGCCGCCTCGCTCGGGCGAGGCGGCATCTTCCGGGGAAGGAAAGGAAATCGGATCGTCTACAGTGGCCGGTCAGCCCTCCACGAATTTCAGGCCGGCGATACCGACCACGATCAGTGCCAAGAATGCCAGTCTTGAGAAGGTCACCGGCTCGCTCAGGAAGATCATCCCCACCGCGGCGACTCCGACGGTGCCGATGCCGACCCAGATCGCGTAGGCGCTGCCCACGGGAAGGTCCTTCAGCGCCACCGAAAGCATGCCGAGGCTGATCATGGCGACGCCGATGCCCAGCACCGCCGGCCACAGCCGCGTCATGCCCTCGGCGTGCTTCAGCGCCAGCGACCAGATGATCTCGAGCAGGCCCGCTGCGACGAGGATGACCCAAGCCATTGCTGTTTCCCTTGTTCCAGGAGGTCGGAGCAACGCCGTCAGGCGTTGGCGCCGCCGTCGACGAGGATGCCGGTGCCGGTGATGTTGCGGCCGCCCTCGCCGGCCAGGAACGCGACCGCGGCCGCGATGTCCGCCGGGTCGTTGTAGCGGCCCAGGGCGGTCAGGGCGCGCTCGCCGTCGGCCTCTTCGCCGTCGGCCGGGTTCATCTCGGTGTCGGTGGAGCCCGGGTTCACCAGGTTGACCGTGATGCCGCGCGGACCGAGGTCGCGGGCGAGACCCCGCGTGAAGCCGGTCAGCGCCGACTTGCTCAGCGAGTACAGGCTCAGGCCGGGACCGGGGGTCCGGTCGGCGAGGTTGCTGCCGACGCTGATGATCCGGCCGCCCTCGGGCAGGTGCTTGACCGCGGCCTGCACGGCGACGAACACCGCGCGCACGTGGATGCCGACGGTCTCGTCGAACTGCTCCAGGGTCAGCTCGTCGATGGGGGCCCACGGGAAGATCCCGGCGTTGTTGACCAGGATGTCCAGCCGGCCGAACTCGGCGACCGTCTGCTCGACAGCGCTGGTCACCGCCGCGGCGTCGGTGGCGGGGGCCGCGAACGCGGCACCGCGCCGGCCCGCTTCCTTGATCTTGCCGACCACGCCGTTGGCACGGTCGGCCGAGGTGTTGTACGTGATCGCGACGTCGGCGCCGTCCGCGGCCAGTCGCTCGGCGACCGCCGCACCGATGCCGCGTCCGCCACCGGTGACCAGCGCGACCTTGCCGTCCAGACCTGTCATGAGCCCCTCGCTTTTCTGTGTCGAACGATATATAAATGGCTATCATCGCTACTCTCGGGTGTCAACAGGGGAAGGCCCGGTGCGAACCGGCGCCATCCGGGGAGGAGGGAAGCCGATGTCGCCACGCGGACGTCCGCGCAGCTTCGACCGGGAAGCCGCCCTGCGGACCGCCATGGAGCTGTTCTGGGAACGCGGCTACGAGGCCACGTCGCTGAGCGACCTCACCGGCGCGATGGGCATCAGCTCGCCGAGCCTCTACGCCGCGTTCGGGTCCAAAGAGGACCTGTTCCGGGAGGCCGTCGCGCTCTACAACAGCGCCGACGAGGCGGTCGGCGACCGGTCGCTGCAGAGCCAGCCGACGGCGCGGCGCGCGATCGAGGCGATGCTGCGCGACAACGCCGACGCCTACGTGGATCCGGACACGCCGCGCGGCTGCATGGTGGTGCTCGCGGCCACCAACTGCACACCGGAGAACGAGCGGATCTGGGACTTCCTCGCGGAGTGCCGGAAGGACGACTTCCGCGCGGTGCTCGCGCGACTGGAGCGCGGCGTCGCCGACGGCGACGTGCCCGCCGGCGCGGACCTGGAGAAGATCGCCTCGTTCTGCCTGACCGTCCTGCAAGGACTGTCCATCCAGGCCAGGGATGGGAGCTCCCGCGAGGCCGTGCACGCGGTCATCGACTGCGCGATGCTGGCCTGGGACGGGATGATGGCCGCGCCGGAGGTGCGTCGCGATGACGCCGTGCCCGCCTGATCCGAGCGCGTCGACCGGGCACCGGCGCAGGCCGGTGCCCGGGGTGCGCGCCCGCTGCGGTGGGCCGGCCGGACTATTCGATGCCGTACTTCTCCGACGCGATCCGCATGGACCGTTCCACATCGGCCTCGAATTGGCTCGGCGGCGGCGCCGGCTGACCGGGCACCGCCTCCACGCCGACCTCCAGGAAGAATTTTTCGAACCCGCTCGGAACGAAAAGCATGAGCATTCTCGCGGGGGTATCGGAAATATTCTTGAACCGGTGCGCCGAACCGCGCGGAAGATAAATGAAAGAACCCGGTTCGGCGGTGAATTCACGGTCCCCGTCGAACACCTGGAGGCTTCCTTCGACGAGGTAGAAAGCCTCGTCCTCGTACTGGTGGACGTGCAGCGGCGGGCCACTGCCCGGCGGGATCTCGCCCTCCATGACCCCGATCATTCCGTCCGTGTCCTCGGCTCCGACCTTCAGCGTGTAGCGGTCGCCGCTGAAGGCCCAGACGCTTTGGCCCGCGCCGGGCGGGACGTGGATCACCCGGCG
The DNA here is from genome assembly GCF_053605825.1 of Saccharopolyspora sp. NPDC003752. Lineage (NCBI taxonomy): Bacteria > Bacillati > Actinomycetota > Actinomycetes > Pseudonocardiales > Pseudonocardiaceae > Saccharopolyspora > Saccharopolyspora sp. NPDC003752. The sequence continues at coordinate 70,222 of NZ_JBSGJZ010000024.1, read as the reverse complement.
GGTGACCTCCGGTGCGCTCATGTTCAGACTCCTCTCGACCAGCGGGTGCGCGCTGTCGAGCCTCTGCGATCGGGCCGGGTGCGGGCATCACGTCATCGCGGGATTCCCGTTGGCCGGCCGTTCCCAGTCGACCGCCCCGCGCGATGTGTCCAATATCACCCGTTTTCGGGGTGCTCGCGCCGCGCTGGGCCGAACGGTGGCGCACGATTCCGCCGACGGGAATTCACCGGATGCGTCGCGGCGGATATGCCGTGAAAAGAAAATGGACGGAGGGTTACGGACTTTGATACCAAAAAAGCCCCGCGCGGTAAAGATCTACCGGCGGCATCCTCCTGCGACACTCGGGTGAATGCATTCCCTTTGGCGCTTTTGGAACAACCCGCCTGCTGCTGATTGTTCGGGTACTGTCGCGTCAGCTATCTGCGTTCGTCTGATGCTGCTCACCGAGGGGAACACACGATGGACACTGATGCGTTACCGCTGATCGGCCGGGAACGTGTCTTAGGTGAATCGCGCGAGTTATTGCTGCAGGTCGCCGAGGGAGCCGGGAACTGCGTCGTCGTGGAGGGGTCGGCCGGCATCGGCAAGAGCCGACTGCTGCAGGAAGTGGAGGCCGAAAGCCGCGCACTGGGTCTCGGAGTCATCTCTTCGCAGGCCGTGAAGCTGGACAAGAACACGCCGTTGATCACATTGCGTTCGCTGTTCCGATCGTGCCATCTGCTCGGACCGCAGATCCCGGCGGGCCCCGAGCTGAACACCTCCACCCTGTGGGCCGTGGACCAGGTCGGCGAGATGATCGCGCAACAGGCCCGGAAGCAGCCGATGCTGATCGCCCTCGACGACGCGCACTGGGCCGACGAAGCGACCGCGCTGGCGCTGCGCGTGCTCGTGCCCGCCCTCCGCTCGGAACCCGTGCTCTGGTACTTCACCCGCCGCCCCTACCCGATCCGCAGCTGCGCGCAGGAAGCGCTGGACTGGCTGATCGGCGACGGGGCCCAGAAGCGGCAGCTCGAACCGCTTTCCGACGGCGCGGTCGCGCAGCTGTGCGCCGAGGTGCTCGGCTTCGAACCGGACGAGGTGACCCTGGCCTACGCGGCGCGCAGCGGCGGAAATCCCTTCCTGCTGCGGGAGATGCTGCGCGGGCTGCCGGGCGACGGCCCGCAGGAGCCGCCCGCGGCGATGACGCCGACGTTCTTCGACGCCGTCGGCGAGCGGATGCAGGACCTGCCGGAGGACACCCGCCGCGCGCTGGACGCGATGACGGTGTTCGGCCGGCCCTTCGGGGTGCACGAGGTCGCCGCGCTGCTCGGGCGTCCGGCGGTGGACCTGCTGGGCACCATCGCGATGCTCGTCGACGCCGAGGTGCTGGTCGAGCAGGGCGCGAAGCTGAGCTTCCGGCACGAGCTGATCCGCGAGGCGCTCTACCACCGGATGCCGGAGCCGACCCGGGCGACGCTGCACCAGGAGGCCGCGTCGGTGCTCGCCCAGCACGGCCGGTCGGCCACCGAGCAGGTCAAGCACCTGCTGCTCAGCGGCGGCGGCTGGGTGGACGTGGCGACCGTGGTGAAGCGCGCGGTGCAGGAGATCGCCCCGGCGGCACCGAACACCGGCGCCGACCTGATCCTCCGCAGCCTGCCGCTGATCGACGAGCGCAGCCCGATCCGCGCGGAACTGGCCGCCGAGGCGGTGCGGCTGCTGGTGCTGGCGGGCCGCCCGGCCGAAGCGATCGAGCTCGGCCAGCGCTTCCGCGGCAGCGGGCTGCCACCGAACACCGAGGCGATGTTGTTGCTCGGGCTGACCGAAGCGCTGCACACCGTCGGCGAGCACGCCGCGGTCATCGAGCACACGGTGCTCGCCCTGCCCCGCGCCAAATCGGATTCGATGGTGCGCGCCGAGCTGCTGGCGATGCACGCGCACGGGCTGGTCGCGGTCGGCGACATCGAACCGGCGGCGGCCGCGGCGACCAACACCGTGCACGTCGCCAACCGGGCCCGCACGCTCGGCGCGCTGGTGTGCGGAACCGGCGCGCGGAGCCGGGTTTCCCTCGCGCAGGGCGATATCGCATCGGCCATCCGGTACGCGGCCGAAGCGGTGCGGCTCGGCGACCGCGCCGGTGACATCGGGCGCACCCGGCATCCCCGGCTGCACCTGGCCGCCGCGCTGACGGCCGCCGACCGCCTCGGCGAGGCGGAGGAAGAGCTGGGCCGGGACGAGCAGGACGTCGCCGAGCTGGAGACGGTGTGGTCGCAGCCGCCGCGCTACCTGTGCCGGGCCGAGCTGCTGTTCGCCACCGGCCGGCTCAACGACGCCGCGGCCGAAGCGGAAGCCGGAATCCTGCTCACCGAACAGCTTTCCGCGGAAGCGCTGGCCGTTCCGCTGCTCGCGCTGCGGGCCGTGGTGGCGCTGCGGGCCGACGGCGTGCCGGCCGCGTGGCAGCACCTCAACCGCGCCCAGGAGATCGTGGAGACCGGGCGGCGGAGGATGCCGGACCTGCTGGTCTGGGCGCGGCTGCTCGCCGAAGGGGCGGAAGGTGATCCGGACCGGATCCGGCTGGAGCTGGTGGAAGTCCTCGACCGGCTCAAGCGCAGCAGGTCGCTGCTGGTCGGCTCGCCCGAACGAGTCCCGGTGCTGGTGCGGCTGGCCATGCGGGTCGGCGCCGACGACGCGGCCGCCCAGGTGATCGCCGCGGCGGTCGAGCTGGGCCGCCGCAACCCCGACGTGCACGTGTTCCTCGGCGCCGCAGCGCACGGAGCCGGCCTGCACCGCGGGGACGTGCGGTCGCTGCGCACCGCCGTCGAGCACTACCGGGCGGGCTCGCAGCCGGTGCTGCTGGCGCACGGGCTGGAAGACCTGGCGGCCGCCGAGGCTGATCTCGGCAACCGCGACCAGGCCACCGAGCTGCTCATCGAAGCCGAATCCGGGTACGCGCGGTGCGACGCGTTGCTGGACGCCGCCCGGATGCGCGGGCTGCTGGCCCGGACCCCGAACCTCCCGGAGCCGCGGCGGCAGGGCACCCGCAAGACGGGCTGGGGCAGCCTGACCCGCGCGGAGCTGCGCGTGGTGCGGCTGGTCGCCGAGGGGCTCACCAACCGGGAAGTCGCGAACCGGCTGTACCTGTCACCGCACACTGTGGACAGCCACCTCCGGCACAGCTTCGCGAAACTGGGCATCACCAGCCGCGTCGAGCTGGCGCGACGCGTGATGACGCACGACCAGCCGGCAACTCACGCGAACACGTGATGACCGTCGGCGGCCCGGGCGGGGATGCTGGTTGCGAGCCGGCCGGAGACCCGCCGAAGAAGGCGGAAGTCCTTTCCACCGGCCCCGATCACCCGATTCCCGTTAGGAGCTGTGGTGTCCACAAACGTAGTCGGACCGGACTTCCTGACCCTGCAGGTGCGCGACCTGGAGCGGGCGCGGCGGTTCTACACCGAGGTCGTCGGATTCTCCACTGTGGAATCCAAGGTGCCCAACGCGGCGGTGCTGGCCGCCGCGCCCATCCGCATCGCGCTGCGCCAGGCCACCATCGACCTCGACGAGGTCGCCAAGGTCGGGCACGGCGTCGTCGTCTGGATCAAGGCGGAGAACCCCGACAAGCTGCACGAGCAGCTCACCGCCGCCGGCGTGCCGATCAGCAAGCCGATCTGCGACGGTTCCTGCGGCCGTGAGTTCATCTTCGAGGACCCCGACGGCTACCTGATCACCGTCTACGAAGGTCAGCCCGCCTAGCAGGACCGTCCTGCGCGGCGGCGCGGGCGGCGGAACCTCAGAGGCCTTCTCGCCGCGTCTTCGCGAGAAGACCTCTGAGGGACTGCTTCCGAACTGGTTCTGCTTGGCGGCGCGGGTGGCGGCCTCCTGCGGGAATTGCGGCCGCCGCCTGGCTGCGGGAGCCCCGTCCATAGCGGCGTCGGGGCTGTCCTCGCCAGACGACGTCTGAGAACCCGAGGCGGTGCAGCTCTGGTCCCGCGCCGCCGAAGAAACAGGGATCTGTCCCCTGTGGACGATTGTGTTCGTCGGCGCGGCCCCGTTCGCGGTGCGCCGTGCCGTTTCCTCCTGCCGTCCGCCCGGGCCGGTTCGCGCCCTGGCGGTCCCCGAAGGAGCACCAGCATGATCGCACTCGAGAACATCCGTCCCGACGCGCGCCTTCCGTTGCCCGCGCGGCTGAAGTTGCTGCTGGACCGGGAACTGGGGATGGGCAACTTCCTGGACCGCGCGGCGGCGCACAACCCCGCCCCGGACCGGGCGTTCCTGTTCGCCCAGCGGCCGGAAGGCGAGATCGAGGCCTACAGCCTCGCCCGGCTGGTGGAGGTGCGCAACGCCTACGCGGCCTGGTACCACGCGCACGGCGTCGGCAAGGGCGACGTGGTCGGCGTGCACGTCCCGGAAGGCGTCGACTCGTTCCTGCACTTCCTGGCGTTGACCTCGCTCGGCGCGATCGCCGCGCTGGTCAACGGCCGGATGAAGCCGGAGGTCGCGGCCGAGTACCTCGGCCGCATCGGCGCGCTCGGCGTCGTGGCCGACGGGCCCCGCCTCGAACGGCTGCGCGACGCCGGCCTGGACACCGAGCGGCTCGCGTTCCACACCGAGCCGACCGCGCTGCCCACCACGCCCGCCGCCGACGCCACCCATCCCGGCGTCTTCCCGTACGTCCACGCCGACGACGACCTGGTGATGGTCTGCCACACCTCCGGCACCACCGGCCCGCCGAAGGCCGCCAGCTTCGGCCACCGCCAGTTCTTCCTCGGCAAGCGCGGGCGGCTGTGGAACTTCCCGCCGGCGGCCCGCAACCGGCTGCTCACCGCGCTGCCGCAGTCGCACTCGGCGGGCATCAGCTACCTGATGACCGCGACCCTGCTCGGCCTGCCGACGCTGGTGATGGCCGACACCGGGGGCCCGGCGGTGCGGGCGGCGATGCGCCGGTTCCGGCCGACCATCGTCGCCGCGTTCCCGCAAACCTGGGCCGACCTCGCCGAAACCGGCCTGGACGCGGCCGACGCCCGGCACGTGCACACGTGGATCAACACCGGCGACGCCGCGCACGAGGCGCACATCAAGGCGCTCATCCAGCACGGCCGCCGCCCCGGCCTGCTCCGGTCCCGGCCGGGCAGCCGGTTCATCGACGGGCTCGGCTCGTCGGAGATGGGCATGGCGCTGTTCCGCAAGGTCAGCGAGCTCGGCAGCACCGACTACGGCCGCTGCGTGGGCACGCCGATCAAGGTGGTGCGCCGCGCCGTGGTCCTGGACGACGACGGCCGCGAGCTCGGGCCGGGCCGCGCCGGGCGGCTGGGCGTGCTGACCCCGACCCGGACCCCCGGCTACTGGAACAACACCGAGCAGACCGTGAAGTCGTCGTTCGCCGGCTACTGGCTGACCGGCGACGTCGTCTACCGCGACGAACGCGGCCGGTTCATCCACCTCGACCGGGTGCCCGACGTGATCCGCACCTCCGACGGCCCGGTCTACAGCCTGCCGCTGGAGGAGGCGATCCTCATCGGCTGCCGGTTCGCGGCGGACTGCTCGGTGATCGGGGTCAGCGATCCCCGCTCGCCCGGCGCGCAGGTGCCGCTGGCCGTGGTGCGCCTGCACCCCGACGCCGAGCCGGTGGCGGACCTGACCGCGTCGATCAACGCGGCGCTCACCGCCGCCGGACTGTCCGAAGTGGACGGATCGGTGGTCGCCCGCGAGGACGCGGACTTCCCGACCGGCGCCACCGGCAAGGTCCTCAAGCGGCAACTCCGCGAACGCTTCGCCGACCACCTGATCACCACCAACGTCTGACGCCCGTTTTACGAGCGGCGCGAACCGTTTCTCGATCACTGCGCCCGGGCGTGCCTGCGCCCGGATGGGGAAGGGGAGTCATGAACGAACCCGGCTCGGCGACGCCCTACGGCGTGCTCTCGGAGGGAACGCAGGCGCCGCCCGCGGTCCGCATGTACGAAATGCTCTACAGCTCGCTGGTCAGCCAGCTGCTGATCGCCGTGGCCGAGCTCGGCGTCGCGGACGCGATCCACGGCGAGCCGACGCACGTCGACGACATCGCCGCGCGCGTCGAGGCGGACGCCGACAGCCTCTACCGGGGCCTGCGGGCGCTGGCCAGCGTCGGGGTGTTCACCGAGGTCGAGCACCGGGTGTTCGACCTGACGCCGCTCGCGGCCACGCTGCGCAGCGACGGCGAAGGCTCCATGCGCGCCCTGGCCCGCTACGTCGGGCTGCCGGAGCGGCAGCGCTCCTTCGGCGCGCTCGCCTACAGCCTGCGCAGCGGCCGCCCGGCCTTCGAGCACGTGCACGGCCGCGGGTGGTGGGCGCACTTCGCCGACCACCCCGAGCTGGCGAAGCTGTTCAACGACGCGATGGGCAGCATGGCCCGGATGGTGAACTCGGCGATGCTGGAGGCCTACGACCTGACGGGCGTGCGGCACCTCGTCGACGTCGCGGGCGGGCAGGGACATCTGGTGGCCACCATCCTGGCGCGCTACCCGGAGATGACGGCGGAGGTCTTCGACCTGCCGCGGGTGGTGCCGGAGGCCGAGGAGGTGCTGCGGGCGGCGGGCCTGTCCGACCGCGCGAAGTGCGTCGGCGGCGACTTCTTCGACTCGGTGCCGACCGGCGGCGACGTGTACGTGCTGTCCTGGACCATCCACGACTGGAAGGACGAGGACGCGATCAGCATCCTGCGCAACATCCGGGCGGCGATGTCGCCGGAGAGCAAGCTGCTGGTGATCGACGAGGTGCTGCCGCCGGGCGACACCCCGCACTTCGGCAAGTTCGAGGACATCGTGATGCTGAGCCTGCTGTCGGGCCACGTCCGGACGGAGCCGGAGCTGACGGCGCTGTTCGAGAAGGCGGGCCTGCGCCACGAGGAGACGCGGGCGACGAGCTCCCCGACCAGCGTGCTGGTGGCGTCCCCCGCCTGACCGCCCGCGAGGACCGTGCCCGGCCGGGCACGGTCCTCGCTCGGGTAGGCGTCCTATGTGGATTGGCCGCATCGGATCGCGCATTCGGCGTCCTGGCGGTACTTGCTGGGGCTGACGCCGTGGAACCGCTTAAAAGCCGTGCTGAAGCCGAAGGCGTCCGCGTATCCGACCCGGTGCGCTATCGCGGCGACCGGGTCGGTGGATTCGGCCAGCAGGTCGGCGGCCAAGGTCATCCGCCAGTCCGTCAGGTACGTCAGCGGCGGCTCGCCCACCAGCTCGGCGAACCGGCCGGCCAGCGTCGTGCGCGACACCCCCGCCTCGCGGGCCAGGACGGCGAGCGTCCAGGGCTTCTCCGGCGCGGCGTGCATCGCCCGCAGCGCCGAGCCGATCGCGGCGTCGCCCAACGCCCGGAACAGGCCGGGGGCAACGGATTCAGGACGGTCGAACCAGCCTCGCAGCGTGCACACCAGCAGCCAGTCGAGCAGCCGGTCGAGCACCACCTGCCGGCCCGGCGGGCTCGCGGCGATCTGCGAGTCCAGGAAATCGCGGATCGACGCGCAACCGTCCCCGTCGGGCACCACCAGCACGGGCGGCAGCACGCCCAGCAGCCGTTGCGACACCTTGCCCCGCACGCGGTACGTCCCGGTCAGCAGCACCGTGCGATCGGCCGACACCGCGTGCCCCGGTTCGGGCCGGTCGGAGATGGCGAAGGGCCCCGGGCCGCGCGCGATCGCGGTGTCGCCGGCCCGGACCAGCCGCGGTTTCCCGCCGTCCCCGAAGGAAATCCAGCCCTCGCCCCGCAGCGGCGCGAGCAGCGTCAGGGATTCCGCGTCCCCGAACCGCAGCGCCCACGGCGGGGAGAGCTCCGTTCGGCTGAAACCGGCGCCCTCCGCGCGGACGCCCCGCAGCAGGTCGTCGAACGGGTCCATGAACTCCACGATAGCGGCGGACGATCGGACATGTTCCGCGTACGACGAGCCATGGCCGCTCCGCGCCGCCGTCGGTTGACTGCTTCCCATGACGACACGAGCGGATTCGATCCTGGTGCTGGCAGCGACGGGCAAGACCGGACGCCGGCTGGTGAGCACGTTGCGCGCGGCGGGCGAACACGTCCGGGCCGCGTCCCGCTCCGGCGAGGTGCGGTTCGACTGGGCCGACCGGGGAACCTGGCCGGCCGCGCTGGACGGGGCCTCGGCGGTCTACCTCGTGGCCTCCGAGAACCCGGCGCTGACAACGGCTTTCGTCGAGAATGCGGTCGCGGCGGGCGTCCGCCGGTTCGTGGCCCTGTCCGGGCGCGGCATCGGGCTGGTTCCCCCGGAGCCCTTCAGGAGCGTGGTCGCGGCGGAAGAGGCAGTGCGCGACTCCGGCGCGCAATGGTCGGTCATCCGGCCGAACAACTTCAACCAGAACTTCGACGAGGGCCTGTGGCGCGCGCCGCTGCGAGCAGGCCTGCTGACCCTGCCCATCGGCCCCGCACCGGAACCGTTCATCGACGTCCAGGACGTCGCCGACGTCGCGGCGGCGCTGCTGACATCCGACGGCCACCACGGGAAGGTGTACGAGCTCTCGGGGTCTCGGGCGCTCACCTTCGCGGAGGCCGTCGAGATGATGGCCGATGCCGCGGGGCGGCCCATCCGCTACGCGGAGCTCACGCCCGAGGAGTACCGGGCCGAGCTAGTGGCCGGGGGAGCGGCGGAGGACGAGGTCGAGGAGGCCGACGCGATGTTCGCCGCGATGCGCGCCGGGCACCTCGCCGAGCCCACCGACGCGGTTCGGCAGGTGCTCGGGCGCGCGCCGGTCGAGTTCGGCGACTACGTGGCCCGCGCCGCCGCGGCGGGCGCGTGGTCGTAGTCGCGTGGCCGGGTCCCGTCATCCGGGTAGGCCGAACGGAGCAGCCACCGAGAGTGAGTCAATCACGTGATCACGTGATGTCCTTTGGCGCAGGGATCTACACGATTGGGTGTAGCCGCCCGTGATCGACGCTGCGGGCCGCGACTCTGCGTCATCCGCCCTTTGCTCCATGAGGTCGACGCCGGTCCGGCCTGTCCGCGGATCGCGACGGCGCAGGGGACCAAGTCACTCTCGGAGGAGTTCGCATGAGCGCGTTATCGCGCCGCAACCTGCTCACCTGGACTGCGGCGCTCGGCGGCTCGGCCGCCGTCCTCTCCACCACCGAAGCACTCGCGGCACCAACCATCCCGCAGCAGGTGGGACCGGCCGCCAACCCGGCCATCACCGTCGGCCCCGCGGACGTCCGCTTCGCCGGCCTGACCCGGGGCCAGAACCAGCGATTCGTGAGCAACCCCGAAAGCGTGTGCCTGCCGTCCACGACGGAGCAGGTGGTCGCGGCCGTCGGCGACGCGGCGCGGCGCGGCAAGCGCATCGGCGTGCGCAGCGGTGGGCACTGCTACGAGAACTTCGTCGACAACCCCGACGTGCGGGTCCTCATCGACATGACGCAGATGAACGCGATCGCCCACGACACCAGGATGAACGCGATCATGGTCGAGGCGGGCGCGGAGCTGGGCGACGTCTACGACACGCTCTACAAGCGGTGGGGCGTCTGCCTGCCCGGCGGCTCCTGCTACACCGTCGGCGTCGGCGGGCACGTCACCGGCAGCGGCTACGGGCCGCTGAGCCGCCGGCACGGCTACATCAGCGACCACGTGTACGCGGTGGAGGTCGTGGTGGTCGACGCCGGCGGGAACGCGCGGGCGATCGTCGCGACCCGGGAGGCCAACGACCCCAACCGCGAGCTGTGGTGGGCGCACACCGGCGGCGGCGGTGGTGCTTTCGGCGTCGTCACGCGGTTCTGGTTCCGCGCCCCGAACGCCACCGGCACCGACCCGGCGAAGCTGCTGCCGGTCCCGCCGCGGGAGGCGTGGATCCACCGCCGCGAGTGGGCCTGGGACCAGATGACGCCCGAGCGGTTCGCCCGGCTGCTGCGCAACTACGGCACCTGGATGGAGCGCAACAGCGGCCCGGACAGCCCCTACACCGGGCTGTTCTCCCGGCTGGAGCTGACGACCCGCGCGTACGGCCCGTTCCACCTGGTCGTGCAGATCGACGCGGGCCTGCCCAACGCGGCGCGGCTGCTCAACGACTTCCTCAACGCGGTCGGCGAAGGCGTCGGCGTGACGCCCACCGTCACCGACCACCGGAAGCTGCCGTGGCTGCACGCGACCGGCTGGCCCGGGATGTGGATGAGCAACCCGACCGACCGCTACAAGTACAAGTCCAGCTACCACCGCAAGGGCTTCACCGACGCGCAGATCGCCGCGCTGTACGAGCAGCTGACCAACACCGACTACGCGCAGCTGCCGTTCGTGGTGTCGATCGCGTCCTTCGGCGGCAAGGTCAACACCGTCGCGCCCGACGCGACCGCCAACCCGCACCGCGACTCGGTGATGAAGCTGCTGTGGGGCACCGCCTGGCAGGGCTCCGCGGACGACGACCGCCACGTGGGCTGGCACCAGCGGTTCTACCAGGCCGTCTACCGGGACACCGGCGGCGTGCCGGCGCCCAACGACGTCACCGACGGCTGCTTCATCAACTACTGCGACATCGACATCAGCGACCCGGCGTGGAACGCCTCGGGCGTCCCGTGGCACGACCTGTACTTCAAGGGGAACTACCGGCGCCTGCAGCAGGCGAAGAAGGCCTACGACCCGAGGGACGTGTTCAAGCACGCCCAGTCGGTCAGGCTGCCCTGACCGGTGCGGCGCGGCCGCGGGTGGTGCCACCACCCGCGGCCGCGCCGTCGTCTTCAGCGTTCACGGCCTGTCGTCTGCTCGTGCTGGACCGGCTGGGGCCGGGCGTCCGTGGTGGATCGGAAGTCGGTGGCGTGGTCGATCACCCATTGCCGGAACGTCCGAGCCGGTGTGCCGGTCACCGCTTCGATCGTGGTGGTGGTTTCCGGTGCGGGCCAGGTGATCATCGTGGCGTAGGCGTCGAGCAGAACGTCCACGAAGGACGGTGGGAAGTCGTCGGCGACCAGTTGCCGCCGGGCGTCCTGCGGGGACAGTTCCTCCCAGCGCAGCGGGCGGCCGATCGCTTCGCCGATGATCCGCACCTGCTCGGCTTGGGAGAGCACCTGGGGTCCGGTCAGGCGGTAGGTCGCCCCGTCGTGCCCGTCGCTGGTCAGGGCCTGCACCGCCACGGCGGCGATGTCCGCTTCGTGCAGCATCGCCAAGGGGAGCTCGCCATATGCGCCGCGCACGACGTCGCCGGCCCGGATCTGCTTGGCCCACCACAGTGCGTTTACCGCGAACGTGCTCGGCCGGATGACCGTCGACTCCAGACCGCACTGCTCGATCAGCTGCTGTTGCTGGTCCGTGGTGAGGTCGCCGACACCGCCCGAGCCGAGGAACACCACGCGGCTGGCCTGCGTCGCGATCACCTCCAGCACCGCTGGCAGCGCCTCGCCGGTGTGCAGCGGCCACATGAGGAACACCGCGTCCACCCCGCGCAGGCAGTCGTGCAGGGACTCCGGCTCGGCCAAGTTCCCGCGTACCACCTCGACGCCGTCCGGCAGGTCGGCCATCGCTGGGGTGCGGACCATCGCGCGAATGGCGACATCGGGCTTGGCGAGCAGGTGGGCGAGTATCTGCCGCCCCACGTTGCCGGTCGCCCCAGTAACCAGAATCGTGGCTCGTGCTGTCATGACGTACTCCTCTCGTCGTCACGACAACGATCGCCACAGGTGCGATCCTCCGTCGTCTATCAGGCATTTCGCGGCGGTTTCCGTCGTGAACTATCGTGATCAGATGGAATCCGTCACGCTTGACGACGTCGATCGCGGAGTGGTGCACGCGTTGCAGATCGACGGACGAGCCCCGTTCAGTGCGATCGCCGGTGTGCTCGGAGTATCGGAGAACACCATCGCCCGCCGTTACCGACGCCTCCGCTCGGCCGGCGTGCTCCGGGTCGTCGGCTCCGCGAACGGGTTCCTGCTCGGGTACACCTCGTGGACCATCCGCGTGCGGTGCACCCCGGATGCCGCCAGCGCGATCGCCGCCGCTCTTGCCCGGCGCCCGGACACGTTCTGGATCCACATCCTCTCCGGCGGCACCGAGATCTCCTGCAACGTGCAAGCACGCAGTGACTCAGACCGCGACACCCTCCTGCTGGACAAGCTGCCGCGCACCAGCCGCGTGCTCGATGTCAGCGCTCACGCGCTGCTCGGTGGCGGTTCCCGGCCGGGCGAGTGGACCGGTGCGCACGCGCTCACCGCCGACCAGGTCGCCCGGCTCCGGCCCATGCCACCCGCACGCACCCAGGACACGGGCACGCTTGACGCGGGCGACCACGCCCTCCTGGCGGCCTTGTCCCGCGACGGCCGCGCCCCCTATGCCGAGCTCGCCGCCGCGACCGGCTGGTCGGAATCCACTGTGAAGCGCCGCCTGAACCACCTCCGCCGCACCGGAATCCTCGTGCTCGACCTCGACATCGCGCCCGCCGCGCTCGGCTACCACGCCGAGGCCCGGCTCTGGATGACCGTGCGGCCAGCCGCACTCGTGCGAGTGGCCGACGCCATCGCCGGCCACCCCGAGACCTCGTTCGTCGCCGTCACGACCGGCCGGACCAACCTCGTCGCTGCCACCATCTGCCGAGACAGCCGCCATCTCTACCGCTACCTGACCGAACAAATCGGATCACTGGACGACGTCCACACCGTGGAAACCGCCCCGCTGATCCGCACCGTGAAACGCGCAGGCACGGTCCTGCCCCTCTGATGGACGGCGTCGGGGGCATCCTCAAGGGTCGAACGCGCGTAGGGCTAGGCGGCGATTTCGCACGAAATCGCCGCTTCCCGCGTTCAGCCGGACCAAGCGGACGGACCGTACTCGTCCAGCGCCCGTTGCACGAACCAGGACGCCGCGCCGAGGTAGTTCTGCGGGGCGAGCAGCTCCCGCACCGCCTCCGCGTCCACATCGGACCCCTGGAGCTCGGGTGCGGTCGCGAGCAGCTGGTCGAACGTGCCGCGCCCGGCGGCGGCCTCGGCCGAGATGCGGGCCAGCACCTGCTTCGCGCGGACCTTGCCGAGCACCGGGGCCAGCGCGACGTTGACCCGCTCGGCGACGATCGCGCCACCGGTCTGGTGCAGGTTCTCCAGCATCCTGACGGGGAACACCGCGAGGCCCTCGGCCAGTTCGGCGGCCGTGTGCGCCGCGCCGCCCGCCGCGCGCAGGCAATCCCGCATCGGCTGCCACTCGGCGTGCCAGGCCCCCGCCGGACGCTCGTCCTCGGCGAGCATGCACTGGGCCAGCACCCCCGCCGCCGGGGCGACCTGCCGGGCGGCGGCCACGACCAGCGTCGACAGCACGGGATTGCGCTTCTGCGGCATCGCCGACGAGGCCCCGCGCCCGGCCGGGCCAGGCTCGACGGCCTCGCCGACCTCGGTGCGGCACAGCACCTGCACGTCCGCGCCGAACTTGCCCAGCACCCCGGCGACGACGCTGAGCGCCCAGCCGAGATCCGCCAGCGGCACCCGCTGCGTGTGCCACGGCACGGCCTGCACCGCGAGCCCGAGTTCGCCCGCCATGCCCTCGACGAGCTCGCCCACGAGATCGGCGCCGGTGGCCGCCTGCGCATAAGCCGCGTAGGCGGCGGCGGTGCCGCCCGCGCCGCCGACCGACACCGGCAGCCCCTCGGTGCGCAGCCGGTGCACCCGGCGGCGCGCCTCGCCGACCCCGGCCAGCCAGCCGGCCGCCTTGAGCCCGAACGTCGTCGGCACCGCGTGCTGCGTCAGCGTCCGGCCCGCCATCGGCGTGTCCCGATGCCGCTGCGCCAGCGCCGCGAAGGCGGCCGCACAACGGTCCAAACAGGACTCGATCTCCGCGAGTGCCCGCCTGGTGACCAGCATGGACGCGGTGTCCAGCACATCCTGGCTGGTGCAGCCGCGGTGCACGTGGTCGGCGGCCGCCGGGCTTTCCGCGGCCACCAGCGAGGTCAGCGTCGACACCAGCGGCACCACCGGGTTGGCGGCCTCGCGCGCCCGCACGGCCAGCTCGCCGAGGTCGAACCGCTCCGGCTGCGCCACCGACTCGATCACCGCGACCGCGGATCCCGGGATCACCCCGAGCCGCGCCTGCACCCGCGCCAGCGCCACCTCCACCCGCAACATCGCCGCCAGCCACGCGCCGTCGGAGGTCGCGGCGTGCACGGGAGTGCCCGCCCACACCGGAGAAAGCAGGCCCGCATCCAACCCGGGGCTCATCGGGCCGCCCCCTCACTCGCTCGCCGCGGCGCGCTGGTCGGCAACCAGGCGAGCGGGTTGTGGTAGTCGGCGTACAACGCGGCCCGCCGCGGGCCGGGCTCGCTGCGCGGCACCGACAGGCACGCCCGCGCGACGCTGTCCGCGTCGGCCAGGCTCACGGAATTCACGCCGGGCCGCGCCCCGGCCGCGGTCACCCAGTGCACGGCCTCGGTCGGCACCCCGAACGCGAAGCGCCGCGGATGCGGGCGGCCGGCGGCGTCGATCAGGTGGTACGGGCGGCGCGTCACCGCCAGCCCACCGGTCCGGAAAGCGCCGTCCGGATCGGCGATCCGGTACGCCACGCACTGCCCGGTCCGGCGCAGCCACTTCAGCAGCGGATCGGCAGAACGCTCCAGGTCAGGTTCCGGCAACCGGGCCTCGATCAGCGTCGTCACCGGCACCGGCGGCGCCGCCACGCCACGCGCGGAGACCACGAACGACGCATCCACGGCCGACACCCGCATGCCGGGGCCGAGCACGTGCACCACGCCCGCCTCGACCAGCGCGATCAGCTCGGCGATCCGCCGCGCCGGCGGGCCGATCGACAGGAACGCGTTCTCCCCGGTGTACCACCGCTGCACCTCGTCCCGGTAGGAGCCGCCTGCGATCCCGCCGTGGTCGATGACCAGCCGGATCTCGTTGCGCAGATCCCGCAGCACGTCCAGCGCCGCCTTCAGCGGCCCCGCGACGTTGCCCAGCTCGGCCTCGACGAGATCGCGTTCCAGGTGCTCCAGCAGCCAGCCGTGGAACTCGTCGCGGCCGGCGAAGACCCGCCCGGCGCAGGGACGCGTCACCCGGTCCCAGTCCCACCACTCGCCCTGCGGCACGCCGTAGCGGCGCAACACCCAGCGCTCGGCGATCTCGTCGTCGATCGCGCGCAGGTAGTCCCGGCGGAAGACCCGGGCGGTGCTCGCGCTGCGGTGCTGCCCGATCCAGGTCGTGTAGTACACCGCGCGGACCTCTTTGGACACCAGCGGCCACACGTCGTCCAGGAAACCCGGCGCGGCGCCCTCGGCGGCCCGCTGCTGAAGCCCGGCGATCACCTCCGGAGTCAGGAACAGCGGTTCATGCCGCCCCGACACGCCCTTCTGGTTCCGCCCGCGCGCGTGGTACGGCACGCCCCGGCGCGAACCGGCGTACAACACCGGCTCGCGACCGGAAGGGATGTAGCGCAGCTTCCCGCCGACCGGCGCGAACCGGCCGCCTCGCCCGGCGGTCAGCAGCGCCAGGTAGTCGAAGAAGTTCAAGCCCAGACCGCGAAGCCCGACCGGTTCGCCAGGGACGATCGACGAAAGGTCCACTTCGGACGGATTGCTCGGCGGCACGTAGCGCAACCGGTACCGCCGCGCGAACTCCGCGAGATCGCGCGGCGCACCGGCGGACTCGGCGTCGACGTGCCCCTGCGCGAGCACCACGGCATCCGCGGTCACCACGCTGCCGTCGGCGAGCCGGACCCGCTGGTGCTGCGCCTCGTCCTGCAGCGCGACGGCGGTCTCGGCGTGCAGCCGGACGGTCACGTTGGGCGGCGCGGTCGCGATCACGTGGTCCAGGAACCACGCCAGATAGCGGCCGAACGAGGCGCGCGTCGGGTAGTCGTCCGGCCCGAGCGGAACCTCGTCCGGATCGGTGCGCGCCCACTCGTGCAGGCTCGGCCCGGGCCGGATCGGCCCCTCGCACTCCACGCTGTCGTCGGTGAACACGGTGACCTGCGAGGCGACCGTGTTCATCAGCAGCAGCGAGCTCTGCCCGGTCCACCACACCCGGCCACCCGCACCCACGTGCGGATCCACCAGGTGGACCTCGACCGGCTCCGCCGGGCCGACGAGTTCGCGGCTGTTGGCACAGATCCGCTCCAGCACCATCAGGCCCCGCGGGCCCGCACCGATCACGCAGATCCGCATCGGAGTTCCCCTCGATCGCACGGCATCCTCGAATCTCCCGGCCGACATCGCACCGCCCGATTCAACGCGCGCGAGCACGCGCCGCGCAGCACGTCTTTCCGTGATATCGCGCGGCAAATCAGCCCGCCACCACGACAATCACGTGTTCCCGCGATGCCCCTCGACGAAGCGGTCGATTAGAAAGATGTTGCACGACAGAACGTTTCGTCCCGGCGTCGGCTGCGGCGCGCCCCTCGCGATGAGGTGTCGATGAAACCATTGGTGCAGAAGTACGGCGGCACCTCGCTGAGCACCGCCGAACACGTTCGCCGGGTGGCCGAGCGCATCGACGCCGCCCGGCAGACCGGTCGCCCGACGGTCGCGGTCGTCTCGGCCCGCGGCGACACCACCGACCGCCTGCTGGCCGACGCCAAGCAGCTACACCCGCACCCCGCGCCGCGGGAAACCGACCAACTGCTGGCCACCGGCGAGGTGGCCTCGGCCGCCCTGGTGGCCACCGCCCTGCACCGCCGGGGCACCCGAGCCGTCTCGCTCACCGGCGCGCAGGCGGGCATCCGGACCACCGGGCCGCACGGCGCCGCCCTGATCGACACCATCGACACCCGGGCGGTGCGCGCCCACCTCGAACGCGGCTCCGTCGTGGTCGTCGCCGGCTTCCAGGGCATCGACCCGGCGGGAGAGCTGTTCACGCTGGGCCGCGGCGGCTCCGACACGACCGCGGTGGCGCTCGCCGCCGCGCTCGCCGCCCGGTGCGAGATCTACACGGACGTCGACGCCGTCTACACCGCCGACCCCAGGCTGGTTCCGCAGGCACGTCCGCTGCCGGAGATCGCGGCGCCGCTGATGGCCGAGATGGCCTTCGCCGGGGCGCGGGTGCTGCACGCGCGAGCCGTGGAACTCGCCGCGGTCCGCAACGTGCCGCTGCTCGTGGCGAGCGCCATGCACGACCGCCCCGGCACCACGATCACCGGAGGGAGCCCCATCGGCATGCTGGAGAAGGAAGGCTTCGTCGCCGCGATCACCCACGACGCGGACATCGCCCGGTTCACCATCCGGCTCGACCCCGACGACCCGGAACGACCGCACCGAGCACTGCGCGCCATCGCCGACCAGGTCATCCCGGTCGACCTGGTGACATGGGCGGACGACCGGCCGGCGCTGAGCTTCACGGTCGCCGGTGCCGCCGTCCACCAGGCGCGGCGGCAGGTGGAACTGGCCGTGCCGAACGCCGGCCGCGACGTGGCGGTGCAGCGCGAACTCGGCAAGATCTCCTTGCTGGGCACCGGAATGCTCACCCGGCCGGAATACGCCGTGCGGGTGCTGCGCACCCTCGAAGACCTGGGTGTGCCCGCGAACTCCTTGCACACCAACCAGTTGCGCGTCTCGGTGCTGGTACCGGCCGAGCACACCGCGGCGGCGGTGGCCGCGCTGCACGACGAATTCGAACTGGACCGACCCCGCCCCGATCCCGTCCCCACCTCGTGAACAGGAGGACCCGGTGTCCACCACTCGATCGTTCGGCGCGCAGCTGAGGCTCCGGCGGATGTCGCGAAACGGCGACGACCGCCTGCTCCTGGTGCCGATGGACCACTCCGTCACAGACGGCCCGTTACCGACGCCCGGCGGCCCGGCGAACCTCACGCCGCAGCTGGCCGCCAACGGCGTCGACGCGATCGTGCTGCACAAGGGCGCGCTGCGCTACATCGACCCGGCGGCGTTCGTGAACATGTCGCTGATCGTGCACCTCAGCGCCAGCACGGCGCACGCGCCGGACCCCGACGCCAAGTACCTCGTCGCCAGCGTGGAAACCGCGCTGCGGCTGGGCGCCGACGCGGTGAGCGTGCACGTCAACCTGGGCTCGACGGAGGAACGCCGCCAGGTCGCGGACCTCGCCGCCGTCGCGGAGGCGTGCGATGCCTGGAACCTGCCGCTGATGGCGATGATCTACCCGCGCGGCCCGCAGATCACCGACCCGCGCGACGTGCGGCTCGTCGCGCACGCCGCCACCCTCGCGGCCGACCTGGGCGCGGACCTGGTCAAGACCGTCTACCCGGGCACGGTCGAGGCCATGGCCGAAGTGGTGGACTCCTGCCCCGCGCCGATCGTCGCGGCGGGCGGCCCGCGCGTCGACGACGAAGCGAAGGTCCTCGCCCACGTCGAGGGAGTGCTGCGCGCAGGCGCGGCAGGCGTGGCGATGGGGCGCAACATCTTCGAGGCCCCGGACCCCGGGGAGCGGGCCCGCCGGGTGGCGGCGCTGATCCACCCCGCCCGCGAGTTCACCGACGACCTGGTGCCGGAACTGGCCTCCTGACCAGCCCGGCCCCACCCAGCGCGGGGGACCGCCTGCGCGAACCGAGTTCCGCCAACAGTCACCGAGACCTGACCGAGGAGCGCGTGATGAGACTGACGTGGTTGGACATCCGAGGTGTCGACGCCGAGATCAAGACCGCCATCGTCGAGGAGGCGGTGCACCAGCGGGTGAGCGCCATCGTGGCCGACGAGCCCGGCGAGCTGGTCGACCTGCCGCCGACGGTGCGCAAGGTGCTGCTGCCGCGCGGCCCGCTGCCCGACGACCTGGGACCGGCGGACGTGGTGATCGTCGACCCGGAGCGCCACGGCGACCCGGCGGTGCTGGCGGCCCGCCACCCGGGCGTCGAGTTCGGGCCGTTCGTGGAGATCGTCGACGCGCCGACGCTGGAGGTCGCCTGCGAGGCGGCGCGCACCCAGCGGTGGAGCGTGCTGTGGTTCCGCGACCCGACGAAGATCCCGCTGGAGATCGTGCTCGCCGCCGCGGCCGGCGCCTCCGGCAGCATCGTCACGGTCGTCGAAGACGTGGAGGAGGCCGAGATCGTCTTCGGCGTCCTGGAGCACGGCTCGGACGGCGTGCTGCTCAAGCCGCAGCGCGTCGGCGACGCCACCGACCTGGTCGCGGCGTCGGCGGGCGGCTCGGCCGACCTGGAGCTGACCGAGCTCGAGGTGGTGCGCACCGAGCACGTCGGCATGGGCGAGCGGGCGTGCGTGGACACCTGCACCTACTTCCGCGAGGACGAGGGCATCCTCGTCGGCTCCCACTCCAAGGGCATGATCCTCTGCGTCAGCGAAACGCACCCGCTGCCGTACATGCCGACCCGCCCGTTCCGGGTCAACGCCGGGGCGATCCACTCCTACACCGTGTCCCACCAGGGCCGCACCAACTACCTGAGCGAGCTGAAGTCGGGCAGCAAGGTGCTCGCGGTGGACACCAAGGGCCGCACCCGGGTGGTCACGGTCGGCCGCGTCAAGATCGAGAGCCGACCGCTGATCTCGATCGAGGCGGTCAGCACCACGGGCCAGCAGGTGAACCTGATCCTGCAGGACGACTGGCACGTCCGGGTGCTGGGCCCGGGCGGAGTGGTCCTCAACAGCACGGAGCTCAAGCCGGGCGACCGGCTGCTCGGCTACCTGCCGGCGGAGGACCGCCACGTCGGCTACCCGATCAAGGAGTTCTGCCTGGAGAAGTGACCCGACGCAGGTGAAGGGTCCTCGCCACCGGCTCCCGGCGGCGAGGGCCCTTCGCTGCGCGGGGGTGGGGTGACAGGAAAGTTCCCATGCTGTCAGCCGGGCCGCGGGTGGGTGGGGTGACAGGAAAGTTCCCATGCTCACAATCGGCGATACACAACTGAGTTGTGCACAACTGAATTTCGAGCTACCTTGTCCGTGTGGATGAGTCGAGGTTGGCGTTGGACCGGCAGGTCTGCTTCGCGCTGTACAGCGCTTCGCGGGCGTTCACCGGCCTGTACCGGCCGGTCCTGGAAGAGCTCGGGCTCACCTACCCGCAGTACCTCGTGATGCTGGTGCTGTGGGAGCACGAGTCGGTGACGGTCAAGGAGCTCGGCGCCGCCCTGCGGCTCGACTCCGGCACCTTGTCGCCGCTGCTGAAGCGGCTGGAGGCGCGCGGCCTGATCACGCGTCGACGCAGCTTCGCGGACGAGCGGTCCGTGGCGGTCGCGCTGACGGCGGACGGTGCGGAAATGCGGGCGCGGGCCCGGTGCATCCCGGACCGGATGGTGAACGCGTCCGGACTGCAGGTCGACGAGCTCGAACAACTGAAGTCCACATTGGAACGCCTGACGGCCGCCCTGGATTCGGCGGCGCAACAACAGGCGGAAGACAAGCGGGAGGGTCAGCGATGACAGTGCTCTACACGGCCGAAGCGACGGCGACCGGCGCGGGCCGGGACGGCCGGACCCGGTCCTCGGACGGCGTCCTGGACCTCGACCTCGCGGTGCCGAAGGAGATGGGCGGCCCGGGCGGTGCGGTGACCAACCCCGAACAGCTCTTCGCCGCCGGGTACGCGGCGTGCTTCCACGGCGCGCTCCAGGTGGTGGCGCGCCGCGCCAAGGCCGACATCGCCGATTCGTCGGTCACCGCCCAGGTCGGCATCGGCCGCAACGACGCCGGCGGATTCGGCCTCAGCGTCGGCCTGGTCGTCGACCTGCCGGGCGTGCCGCGCGAGCAGGCGCAAGAACTCGTCGCCGCGGCGGACCAGGTCTGCCCGTACTCGAACGCGATCCGCGGCAACGTCGAGATCGAACTGCGGGTCGCCTGACTCAGGAGAACAGCACGTAGATCAGGCCGGAGCTGCCGGCGAGCACCGCCAAGACGGCGACCGCCGCCGGCAGCGCCCCGCCGGGCAGCGGCGTCTCGGCGTGCAGCCTGCGTTCGCCCCGGAGGTGCCGGCGCCAGACGAGCCAGCTGATGGCAAGCCCGAGCGGCAGGGTGAGCGCGGCGCAAACCGCTGCCGCGATGACGCTCTCGTGCGCGAGGAGCCGCAGCAGCACCAGCATTCCGACGACGAACGCGAGCGCGGTGCGAAGCCACGCGAGGGTGGTCCGCTCGACCTGCAGCCCCGGATCCCAGGGCCCGTCGGGGCGCGCCACGTCAGAACCCGGTCACGAACAAGAGCACGCAGGCGGTCACGCCGATCGCGCCGAGCCCGTAGCCGAGGACCGGCGCCAGCCGCGGCGCAGGCAGCGGGCGGCCGCGCCGCAGCGCCCGCTCGGTCGTCCACCAGCGCGTGAAAGCCGTTGCACTGCAAAGCACCCCGGCGAGCAGCAGCAGGACCGCCAACGCGGTCCGCAGTGGACTCGGCTGACCGGTGGCCGCGTTCAGCGCCTCGACGCCGACGCCACCGGCCATCAGCGCCAGCGCGGTGCGGATCCACGCCAGGAAGGTGCGCTCGTTGGCCAGGGTGAACCTCGGGTCGGGATCGGAGCCGTCCCGGTACAGCCGCCGCGGCCAGCGGGAATCGCAGTCTTCTCGATCGGTCGCCATGGGGTCACCGTAACCCGAACGGCGGTATGGCGAGAGCGCGTGTTCCGCAGGTCACGGCACGCGTCGGGCCCCGCACGCGGCGGGGCCCGACAGCAGCCTCAGAACGAGAACACCTTGCCGGTCGCGGCTCCGGCGACGCATTCGTTCGGGTAGGTCTTCTCGAAGGTGACCGGCTTGCCCTGCCACCTGCCCTGCGCGGTGAGCGTCACCGGTCGGTACACCAGCGGACACGTGGAGTTACCGGTGCTGAGCAGGTTGAAGTCGCCGTTGACGTCTCTGAGCGCCGAACACGCGTCTTGCGCGTGCGGATGCGAGCCGCCGGCGGGCTCGCACATCAGGAACGCGCTCCGGAGGTCGTCGCGGCCTTCGCCGCGGACCGAGAGGTTCATCATGCTGGCGTGCGCGGCCGACGCGGGTTCTGCGTGGGCGAGCGCCGGGGCCAGCGCGGTGCCGGCCAGCGTGGCGGCGGCGAGCAAGGTTCGGCCGATGAGCCGTTTTGCAGCCATTTCGTCAATCCTCCTGGGTTGGTGAAGCAGACGATTCGCTTCTCTTTATCGGCGAGGTCGAGCGAAATGCGGCAGATGCGACGGCGGATCACTGAAACGTGGTTCGCCCGAACCGGTTTCCATCACGACCCGTCACGAAAAGGCGTTGCCCCGCGGGGCGGGAAGTCGCCCACAAGCGGTGCGCTGCTCAATAAGGTGGTGGACCTTTTGTCGATCACTGGTCATTGTGGTGCGGAACCACGTGACGCCGGGCGGCTCTCCGGTGTCCGCAACAGACGGGAGGCCTGATGGCGACGGTACCTGCGGGGCCGGACACCGCCACGGTGCGCAAGGCGGCGTTCGCCAGCGCGGTGGGCAACACCATCGAGCTCTACGACTTTCTGATCTACGGCACCGCCGCGGCCGTGGTGTTCAACAAGCTGTTCTTCCCGGCGGGAGACCCCTGGGTGGGGGCGTTGCTCGCGTTCGCCACCTTCGGCGCGGGCTTCCTCGCGCGGCCCCTCGGCGCGGCGGTCATCGGGCACTTCGGTGACGTGGTGGGCCGCAAGCTGATGCTGGTCATCACGCTGAGCGTGACAGGCGTGTGCACGGCGGCGATCGGGTTGCTCCCGACCTACCAGCAGGTCGGGGTCTGGGCGCCGGTGATGCTCGTGGTGCTGCGGCTTGTGCAGGGCTTCTTCCTCGGCGGCGAGCAGGGCGGTGCGGTGCTGATGGCCGTCGAGCACGCGCCGCCGCACCGCCACGGCTGGTACGGCGGGTGGACCTTCCTGGGCTCCCCGAGCGGCATGTTCCTGGCGACCGGGGCATTCGCCGGTGCGACCGCGATCTCCGGCGACGCGTTCTTGACCTGGGGCTGGCGGATCCCGTTCCTGGTGAGCCTGGTGCTCGTGGGCGTAGGCCTGTACGTGCGGCTGCGGCTGGCCGAAAGCCCGGAATTCGCGAAGATCCGGGAACGCGGACAGCGAGCCCGCCTGCCGGTCGCCGAGGCGTTCTCCAGCTCCTGGCGGCAGATCCTGCTGTCGGCGGGTGTCAACCTCGGCTTCAACACGTTCATCTTCATCCTGACCACGTTCCTGCTGACCTACGGAACGGAGAAGCTCGGCGTCACCCGCGACGTGATGCTGCTCGGCAGCCTGTGCGGATCGGCGGCGCAGATCGCCGGAATCCTGCTGTTCTCGCACCTGTCCGACCGCCTCGGCCGCACTAAGGTGATGCTCGGCGGCGGCATCTTCCTGGCGCTGTACGCGTTCCCGATGTTCTTGCTGCTGGACACCGCGACCCCGGCGCTGATCGTGCTGGCGATGACGCTGGGATACGCGGGCTCGGCGGCGGTCTTCGGGCCGATGGCGGCGTTCTGCGCGGAACTGTTCGCCACGAAGGTCCGCTACACCGGCGTGTCCCTGGGCTACCAGAGCGGCTCGGTGCTGGGCGGCGGGCTGTCGCCGGTGGTGGCGACGGCACTGCTGACCGCCTCCGGCGGAGCGTCCTGGCCGATCGCGGCCTACCTGGTGATCGGCGCGCTGATCACGGTGACGTGCCTGGTCATCACGGGCGAACCGACCCGCTGGGCCCGCGAAGCGGAACCCGCGACGACCTGACCGGCCGCCGCCGGGACGGCTGGTGCCACCGGAACCAGTCGCCCGGCGGCATCAAGACAGGCGGCGGATGTGCCGGTGGACTGAACCCAGGCTTGTCGTCACGGTGACGGAACCTCCCGTCCCAGATCGCCACGGGCCTCGGTGACAGGAAGGTTCCCATCCTGCCAAGCCGCAGGGCCGGATGACAGGAAGGTTCCCATCCTCGCGGCCGTCATGAGCCGTGGTGACAGAAAGGTTCCCTTGCTGTCGGGCGACAGCAAGGGAACCTTTCTGCCAAGTGGCCAGGCTGGAAGTGACAGGAAGGTTCCCGTGCTCGCGCCGCCGGGACCGCGGTGACAGGAAAGTTCCCATGCTTGCGCTGTCGGGTCAGTCGCCGTAGAGCTGGTCGATGATGTCGGCGTACTTGTCGTGGATCACCCGGCGCTTGAGCTTCAGCGTCGGGGTCAGCTCGCCGCCTTCGACGCCCCACTGCTGGCCGAGGATCCGGTAGCGCTTGATCTGTTCGGGCCGGTTCAGCCGTTCGTTCGCGGCCCGCACCGCGGCCTCCACTTCGGACCGGACCGCGGGATGCGCGGCGAGGTCGGCGCGGTCCCGGAAGGCGATGCCGCGCTCGCGCGCCCACTTCGGCGCGGTGTCCTCGTCGAGCACCAGCAGCGCGACGAGGTACGGGCGGCCATCCCCGAACGCCAGCGCGTGCCCGATCAGCGGATGCGCCGTGAGCGCGTTCTCCACCGCCGTGGGCGCGATGTTCTTGCCGCCTGCCGAGATGATCAGCTCTTTCTTCCTGCCGGTGATCGTGAGGAAACCGTCGGCGTCCAACACGCCGACGTCGCCGGTGCGCAGCCAGCCGTCGGCGTCGGCGGCCGGCCGGATCAGCCCGTCGGGCTGCAGATATCCCGCGCACACCAACGGGCCGCGCACCAGCACCTCGCCGTCGGCCGCGGTGCGGATCTCCACGCCGGGCACGGCGCGGCCCACGGTGCCGGGGCGGCGCGCGCCGGCGGAGTTGGTGGTGGCGCAGCCGGTGGTTTCGGTCATGCCCCAGAGCTCGAAGATGTCCAAGCCGATCGTGCTGAAGAACTCCAGCAAGCCGGTGTCGATCGGGGCGGCGCCGCTGGACGGCCACAGGGCGCGGTCCAACCCGATGCGGGCGCGCAGCGCCTGCTGGTTGGCGCGCTGTTCGGCCGGGATCTTCTGGAGCGCTGCGGCGAGCTTCTCCCAGATCCGGGGAACGCCGAAGAAGAGCGCAGGGCGTGCGTGGGTCAGCGCGGCCAGGATCCGGCTTTGATCGGCGCAGAAGTGCACGTGCGCGGCGTCGTGGATCGCGGCGTAGAGCCCGACCATCCGCTCCGCGATGTGCGCCAGCGGCAGGTAGCACAGGCGCGGCGCGTGCCGCTCGGGCTGCGTGATCTGATGCAGCGCTGCGGCCGCGAAGCAGATGTTCCGGTGCGTGAGCACCACGCCCTTCTGCTCGCCGGTGGTACCGGAGGTGTAGAGGATCGCGGCCGGGTGGTTCGGCGCGATCGCCGCCGCCGTCCGCTGCACCAGGTCCGGATCGTCGCGCAAGCGCTGTTCGCCGAGCACCCGCAAGCGCTCCCAGGTGCGGAACCGGTGATCCGCGGACACCATCGCCGCCTCGTCCAGCACCACGACGTGCTCGATGGTGGACACGTTGCGCAGCACTTTGGACCAGCGTCGCAACTGGTCGGCGCCGTCGAGCACGACGACCCGGGCCCTGCTGTGCTGGGCGATGTAATGCACCTGGTCCTGGCTGAGCGTGGGGTAGAGGGTGCTCGGCACCGCGCCGATGTGCGTCGCCGCGACATCGATCAGCCAGTGCTCGGCGCGGTTCGCCATCATGATCAGCATCGTTTGGCCTGATTGCAAGCCCAATGCCGTAAGCCCGGCGGCCAGCTCGTGGACCTCGTGGCGCGCTTCGGCCCAGGTCCAGGCGCGCGGCTCGCGCCCGTTGTCGGTGAGCGCAGGGCGCTGCGGGAATTCCGCGGCGTTGCGCGAGAACAGCTGCGGGATGGTCGTCTCCGACGCGGTCGCGGCCCAGGCTTCCGAAGCGCTCATCGCATCCGGTCTCCCCTCTGCGCATGCTCGGGTGTGGCACGCGTCACGACGAGATGAAACCTCATGGGAGGTGTCGTTGGCCAGCGCCGAAAGCCGGAATCGGCCGCCCGATCCGGTCAATTCAGACGTGGTCGCGGATCACGTCGTTGACGGCGCGCTGGAACCCGTTGACCAGGACCTGGATGGTCAGCGGTCGCAACTGGTCGGTCGCCGCGCGGACCCGCTCGCGCTCATCTTCCGGTCGGCCGCGCTCGACGTAGGGGCGGAGCACGTTCGCGGCGAACAGTTCGCGCAGCTCGGTCGCGATCTGCGCGGTGTGCTGCTCCACGATTCCCTTGGCCTGCAACAGCATTTCCAGCGGCAGGTCGAGGTCCAGGATCTGCAGGCCGACGCCCAGCATCGCCGAGCTGGGCAGCCGGAGCCGCGTCGAATCCGGGATCCGCTGCAGCATTCCGAGTTCGATGAGCTGCTCGACCAGCCGGTCGTCGAGGTGCCGGCCGGCGCGGCGATCGAGCTCGTGGCGCTCCAGGTCCTCGGCGTGGTCGTCCGTCCACGGCGCGATCAGCGCGCGCTGCAACGCGAGCTCGTCCGGCGAGGCATCGGCCGGGATGCGCTCCAGGTGGCGCTCGATCGCCGATAGCGTGAAGCCGAGTGCCTGCAGTTCGCGGATCAGGTCGAGTCGGGCCAGGTGGTCGCCGCCATAGAGGCCGAGCCGGCCGCGCAGTCGCGGCGGCGGCAGCAGGCCGCGAGAGGAGTAGAACCGGACGGTGCGCACGGTGACTCCGGCGCGGGCGGCCAGTTCGTCGATGGTGAGCTCTTCGTCCGCAGTTCGGAGCATGGCCGCAACGTTACTCCTTGACCGCTGTAACACCAACGGTGTCTCATCGACACTGTGATCCCGGTTGTCCGGGTTCAAGCAGGTCGGACTACTGCTGTCCGCCCCAGAGGCTTGGCCGACCGCCATGCGGATGGCCTGTTCCCGAAGGCGCGAGAACAGACCGTCCGCATGAACGGGCCACCGGCGGTCCGAGCCGGGGCGCTCGGGGCCTAGCCGACCCGCAGCGTCGGGGCCTCTCGTCCTCGTTCGATGTCCGGGCCGCGGTAGAACCCTTCCGGGATCTGCGCGAGCCTGGACGGGTGCACCTGCGGTCCGAGCCCGTAGAACTTCTGGAAGCTCATGATCAGCGGTCGCCACGCGTCCGGGTCGA
Organism: Saccharopolyspora sp. NPDC003752; assembly: GCF_053605825.1. Lineage (NCBI taxonomy): Bacteria > Bacillati > Actinomycetota > Actinomycetes > Pseudonocardiales > Pseudonocardiaceae > Saccharopolyspora > Saccharopolyspora sp. NPDC003752. The sequence goes on along the minus strand of NZ_JBSGJZ010000024.1, from coordinate 43,448 downwards.
TGCGGTCGCTGGTGCCCTCCATGCGGATCTGCTCGTGCACGTGCACTCGCTGGATGCGCACCTCGAGGGCCACGATCCCGCCGCGCTGCGCCTCGTCGTCCTCGGCCACCGGGTGCTCTGCCTCGACGACGGCTTCCATCGCCACCGGGCACTCGGCGGCGCGTGGCGGCGACACCGTTTCGGAGGCGACCGGTGTGAGTTCCGCGCGGCCGAACTTGTCGGGCTCGAACCGGTAGCCCGCCTCGTGCTTGTAGGGCGGAACCGGATTCGAACCCGTGGTCATCGCCAGCCGATCGACGACGTGCGCGAGCGAATCGGACGGCAGGTTCAGGACGCATTCGCCGGTCCGCCGCATGTTCTGCATGGTCTTCGAGTGGGCGCTCATCCCGAGCATGCCTCGCCAGCCGAGCCAGAAGGCCGATGACATCGGGGCGAGATTGGCGGATCCGTCTTCGTTCAGCGTGGAGATCAGCACTACCGGTGTCCCGAAGTAGAGGATGCCGGGTTCGATCCGGGTATGCGTCGAGGTTGTTGCCGTCATGCGATCAATCCTTGCGGCGGGAGGTGCACCGGGCTGGCGGCAAACGGACGTCTCGTTCCGCGCGCCGACGGCACCACTGCGAGCGCTGCGTGGGAGCCGAGTGCATGTTCCGTGTGCTGTGATGCACGTCTGCTCGGACCTGCCCCGAACGCAGGGCTTTCGGGGCAGGTCAAGGCCTTGACCGCTGTAACACCAACGGTGTAACACTAATTGCGTCGCGATACTTGTGGTGCGTGACACAGGCCGTGGAGAGGTGTGGCGTGACGGGAACAGGCGGGCCGCTGGCAGGGATCAAAGTCGTCGAACTCGCCGGTATCGGGCCGGCCCCGTTCTGCGCGATGCTGCTGGCCGATCTCGGTGCCGACGTGGTGAGAGTGGACCGGCCCACTGCCGCCGGGGGCAAGACCGACCTGCTCAACCGCGGCAAGCGATCGGTGCAGGTGGACCTCAAGCACGAACGCGGCGCGGAGGCGGTGCTGGCGCTGGCCGAGCGGGCGGACGTGCTGCTGGAAGGACTGCGCCCCGGGGTCACCGAACGCCTGGGCGTGGGGCCGGAGCAGTGCTGGGCGGTCAACCCGAAGCTGGTCTACGGGCGGATGACCGGCTGGGGTCAGCACGGGCCGCTGGCGTCGACCGCGGGGCACGACATCGACTACATCTCCCTCGGCGGCATGCTGCACGCCATCGGCCGCGAAGGCGGGCCGCCGCAGGTCCCCGCGAACCTGCTCGGCGACTTCGGGGGCGGCGCGATGTACCTGGCTGTCGGTGTTCTGGCAGCGCTGCTCGAAGCGCGCACCAGCGGCCGCGGGCAAGTCGTCGACGCGGCCATTGTGGACGGTGCCGCGCACCTGGGCACCATGCTGTTCAGCTTCCTGTCGACCGGCGGCTGGAAGACCGACCGCGGCACCAACCTGCTGGACACCGGTGCGCCCTACTACGACGTCTACGAAACCTCCGACGGCGAATACGTCTCGGTCGGCGCGCTGGAGCCGCAGTTCTACGCCGAACTGCTGGACCGGCTGGGGCTGGCGGGCGAGGTGCCCGACCGCGACGACCCCGCGAACTGGCCGGCGCTGCGCGAACGGTTCGCCGCAACCTTCCGGCAGCGCACCAGGCAGGAGTGGGCCGAACTGTTCGCCGGCTCCGACGCGTGCGTCGCGCCGGTGCTGTCCATGGCAGAAGCCGAAACCCACCCCCACGTCGCGGCCCGGGAAACCCTGGTGCGACGGGACGGTGTCTTGCAGCCGGCACCGGCACCGCGCTTCAGCCGGACCCCGAACCCGCCGCCCGGACCGGTCGCCGAGGCGGGCGCGGACACCGAGGAGGTGCTGCGGGACTGGAAGGTCCCGCCGGAACTGTTCGAATCCGGTGCGTTCGGTTCGAGGGACCGATGAGCGGCGCCGCCGCGACCAGTCGCCGCGTGGGCGGGGGATGGCAGAAAGGTTCCCATCCTCGCACCCGCTGGCAACCGGCTCCCGGGCCCGAAACCGCGACCCGCCCTCGCCGGTCGGTGACAGGAAGGTTCCCATCCTCCCGTCCGGCTGGGGTCGTGGTGACAGGAAAGTTCCCATGCTGTCGTCCCGCCAGGGTCGTGGTGACAGGAAAGTTCCCTTCCTCCCACGCCCGGCGTGAACATCGAAAGGAGGCGTGAACCGATGCGCAGGGAGTTGTTCGAGCCCGAACACGAGGCGTTCCGCGAGACGGTGCGCACCTTCGTCAACAAGGAGCTCGTGCCGCACGTCGAGGAGTGGGAGGCCGCCGGGGTCGTCAGCCGCGAGTCGTGGTTGGCCGCCGGGGCGCAGGGGCTGCTCGGCTTCGCCGTCGACGAGCAGTACGGCGGCGGTGGCGTCGACGACTTCCGGTTCAACGTGGTGTTCGACGAGGAACTCGTCGGCGCGGGCATCTCCGGCTTCGGCTCGCCGCTGCACAACGACATCATCGCGCCGTACCTGAACAGGCTGGCCACCGACGAGCAGAAGCAGCGCTGGCTGCCCGGGTTCTGCAGCGGCGAGCTCATCACCGCCATCGCCATGACGGAGCCGGGTGCGGGCAGCGACCTGCAGGGCATCCGCACCACCGCGGTGCGCGACGGCGACGACTTCGTCCTCAACGGGCAGAAGACGTTCATCAGCAACGGCATCCTCGCCGACCTGGTGATCGTGGTGGCCCGCACCGACCCGGACGCCGGGTACGAGGGCATCAGCCTGCTGGTCGTGGAGCGCGGCATGCCCGGCTTCGAACGCGGCCGCAATCTCGACAAGATCGGCCAGAAGTCGCAGGACACCGCGGAGCTGTTCTTCAACGACGTGCGGGTACCGGCGCGCAACCTGCTCGGCGAGGAAGGGCAGGGCTTCATCTACCTGATGCAGAACCTGCCGCAGGAGCGGCTGTCGATCGCGGTCGCCTCGGCCGCCACCGCCGAGAAGGTCCTGGCCATCACCAAGGACTACTGCCGCGACCGCACGGCGTTCGGCCGTCCGATCGGCAAGTTCCAGCACATCCGGTTCGAGCTGGCGGAGATGGCCACCGAGGTCGAGATCGGCCGGGTGTTCACGGATCGTTGCGTCATGGACCACGTTCGCGGTGAACTGGACAACGAGCACGCCTCGATGGCCAAGTGGTGGCTCAGCGAGCTGAACAAGCGGGTCGTGGACCGCTGCCTGCAACTGCACGGCGGCTACGGGTACATGACGGAATACCCGATCGCCAAGGCGTACCTGGATTCCCGGATCCAGACGATCTACGGCGGCACCACCGAGATCATGAAGGAAGTCATCGGGCGGTCGATGGGATTCTGACGGTCGTGGGCGCACGCGCCCACGAGAGAGGCAGGGCGCCATGGACTGGATCGTCGCTCCCGACGACGACGGGCGAGCACTGCCCGACGTCCTCCCATCGTTGCTCGGTGCGATGGACGTGGCCGGGTTCTCCGACACCATCGGGTTCCCGGCCTGCCGCACCGCGGGCGTGTTGCTGATCGACGGGCTCGGCCAGGACCTGCTGCGCGAGCACGCGGAAGACGCGCCGTTCATGGCCGGCCTGCTGACGTCGCCGCCGCTGAAGGCCGGTTTCCCGACGACGACGGTCACCAGCATCACCTCGCTGGGCACCGGCCGGTGCGCGGGCGAGCACGGTCTCGTCGGCTACAGCTTCGCCGAGCCCTCGGGCGGCCTGCTGCACCCGCTGAGCTGGGGAACCCACGGGACGACGGGCGATTCCGCCGGAGGCCGTCGGAGCCTGCTCGACCAGTGGCCACCCGAACAGGCCCAACCGACGCCGACGGTGCTGGAACGGGCGGCCGCAGCGGGCGTCGACGTCCGGACCGTCGTGCCCGCGGAGTTCGCGAACACCGGGCTGACCAGGGCCGCGTTTCGCGGCGCGGATTTCCGGGGCTTGCGCGCCCTGGGCGATCTCGCCGCTGAACTGCTCGCCGCGCTGGGAGCCGACAGCCCGGCGCTGTGCTACGGCTACCACGGTCACCTCGACTTCCTCGGGCACGTCCACGGCCCCGGCTCGTTGCCGTGGCGCCTGCAGCTGACGGTCATCGATCGCCTGGTGGCGATGCTGGCCGAACGCCTCCCGCGCGACGCGGTGCTGACCGTGATCGCCGATCACGGCATGGTCGAGATCGACCCCGGCGAGGCGGTCGACGCCGACACCGACCCGGCATTGCGAGCCGGTGTCCGCCTCCTCGGCGGCGAGGTCCGCGCCCGCCACATCTACGTCGAACCCGGTGCGCTGGCCGATGTGCACGCCGCCTGGCGGGAGACGATCGGCGATCGCGGCATGGTGCTCACCGGTGAGCAGGCGATCGACGAGGGCTGGTTCGGCCCGGTGGTCGCCGATTCGGTGCGACCGCGCATCGGCGACGTGCTGGCGATCATGCGTGATTCCGGGGTGATCCGGTCGGTGGTCGAGCCGGGGGAGTCCGCGCTGCGAGGTCACCACGGCTCGCTCACCTCGGCCGAACAACTGGTTCCGGTGCTGATGTTGGGCGGGTGACGGGCGGATGCGCGACGAGGGGTTGTTCGGGCCGCGGACCGTGACCTGGCAGCTGCATGCTGACCCGGCGATGTGGATCGCCGGGATCTGCAGCCTCTACCTGCAGGCGTTGCACCCGCGTGCGGTGGCGGCCGTCGTGCAGAACTCCCGGTTCCGGGAAGACCCGCTGGGACGCCTGATGCGCACCGGGAACTTCGTCGCCACGACGACCTACGGCACGACGGCCGAAGCCGAATCCGCGGGCGAACGGGTCCGCCGGGTGCACCGCATGCTCAGCGCGACCGATCGGAGAACCGGCGCCGAGATCCGCTTGGACGACCCGGACCTGCTGCGCTGGGTGCATTGCGCCGAGGTCGCATCGTTCGCCGGTGTCGTGCGGCGCGCAGGGTTCCCGCTCACCGAGGCGCAACTCGACCGGTACTTCGACGAACAGCGCCGGGCGGCCGCCCTCGTCGGGCTCGACCCGGCGGAGGTGCCCGGCTCGACCCGTGCGATGGCGGAGTACTTCGAGCAGATCCGGCCCGAACTGCAGCGGACGGCCGACTCCGACCTGGTCTACGACTTCCTGCACCGGCCGTTCGCGCCGTGGTGGCTGCTGCCGGTGAACCTCGGCTACCTGCCCCTCGGACACCTCGCGTACTCGGTGCTGCCGGGGTGGGCGCGGAAGCTGCACGGCCGCCCGGCGTACCCGGCGCCGGTGGTCGCGGCGGGACTGTGCGGGTTCAGGACGACCGGCCTGGCGGTGCCGGACCAACTGCGCTTCCGCTACCCGGGCGATCACGTCCAGCGCGCGGTGGACCGCCTGGGCAAGACGGCCATGCCGTCGATCAAAACCCTCGCCCAGCTGTGACACGGCGAAAGCATGGGAACTTTCCTGTCACCACGGCGGCGGCCGGAGTGCAGCACGGGAACCTTCCTGTCACTCCGCCCGCATAGCGGCGCAGCATGGGAACTTTCCTGCCATTGCCGACGGCGTGAAGCATGGGAACCTTCCTGTCACCACGGCCCGAGTGGGGCCGCAGCACGGGAACCTTCCTGTCATTCGCGACGCCTGCGGCGAGGGGTCACTGCCGGAGCAGGAGCTTGGAGCCGTCGGCGAAATCGATGGAGGCGAACGGCGCTCCGACGAACGTCCGCCCCAGCAGCACGTCGCGGATGCCGCGCACTGCGTTCGGCGGCTGTTCCCACCACGTGATCAAAGACGTTTCCAGCCCCAGCAGCGGCGCGGGGGGCGGGGTTCGGGAGGCGGGCAGGTCGACGAACCGGGCCGGGATGACCACGGCCATGCGCTGGTTGGTGGCGACCAACCAGGCGTACCCGTTGCCCGCGGTCAGCACGTCGGCGCTCTGGATCGCGAGTTGGCCGCTGTCGGACGCGGTGGCCCAGCCGCGGATTCCCGCGTCGTGCACCCACTCGTCGCCGAGGTAGTCCCCGCGCACGGTGAGGTCGGCCGGCTTCAGGTACGTCTCCGACACTTCCTGCTTGCACTTCGGCACGGGGTTGGCCGGTGCGTGCGGAACGGCGTTTCGACCGGCCACCGTGGACGCCAGGAACCCGGGGGCGCGGTGGAAGATGCGGTGGAACGCCTCGCCCTGCCGGAGCCAGCCGTGTTCGGCGACCTTCGCGACGTCCTTCGGGGTGGCTACCAACTGCCGCTCCTGGTGTTGACCAGACCGAGCACCCGGTCCGGTTGGGCTTTCGCGGGCACCTGGAGATCGAGCCGCGAGCCGTCGGCGAACGTGATCCGCAGGTACGCCGCCGCCCTGTCTTCCCGTTCGCGCCCGAGACCGCCGAATCGGCGTTGCACGATCTCGTAGCCGCTGATCTGGTCGGTGCCGACGCTCGCGCGCTCGATCACCTGCGGCACCTGGGTCTGGCCGCCATGGTCGAAGTACCGGCCCTTGTTGTTGACCGTGCTACCCATGGTGCCCGCGAAGTCGTCGGCGAGCCGGTAGACGGGGCCGGTGGCTTTCTTGATCGTCTCCATGCCCTTGTCGAACCAGTCCTGCGAGCCTTCCGGGAGTTCTGGCAGCTCCAGCAGCGCCAACCGGTCGGGGGTGGCCACGAGGACGCCGGGGAGTTCTCCCGGGGCGGCCTCGCCTTGCGCACCGGTCATCCGCACGGCGGTCTCCGACACGCTCCGGGCCGAAACCACCGCTGTCGGCAGGTTGCGTTCGTCGGACGGCTCGTCGCCGCCGGTGAACAGGGAGTTGACGCGGAACGGCACTGCGCCCACCTGGAACGCGGCGCGGGTGAGGATGCCGCGCCGCTTCTTGCCGTGCTCGTCGAGCCCGCCCACTTCGAACAGCGGGACGTGGTACGGGTCGGGGAAGGCCCAGGCGATCGGCTCCCCCGGCCGGCACCACGACGAGCGTGCGCTCAGGATCAGGTGTTCCAGGGTCATTCAGCTCGCCGCTCCCACGGGGTCACGAGAATCCCTTCTCCTGCGCGGCCTTGCTCTCCTCCGGGGAGAGCTGTCCGCTGATCCGCTGGTTGGCCTCGTCGTACATGGCCTTGGGGATCTCCTTGACGGCCTGTCCTTCGAGGGTCTCCGTCACGCCACTAATACCAGCACCGACCAGCGACGTCTCGCCGCCGAGCGCCCCGCCGATGACCTTGCCCGCGAGGTTCGCGGCCAGCGCTTCCTCCCCGGTCTTGTGCAGGCCCTGGCCCTTCATGAAGACGTTGCTGGTCTTCGACGTGGCGAACTCGCGCAGCACCTCGCCGGTGTTGGGGTCCTTCACCTGCTCGATCTTGCCCTTGGAGATTCCCCGGGTGAGCAGCCTGCCGAGCTTGCCGGATTCGCGGATCTTGTTGAGCAGCTCTTCCAGCCTCTTCAGCCACTTGTAGAGCTGGGCCTGGATCTTGGCGACCTGCGTGGCGATCCGGCCACCGGTGATGCCGACCGACGCGGTGGTGGTCGCGCCGGCCGCGCCCACCACCGCGCCCGCGGTGATCCACGACGCGGCGAGCGCGGCGAGCCACTGGACGATCAGGCTGATGATCAGCTCGGTGAGGATGTTGATGACCATCTCGACGAACATGTCGAACATGTCCGCGATGCCGTCCAGGGTTTCCTTCAGCCCGCGGACGTCCTGCGCCAGGGCCTTGGTCCCGTCGCCGAACTCGGTCATCTGCTTGCGGAAGGCGTCGCCGTCCTGGCCGACCCACGTCCCGGCGGTCGCCTCAGCGCGCTGGGGCTCCTGCTCGGCGACCGAGTCGAGCCACTTCGCGACCTCGTCCCAGCCCTTGCCGGTGGCACGCATCTGCTCGGGGTCGCCGATGGCCTGCTCGGCGATCTCGATCAGCGGCGTCATCACGATCGACACCAGGAACCCGAGGCCGTTGTCCAGCAGCGCCGCGCCGGGATTGGACAGCAGATCCATCTGCTCCTGGCGCGCCGAGATGACCGCGGAGGTCCATTCGGGCGCGGCGGAGCCGTCGGCGAGGCTGCCGCCGTTGGTGTTGGCGGCCGCGTCCTTCAGGTCGGAGGTGGCTCCGGCGATGGAGGAGCCGCGGGTCAGGGTCTGCTCGGCCCAGTTCTTGCGGGTGGAGTCGCCCTGGTTGAGCTCGGTGAAAGTTCCCGGGCCGGTCATCCTGCGAGCCCCTCTCCGGCCTTGTTCAGCATCTCGATGATCTGCTGCTCGGTCTCGTCGTAGTCCTTGATGGTGTCTTCGAGGGCCTGCTTGGTCTCGGTGAGGAACTGCTGGGCCTTCTGCGCCATCTCCTGGCAGCCCTGCAGGGTTTCGAAGTACTTGTCGCTGATGCCGACGGCGTTGCCGATCGGGCCGAAGCACTGGTCGTCGGTGCGCGCCTGCTCCAGAAGCTGAGAGAGCTGCCCGAACTTGTCGGCGAGGCTCTCGCAGCCGGAGCCGTGTTCGGTCAGCGTCCCGGGCGTCATCTGCAGATTGCCACCCACTGCGGCACTTCCCCTCAGCGTGATTTGACTGGTTGTCGACCTTACGTCGCGTTTGACGTTGATGAGAAGTATTCGGTTCCGCTCGTTTTGAGACGTCTTCCGCTTTCGTCCGTTGACCGCGGCGCTCGCCTCCGGGCCTCGGCATTCGCGGCGGTGCGAGCATGGGAACTTTCCTGTCATCCGGCGGCCCGGAGGGCGTGAGGATGGGAACCTTCCTGTCATTTCCCGCCTGGCGGCGGCTCGTCTTGCGGTGGAAGTGACAGGAAGGTTCCCTTGCTCTGGTCACGGCGGGAGCCGAGCGCGATCCTGATGCTGTGCGCGACGGCGGAACATCTTGTCCACCTCTTGTATCTATGTTGTGAACAACCTAGGGTTCCCGATGACCGGAAGGGTCATTCCGTAAAACGGAAGTAACCGGGAGGCTGAGCATGCAGTCGACCAGCACCGCGATCGAGCCGGTGCTCGACCAGGTCGTGCAGCGGTTCCACGCGGCACTGCCGCCCAACGCAGTGATCACCGACCCGCAGCGGCTGCGCACCTACGAATGCGACGGGCTGGCGAGCTACCGGGTCGTGCCGGCCGTGGTGGTGCTGCCGGAAACCGCCGAGCAGGTCCAGGAGATCGTCCGGATCTGCGCCGAGCACCAGGTCCCGTTCGTCGCCCGAGGTTCCGGCACCGGACTGTCGGGCGGGGCGCTCCCGCACGCTTCCGGTGTGCTCGTGGTGACCTCGAAGATGCGGCGGATCCTGGAGATCGACCTGGCCAACGAGCGGGCCGTCGTCGAACCGGGCGTGATCAACCTCGATGTCACCAAGGCCGTCGCCGCGCAGGGCTACTACTTCGCGCCGGACCCGTCCAGCCAGCAGGTCTGCTCGGTGGGCGGCAACGTCGCGGAGAACTCCGGCGGCGCGCACTGCCTGAAGTACGGCTTCACCACCAACCACATCCTCGCTCTCGAGGTCGTCACCCCGGACGGCGACATCGTCGAACTCGGCGGCAACGCGCGTGAAACCCCAGGCTACGACCTGCTGGGCGCCTTCATCGGCAGCGAAGGCACGCTCGGCGTGGTCACCAAGATCACCGTGCGGCTGCTGCGCAAACCCGAGGCGGTGCAGACCTTGCTGGCAGGGTTCCCGTCCACCGACGAGGCGGGCGCGGCGGTCTCGGCGATCATCGCCGACGGCGTCACCCCGGCGGCGATCGAGATGATGGACGCGCTGGCCATCGAAGCCGCCGAACAGGCCGTGCAGTGCGGCTACCCGGAAGGCGCCGGCGCGGTGCTGGTCGTCGAACTCGACGGCCCCGCAGCCGAGGTCGAGCACACCTTCACCGAGGTGAAGCGGCACTGCGAGGCGCACGGCGCGTTCGAAATCCGGGTCGCCGCCGACGATCACGAACGCGCGATGATCTGGAAGGGCCGCAAGTCCGCGTTCGCCGCGGTGGGCCGCATCAGCCCCGACTACATCGTGCAGGACGGGGTGATCCCGCGGACCGCGCTGCCCGAGGTGCTCGGCCGGATCGCCAGGCTGTCCGCCGAATCGGGCGTGCGGGTCGCCAACGTCTTCCACGCCGGAGACGGGAACCTGCACCCGCTGGTGCTCTTCGACGATGCCGAGCCGGGGGCGAACGAGCGTGCCGAAGCGGTCTCCGGCGCGATCCTCGACCTGTGCATCGAGCACGGCGGCTCCATCACCGGAGAGCACGGGGTCGGCGCGGACAAGGTCAAGTACATGGGCCGGATGTTCACCGCCGACGACCTGGACACCATGCAACGCGTGCGCTGCGCCTTCGACCCGGTCGGGATCTGCAACCCGGGCAAGGTCTTCCCGACGCCGAGGCTCTGCGGCGAAGTGCCCGGGCCCCGGCGCGGCGTGCACCCACTGACCGAAGCGGGATTGGCGGACCAGTTCTGATGCCCACTACGACCAAGGACGCCGCGCACGGAGCACTGGTGGCCGCGCTGGGCGCCGAATGCGTGCGGGAAGCGACGGAGGCCGACGCCGTGTCCGGCGTCCGCCCGCACTGGGTGGCCACTGTGGACGGAACGGAGCGGGCGTCGGTGGCGATGAAGATCGCCGCCGAGCACGGCCTGCGGGTGGTGCCCAGGGGATCGGGCAGCAAGCTCGCCTGGGGTTGCGCGCCGGACGCCGTGGACCTGCTGCTCGACGTGTCGGCCGCGAGCGGCATCGTCGACCACGCCGCGGGTGACCTCGTGGTGCACGCCCTGGCCGGAACGCCGATCGCCGAGGTCAACAGTGCTGCCCGCGCCGCCGGGCAGCAGTTGGCGATCGACCAGCCGCTGCCGACGGCGACGCTGGGCGGCATCATCGCGACCGGAACCGCGGGGCCGTCCCGGCACCTCTTCGGCGGGGTGCGCGACCTGCTGATCGGCATCACGGTCGTGCGGGCCGACGGCACGGTGACCACGGCGGGCGGCAAGGTCGTGAAGAACGTCGCGGGCTACGACCTCGGCAAGCTCTACACCGGCTCCTTCGGCACGCTCGGGGTGATCACCGAAGCCGTGTTCCGGCTGCACCCGGTCGCCGCCGAGCACCGCTGGATCACGGTCACCGTCGACGACCCGGAAAGCGCCGCGGCCGCCGCCGACATCGTCCGGCACTCCCAGGCGATGCCCACCGCGATCGAACTCGACCGGGCCGAACCCGGCGGGCCGATCACGGTCTGCGCGCAGCTCGAAGGCAGGCCCACCGCCACGCACGACCGCGCGGTCGAGCTGGCCGCCGCCATCGGGCACGGCGCGGAAGTGCTGGCGCAGGCCCCTTCGTGGTGGGGGCAATACCCGTTCGACCCGGCCGACGGGATCGGCCTGCGCTTCGGCGCGGAGCCGACCGCGCTGCCCCGACTGCTCAACGCCGCGCAAGACGCCGCCGCGGCGAACGGCCTGCCGCTGGCGATCCGCGGCGCCGCCGGACTTGGCGTGCTGAACGCCGGGCTGCCCGGCGACGCGGACGCCGCCGGCGTCGCCGAGCTCGTCAAAGCGCTGCGCGCCAGCTGCGACTACGCGGTACTGCTCCGCGCGCCGCAGGACGCCGCGATCGACCCGTGGGGGCCGATCGCGCCCGGACTGCTGGCGCTGATGCGTCGCACCAAGGACCAGTTCGATCCGGAACACCGGCTCGCCCCCGGCCGGTTCGTGGGAGGAATCTGATGACCGAGACCCCGGCCCGCCCGGGCGCCTTCGACGCGCTGCACCCGCCGCAGCGCGAGCTCGTCGACGACTGCGTCCACTGTGGATTCTGCCTGCCCACCTGCCCCACCTACGACCTGTGGGGCGAGGAGATGGACTCGCCGCGCGGGCGCATCTACCTGATGAAGGAAGGGCTCGAAGGCGAGCCCATGACCGACACGATGGCCGGTCACTTCGACGCATGCCTCGGCTGCATGGCCTGCGTGACCGCCTGCCCGTCCGGGGTGCAGTACGGCACGCTCATCACCGAGACGCGGGCCCAGGTCGAACGAAACCACCAGCGCGGACGCTGGGAGCGGCTCCTGCGCACGGCGATCTTCACGCTGTTCCCGTACCCGCGCCGCCTCAAGGCGATGCGCGGACCGCTCGCGCTGTACCAGCGGCTCGGCATCGGCAACCTGCTCAAGCGGTCCGGGCTGCTGTCGAAGCTGCCGGACGGGCTGCAGGTGATGGAGTCCCTGGCGCCGCCGATCAGTCGCGCGCCGAAGCTGGGAAACCGGATCCCGGCGCGCGGCAAGCGACGCGCGACCGTCGGCATGATCACCGGCTGCGTGCAGAGCGCGTTCTTCCCCGATGTCAACGCGGCAACGGCGCGCATCCTCTCCGCAGAAGGCTGCGACGTCGTCATCCCGCCGGCGCAGGGCTGCTGCGGCGCGCTCAGCGAGCACTCCGGGCGCGAACCCGAAGCGGTGAAGTTCGCCCGCCAACTGCTGGACACCTTCGAAGAATCCGGCGTGGACTACGTCGTCATCAACTCGGCCGGCTGCGGCTCCACGCTGAAGGAATACCCGCGACTGCTGCAGGACGACCCGGAATACGCCGAGCGAGCGGAACGCTTCTCCGCGCGAGTGCGCGACATCTCCGAACTGCTTGCCGAGCTGGGCCCGGTCGCCGAGCGCCACCCGCTGCCGGTGCAGATCGCCTACCACGATGCCTGCCACCTGGCGCACGGCCAGGGCATCAGGTCGCAGCCTCGTGAACTCCTGCGCGCGATTCCCGGGCTGGAGCTCAAGGAGATCAACCGGGGCGAACTGTGCTGCGGTTCCGCAGGCGTCTACAACCTGCTCCAGCCGGAGGCCGCGCGCGAACTGGGTGACCGCAAGGCCGAGAACATCCTCGCCACCGGCGCGAAGCTGCTGGTGACGGCGAACCCGGGGTGCTCGATGCAGATCCGCACGGCGCTCGAGCGTCGCGGTGAGCGCCTGGCGATGGCGCACACCGTGCAGGTGCTCGACGCATCCATCCGCGGCCGGGGCGTCGAAACGCTGCTGCGCGGCTGAAACGGCACTACCGCGAGGTCGGCGACCCGGTCGCCGACCTCGCGACCATTTCGCCACCACCAGCCGGGCGCCGAGCCGAGGCGCGCCGGGCGCGAGCATGGGAACCTTCCTGCCATTCCGGGCGCGAGCATGGGAACCTTCCTGTCATCGGATTCCAGGAGGTCGGGTCTTGGTTGCGCAGGCGGGCCGGTGTCTGGCTTGTGATCTCTCCAGCGGCGCAGTCCGCCTCCCGGGCGGGAGAATCCACGAGACGGCTTCCTGGGTGGTGGAGCACTGCGTGGGTCCGTTGGGCATTGGCACGCTGCTGGTCAAGCCGTTCCGCCACGTGCTGCACATCGCGGAGCTGACCGAAGAGGAGAGCGCCGAGCTCGGTCCGCTGCTGCGGCGCGTGTCTGCAGCGGTCGAAGACGTCGTGCGCCCGGAGCAGGTCTACGTCTGCCTGTGGTCGCATTCCGGAGGCGTGCCGGGACACATCCACTTCGTCGTGCAGCCCGCCACCTGCGACCTGATGGAACGGTTCGGCGGCTACGGGCCCGCGCTGCAGATGGCGATGTTCGCCGAAGGCGACATCCCGGACGAAGCAGAGGTGGAAGCGATCTGCACCCAACTCAGAGCGGCGCTGCACCCTTCGGCTTCCTGACGCAGGCCCTTGCTGCCGACTGCGCAGCCAGGTGGGTCCGCCCCGGCCTGGAGTGACAGGAAGGTTCCCTTGCTCCCGTCGGGCGGGCCGTTTCGGTTCCTGCGGTGACAGGAAGGTTCCCTTGCACCGCTTCCGTGGCCGGCGGGAGCGGGCCGCGACCGAGCGTCTGATTTCACCTCCACTTCACTTTTGCGAGCGTTTACTTGCATTCGAAAAATGCGAGTGTTTGCTCGTATGTGCGTCCTAGTTGGCAACGACACCGCCAGCAGCCAAGAGAGGGACTTCTCGCGATGCTTGATTCGGGCAACAGTCCGCCCCCCGAACCCGCGTTGGCGCGCCTCGGCCGATTCGTGATCCGGCGCCGGTGGTGGACCCTCGCGGTCAGCCTGGTCATGTTCGCCGTGGCACTGGTCGGTGCCTCCGGCGCGATGAGCGCGCTTTCGCTGTCCCGCTTCGAATCGCCGGGCAGCGAGTCACTGGTCGCCGCCGACGTGCTGGACCGCGAGTTCGGCACCGGCGGGCCGAACATGTCACTGCTGGTCACCGCCAAGAACGGAAACGTGGACGATCCGGCCGTCGCCGCGGCAGGTCGGGCGCTGACCGACGAACTGGCCGCCCGTCCGGAAGTGGCCGAGGCCGACTCCTACTGGTCCCGCGGGACCAGTCCGTCGCTGCGGAGCGCCGACGGACGGCAGGCCCTGGTGTTGGCGCGGGTTCCGGGCGACGCGACGCAGACCCGCGGCATCCTCCGCAACCTCTCACCGCAGTTCACCCGCGACACCGCGGACATCGCGGTCGAGGTCGGTGGCCGAGAGGAGGTCTTCCGGCAAGTCGGCGCGCAGGCTGGGCAGGACTTCATCCGGGCCGAAGCGCTGATCTTCCCGCTCGTGTTCGTGCTGTTGGTGCTGGTGTTCCGCGGATTCGTCGCGGCTCTGCTGACGCTCGGAATCGGAGTGTTCGCGATGGTCGCCACCATGGCGGCGTTGCGCGTCACGGCCGCCTTCACCGAAGTCTCCACGTTCGCGCTCAACATCACCCTCGCGATGGGATTGGGGCTGGGAGTCGACTACTGCCTGTTCGTGATCAACCGGTTCCGGGAACGTCTCAGCAGCGGCGACACCCAGCACGACGCGATCATCCACAGTGTGCAGACCGCCGGGCGAACGGTGCTGTTCAGCGGGCTGACCGTCGCGATCTCGCTGCTGGGGCTGCTGTTGTTCCCGTTCCCCTTCCTGCGGTCCTTCGCCTACGCGGGATTCTTCGTCGTGCTGTTCAGCGCCATCGGGGTGCTCTTCACCCTCCCGGCAGCGCTGGCCCTCGTCGGACGTGCGGTAGGCGGAGGCATGCTGCGGCGTCGCCGCCCCAGGCCGAGTCGCGCCGGCTTCTGGCACCGCACGGCCCTGATCGTGATGCGCCGACCAGTCGCCTTCGGCGGCGCCGTCATCGTCATCCTGCTGGTGCTGGGATCACCGATCCTCGGACTGCGGTTCGGCCTGCCGGACGACCGGGTGCTGCCGCCCAGTGCATCGAGCCGGCAGGTGTCCGAGCGAATCCGGGCCAACTTCGGGGTCGAGGAGTCCGACGCCATCCACCTCGTCGCCCCGTCCGCCGGTGACCCGAGTGGACTGCGGCCGCAGGTCGAGGGTTACGCGACCGCGCTGTCCCGGCTGGAAGGGGTGGTGCAGGTCGATACCATGGCCGGCCGGTTCGTCGATGGGCAGCGCGCGGCCGGTGTGCCGGCCGAATTTGACCGGTTCACCAGCGGCACGGGAACGTGGCTTTCAGTCGTGCCCAGCACCGCGATCCTGGAGGTGGACCCGCTGGGCTTCGTGCAGGACGTCCGAGACGTCCCCGCGCCGTTCGCCGTGCAGGTGGGCGGTTATCCCGCCGAACTCGCGGACTTCCGGGCGGCGCTGCTCGACAGGTTGCCGCTGGCGTTGCTGGTGATCTTCGGGATCACGTTCATCATCCTGTTCCTGATGACCGGCAGCCTGGTGCTGCCGCTGAAGGCGACAGTGCTGAACCTGCTGAGCCTGTCGGTCATGTTCGGTGCGCTGGTCTGGATGTTCCAGGAAGGGAACCTGTCCGACGTCTTCGGTTTCACCGCCACCGGAACGCTCGAAACCAGCATTCCGATCCTGATGTTCTGCATCGCGTACGGGCTGTCCATGGACTACGAGGTGTTCATGTTGTCGCGGATCAAGGAGGAGTACGACCGGACTGGTGTCAACGAATCGGCTGTCGCGGTGGCGATCGAACGCAGTGCACCGCTGATCACCGCTGCCGCAGCGATCTTGGCGGTGTCCTTCGCGATGTACGCGTCTTCGGGCGTGCTCTTCCTGAAAATGCTCGGGCTCGGCCTGGCGTTGGCGGTACTGGTCGATGCCACGTTGATCCGAGCTGTCCTGGTGCCCGCGTTCATGCGGCTCGCCGGAAACGCCAACTGGTGGGCCCCCGCACCGCTGAAGCGAATCCACGCCCGGTTCGGCATCAGCGAAGCAAGCCCATCGCAGTCGCCGACCGCGCAATCCCTGGCCGGAACTCGCTAGCGCCCGACCAACGGCGCTCGCTCCACAGCTGTGCGGGGCGGGCGCCGTGACAGGAAGGTTCCCTTCCTGTCACGGTTCAGCAGTGCATGACCGGCGAGATCTCCGCGCGACGTTTTGAAGCTGGAGTGCGTGGCCCGGGCCAGATCAGTCGCCGACCAGCGGTGCCAGGGAGGCGTGGAAGATCCGCTTGAGTTCGCGGACGACCGACGCTCGCTCGTCTCCGGTCGACGTGATGATCAGGGGCAGGACGCCGCGGAACGCTCCGGTCAGCACCCGCGCGGCGCGCACCCTCTGGTCCTCCGGCAGCTCCGGGGCGCGCGCGGCGAAGATCGTGCTCAGCCGGTCGATCACCGCTTCGCGGATGTGCAGGGGTTTCGTCGCCACCTCGTCCGGGGTGTTGAACAGGGCTTGGAAGCCCGGGTTCGACAAGTTGAAATCGATCATCGGGTCCAGCATCGCGTCGATCAGCTGGGCGAGCGGGAGGCCGGCGTTCTCCACGGTCAAGGCGGTGCGGTGTGCTTCCTGCAACTGGCGGAGGTACCGCTCGGCAAGGGCGCGGGCGATCTCCTCCTTGTTCGGGAAGAACTGGTAGAGCGACCCGGGGGAGGACCCGGCGCGAGCCGCGATCGCGTTCGTGGTCGCGGCGGCGAAGCCGACCTCGCTGAACACCTCGGCGGCGGCGTCCAACAGCAACTCGATGCGCCGTTCGCCCCTTGCTTGCCTGCGACGCTGCGGCGGCCGATCCGCCATCCCTGCCACCTCCTCCGCGCGGCCGCCACCAGCCCCGGCGAAGATGCGACCGTTCGTTCACATTCTCCGTGGACGGTATCCGGTCCGCGGTGGTAGGGGCGGCTGGGAACCTTCCTGCCGCCCCTCGGGGCTGGATGCGAGGAAGGGAACCTTCCTGTCATGCGGCCCTCCGTGCGTGGAGGTGACAGGAAGGTTCCCATGCTCGCACCGCCCCAACCCCCATCCGGGCGCAACTGATCGTTCGGCAAGCCCCACACCCATTGACTGTGACAGTGTTGGTGTCACACTCTGGGTGGAGCACCTGCCGCAATGAGGAGGCACGCCACACATGTCCGAGGCGTTCGTCTACGACGCGATCCGCACACCACGCGGTCGCGGCAAGAAAACCGGGTCGCTGCACGGGGTGAAGCCGATCAGCCTGGTGGTGGGCCTGATCCAGGAGCTGCAGCGCCGCCACCCGGACCTGGACCCCGCGCTGATCGACGACGTCGTGCTCGGCGTGGTCTCGCCCGTCGCCGACCAGGGCGGCGACATCGCCAAGACCGCCGCGCTGGCCGCGGGCTTGCCCGACACCGTCAGCGGCGTGCAGATCAACCGCTTCTGCGCGTCCGGCCTGGAGGCCGTCAACATCGCCGCCCAGAAGGTGCGTTCCGGCTGGGAGGACGCCGTGCTCGCCGGCGGCGTCGAATCCATGTCCCGGGTATCGATGGGCTCCGACGGCGGAGCCTGGGCGATGGACCCCGAAACGAACTTCGCCACCTCCTTCGTGCCGCAGGGCATCGGCGCCGACCTGATTGCCACCATCGAAGGCTTCGACAGGTCCACTGTGGACGCCTATGCCGCCGAGTCGCAGACCCGCGCCGCCAAGGCCTGGGCCGACGGCCGCTTCGCCCGCTCCGTGGTCCCGGTGACCGACCGAAACGGCGTCACCGTCCTCGACCGCGACGAACACATCCGCGCCAACACCACGGCCGACAGCCTCGGCGGGCTGAAGTCGTCCTTCGCCGACATCGGCGAGCTCGGCGGATTCGACGCCGTCGCGCTGCAGAAGTACCACTGGGTGGAGCGCATCGACCACGTCCACACGGCCGGCAACTCCTCCGGCATCGTCGACGGCGCCGCGCTGGCGCTGATCGGCAGCGAATCCCTCGGCGAACGCACCGGGCTGCGTCCCCGCGCCCGGATCGTCGCCGCGGCGCTCAGCGGCGCCGATCCGACGATCATGCTGACCGGCCCCGGCCCGGCGGTCCGCAAGGCGCTGGCCAAGGCCGACCTGAGCATCGACCAGATCGACCTGATCGAGATCAACGAGGCCTTCGCCGCGGTCCCGCTGAAGTTCATGAAGGAATTCGGCGTCGCCCACGACAAGGTCAACGTCAACGGCGGGGCCATCGCCATGGGCCACCCGCTGGGCGCCACCGGGGCGATGATCCTGGGCACCCTCATCGATGAGCTGGAACGCCGCAACCAGCGCTACGGCCTGGCCACGCTGTGCATCGGCGGCGGCATGGGGATCGCGACTGTCGTCGAACGGATCGGCTGAAGGACACATCACACATGAGCGAGCAGAACACCATCCGCTGGGAGTCCGACGCCGACGGCATCGTCGTGCTGACCCTGGACGACCCGCAGCAGCAGGCCAACACCATGAACGAGCGCTACCAGCGCTCCATGGACGAAACCCTGCAGCGCCTGGAAGCCGAGCGCGACAACATCACCGGCGTCGTCCTCACCTCCGCGAAGAGCACCTTCTTCGCCGGCGGTGACCTGCGCGAGCTGGTCCAGGCCCGCCCCGGCGACGCCGAACGGGTCGCCGGGACCACCACCGGCGTCAAGCGGCAGCTCCGCCGCCTCGAAACCCTCGGCGTGCCGGTGGTCGCCGCGCTCAACGGCACCGCCCTCGGCGGCGGCCTGGAGATCGCGCTGGCCTGCCACCACCGCATCGCGCTGAAGGACCCCAAGGCCCGCTTCGGTTTCCCCGAGGTCACCCTCGGCCTGCTGCCCGGCGCCGGCGGCGTGGTCCGCACGGTCCGCCTGCTCGGCATCGCCGACGCCCTGCTGAACGTGCTGCTGCAGGGCCAGCGGCTGCGCCCGGAGAAGGCCGCGGAGATCGGCATCGTCGACGAGCTCGTCGACACGCCGGAGCAGCTGATCGCGGCCGCCAAGGACTGGATCAAGGCCAACCCCGAGGCGGCACAGCCCTGGGGCCGGCCGGGACACAAGATTCCCGGTGGCACGCCGTCGAACCCGAAGTTCGCCGCGAACCTCCCGGCGTTCCCCGCCAACCTCCGCAAGCAGCTCAAGGGCGCGCCACTGCCCGCCCCGCGCAACATCCTCGCCGCCGCAGTGGAAGGCGCGCAGGTCGACTTCGACACCGCGCTCGTCGTCGAGGGCCGCTACTTCGTGGAGCTGGTCTGCGGCCAGACCGCCAAGAACATGAGCAAGGCGTTCTTCTTCGACCTCCAGCACATCAACTCCGGCGGCAGCCGCCCGGCCGGCGAACCCGAATGGCGCGCGAAGAAGGTCGCGGTGCTCGGCGGCGGGATGATGGGCGCGGGCATCGCCTACGTGTGCGCCAAGGCCGGCATGCAGGTCGTGCTCAAGGACATCTCGCTCGCGGCGGCCGAGAAGGGCAAGGACTACTCGGCGAAGCTGCTGGAGAAGGCCATCGCCAAGGGGCGTTCGACGCAGGCCAAGGCGGATGAGCTGCTGGCTCGGATCACGCCCACCGACCAGATCGACCCGCTGACCGGCTGCGACCTGGTCATCGAGGCCGTCTTCGAGGACCCGAAGATCAAGCACCAGGTGTACTCGGAGGTGCAGGAGGTCATCGACGGCGACGCGCTGATCGCCTCCAACACCTCCACACTGCCGATCACCGACCTCGCCGAGGGCGTGCGCCGCCGCGAGGACTTCATCGGCCTGCACTTCTTCTCCCCGGTCGACAAGATGCCGCTGGTCGAGATCATCTGCGGTCAGCACACCAGCGACCGGGCCCTGGCGCGTGCGTTCGACGTGGTGCAGCAGATCAACAAGACGCCGATCGTGGTCAACGACAGCCGCGGCTTCTTCACCAGCCGCGTCATCGGCAAGTTCGTCAACGAGGGCGTCTCGATGCTCGCCGAAGGCGTGCACCCGGCGTCCATCGAGCAGGCCTCCGCGCAGGCCGGATTCCCGGCGCCCGTCCTGCAGCTGTTCGACGAGCTGACCTTGACGCTGCCGCGCAAGATCCGCGACGAGACCAGGCGCGCCGTCGAGGCCGCCGGCGGGACCTGGACGCCGCACCCGGCAGAGCTGGTGCTGGACCGCATGGTCGACGAGTTCGACCGCAAGGGCCGCTCCAGCGGCGCCGGCTTCTACGACTACGTCGACGGCAAGCGGGTCGGGCTGTGGCCGGGACTGGCCGAGCACTTCGGCGCGGCCGAGCGTGATCCGTCCGAGGTGAGCCTGACCGACCTCAAGGAGCGGATGCTGTTCGTGGAGGCGCTGGAAACGGTCAAATGCCTCGACGAGGGCGTGCTGCGGTCGGTGCCGGATGCCAACATCGGTTCGATCTTCGGCATCGGGTTCCCCGCCTGGACCGGCGGAGTCGTGCAGTACATGAACGGCTACTCGGGCGGGCTGGCCGGATTCGTCGCGCGCTGCCGGGAACTGGCGGAACGCTACGGCGAGCGGTTCGAGCCGCCGGCCTCCCTGGTCCGCCGCGCAGAGGCGGGGGAGCCGTTCGACCTCGGCGAACCCGACGGGGACATCGTCGCCGCCACTGCGGCGTGACGCGCGAGGCTTCGTAGCCGTCGAACTCGCGGACGTGAAAAGGCGCCGGGCCAACGAGGGTCCGGCGCCTTTTCCGCTGGTCCTGCTCAGCGCTTGGGGTGGTCGATGATCGGCGCGTTGACGCAGTTGTTGATCTGCGGCGACAGGATCGGGACCACGATGGCGGCGACGGCAACGTTGTTGCCGCACAACTGCACCGGAACGGCGCTGACGTTGTTGTCGTCCAGCAGGTTGATGCCGTTGTTGTTCGCGCTGTCGGCGAAGGCCGGGGAGGCGATGGCCATCATCGCAGCTGCGGCTGCGGCAACACCAGCAATACGAGCACCGGTACGCACTGTGCTTCTCCTTAGGTGACTGAACATTGCGGGTTCATCCCTTGCGGCGACCGGGAAAACGCGGGAACAGGCCCGTGCAACGGCGACCGCGTGGCAGAGTTTGCGCCATGCCCGCAGGCGAAGTCGAACCGCTCCGGGCGTGTTCCGCCAAGTTCCCACGATGGAGTGAGAAATCCATTGTGGAGCGTTGCTTGTTCGTTGTGCGGACACGAAAAAGTGGTCCCGGAACGATGTCCGGGACCACTTGATCAGATCGTGCTCAGCGCAGCGTGCGGGCCACGTCGCCGATCGACGGGAGCTGACCGGTGATCCGGCGCACCGGAGCATTCGGAAGGCTGCCCGTGACCTGCTGCGCGACGTCCCTCGCGCCGCCGCCGAGGCCGCTGTTGAGCTCCGACGTCACCGGGGTCTTCTCGACCGCAGGCACGAGCTTCTCGGGCTGTGGCAGGGCGACCTGCTTGCCGGAGCTCTGCAGCGGGTTGCGCTGCAGAGCGGGGGCGACCGCGCCGACCGGGTTGGCCAGCGGTTCCGTCGCGTAGCCCTGGGCCGCGGTCAGGTCGACCGCGGTGTCCAGCGTGGACGTGCCCTGGTGTCCGGGCTCGCGCGGTCCTACCTCGGCGTCCAGCAGAGTGGCTTCCGGAATGCGGCCGGAGGCCACACCGAGGTGGCCCGGGGCAACCGAGCCGCCGATGGTCGGGCGGGTCTTCGTCATCTGCTCGACGCGGGTGGTCTCGGCGAAGACGTGGCCGAGCACGTTCTTCGGCTTGCCGGGCGCGAGCACCGGGCGGCCGTCCCGCAGCTCACCGCCAATCCCGTGGCCGGTGGTGGTGATGTCCGCGCCCACCTTCTTGACCAGGTTCGGGGCGTTCGCGTACAGCTGGGTGTCCGCGCACGGAGCCTTCGTCGGGCTGTACCCGGGCCCGTTCTGCATCTGGCAGGCGTTCAACGGGGCGAGGACCCCGACGTTGTCCGGAACGGACGACAGGTCCGGCTTCGGGAGGTCGGTGCTCTCCGCGGCAGAGGCG
This sequence comes from Saccharopolyspora sp. NPDC003752, assembly GCF_053605825.1. Classification (NCBI taxonomy): domain Bacteria; kingdom Bacillati; phylum Actinomycetota; class Actinomycetes; order Pseudonocardiales; family Pseudonocardiaceae; genus Saccharopolyspora; species Saccharopolyspora sp. NPDC003752. The sequence goes on along the minus strand of NZ_JBSGJZ010000024.1, from coordinate 21,425 downwards.
GCACCGGTTCCGACAGCGGCGAACCCCGCGGCCACAACGGCTGCCTTTACTGTGCGCGTGGTCCAGGGGCGCAAACTGTTCTCCTTGGGTCTGACGTGTTGGCACGGCTGACTCGGTATCGGAGAACGTTCGGTGGATCTTGACCCCCAACTCTCGATCACCGCCCGAACGAGTGAAGTTCGAGAGGTGCGACCCGCTGCTCGGGTCAGAACCGGCCCCCTGCTGCCTCGGCATTCCGGCCCCGCGATCCCGCACCGGCAACACACTCGCGGCGCTCCAGTTGAGGGACGGATGACAGGAAGGTTCCCATGCTTCAAGGGTGCGGGGGTGCACTCGGCGTGAGGTGACAGGAAGGTTCCCATGCTTCAAAGGCGCAGCCCTGCGACAGGAGTGGAGTGACAGGAAGGTTCCCATGCTTCAAAGGCGCAGCCCTGCGACCGGAGTGGAGTGACAGGAAGGTTCCCATGCTCCAACCGACGTCCCAGGGCCGCCGGCGGCTGGGCCGCCTTGCGGGCGGGTGGTGTCAGGGGACTGGGGTGAGGCTTGGGGCGAACAGCGCCATCAGGTGTCCGGTGGCTTGTTCGGCGGTGATTTCCGGGCGGCGGTCCCGCCACAGGGCGAGGCGTTCGCAGGCGCCGATGATCGCCTCCGCGAACGCCTCCAGCTGCACCGGATCGAGGTCGGGGCGCGCGGCGCCCATCAGTCCCGAGGTGAACTCCATCTGCTGCATGCGGATCGATTCCAGCTCGCTGCTCACCGACGAGCTCGGCACCGCGGACTCGTTGCGCAGCAGCGCCCAGGCCTGGGCGTGGTCGTCGCTGAACTTGAAGAACGCCAGCAGGCAGTCGTGCAGCAGTTGCTCGGGGGTGGCTGCGCCGGCCGCCGCGACCGTGGTCGCTTCCAGCAGCTCGCGCTTGGCCCGTTGCAAGCAGGCGAGCAGCAATCCCTCCTTGGAACCGAAGTACTCGTAGAGCATCGGTTTGGACAGGCCGACCCGTGCCGCGATGTCGTCCATGGACGTGCCCTGGTAGCCGTCCGCCGCGAACACCTGCTCGGCGACGGCGAGGATCTGGCGTTCCCGCTCGGCTCGGGGCATCCGCTTGCGTCCGGTGGTCGGTGCCTGCTGCGTCTCCACGGAAACACCCTACCGCAAGTAACTTACTCGTAGTAAGCTACTCCCGGGTAGTCAGTCGTTCCGGTGTCGGAGGAGGACCTGATGGTGCAACGGCAAACGCAGGACCAGCGCAAATACCGGACCTCGGTGATCATCGTCGGGACCGGCTTCTCCGGGCTCGGGATGGCGATCCGGCTCAAGCAGGCCGGGATCAGCGACTTCATCGTGCTGGAGAAGTCCGCCGACCTCGGCGGTACCTGGCGGGACAACACCTACCCGGGCTGCGCCTGCGACGTGCCGTCCTTGATGTACTCGTTCTCCTTCGAGCAGAACCCGTCCTGGTCCCGGATGTTCGCCAGGCAGGGCGAGATCTCCGACTACCTGCAGCACTGCGCGGACAAGTACCGGGTCCGAGACCACATCCACTACGGCGTCGAGTTCACCGGCGCCGAGTACGACGAGGACGCCAGCACCTGGAGGGTGTCCACTGCGGACGGAACCGAGTACGAAGGCCGCGCGCTGGTGTCCGGCGTCGGCGCATTACACATCCCGAGCTACCCGGAACTGCCCGGCGTGGAAGGCTTCGAGGGCGAGGTGTTCCACTCCGCGGAGTGGAACCACGACTTCGACCTGGCGGGCAAGCGGGTCGCGGTGATCGGCACCGGGGCGAGCGCCATCCAGTTCGTGCCGCGCATCGCCAAGGAAGTGGCGCAGCTGCACCTGTTCCAGCGCACCCCGCCGTGGATCCAGCCCAAGCCCGACCGGCCCATCCCGGAGTCGGTGCAGCGCCTGTTCCGCAACGTCCCGCTGGTCCAGCGGGCCGCCCGCGCGGCGCTGTACTGGACCCTCGAAGCGCGCTACTTCGCGGTGTTCAACCGCCGCCTCGGCAAGTTCGCCGAGCAGCTGTCCAAGCGGTACATCCGCAAGGCCGTCAAGGACCCGAAGGTGCGCGCCGCGGTGACCCCGGACTACGCCATGGGCTGCAAGCGGATCCTGCTCTCCAGCGACTACTACCCGGCGCTCAACAGGTCCAACGTGGACCTCGTGACCAGCGGGGTGGCCGAGGTCCGGTCGCGATCCGTGGTCACCGGCGACGGTGAGGAGCACGAGGTCGACGCGATCATCTACGGCACCGGCTTCCACGTCACCGACGCGTTCGACCACCTGAGCATCGTCGGCCGCGACGGGCGCAAGCTGCAGGACGCCTGGCGCAACGGGATGGAGGCCTACCTCGGCATGACCGTCTCCGGCTTCCCGAACCTGTTCTTCCTGCTGGGGCCCAACACTGGGCTCGGGCACAACTCCGTGGTGTTCATGATCGAGTCGCAGATCAACTACGTGCTCAGCTGCCTGCGTCCGATCTGCCGCGACGAGATCGGGCAGATCGACGTGCGGAAGTCGGTGCAGGACGCCTTCAACGCCGAGATCCAGGCCGAACTGGCCGACGAGGTGTGGTCGGCCGGCGGGTGCCGGAGCTGGTACCTCGACGAGAACGGCGTGAACCGCACGATCTGGCCCGGATTCACCTGGAAGTACTGGCAGCGCACCCGGAAGGCCGACCTCGCGGACTACGAGGCGACGGCCGGCCAATCCCGTTGAAGCTTCGCACGGGCGTTCGATATAGTGGTGGCGTCACTGTCTAACAGCCCCGAAGGGGCTCACCCTTGAGCAAGGGGTGGCGATGTCACCGCTGTCGTCCGATGAGCTGCGCGGAATCCGCGAAGAGCTGAACGCCGGAACCACGCCGACGGTGTGGTTCACCGGTTCGGCCGTGGGCGTCCAGGAAGGCCGCTCCGGCAAGGTCGTCGCGCTCGGCGAACCGGCCGAGGGCGACTTCATCCAGGTCCGCCCGGCCGGTTCGAAGGACGTGCTGTCCTTCTCGGCCGCGGAGGTCACGAAGGTCAAACCACCCCGCAAGAAAGCGGCGCCACCCGAGCCGCCGGCAAAACCCGCCGCGAAGCCACGCCCTGCCACCCCGGCACCGGCTCCGGCTGCGGCGAAGCCACCGGCGGCGCAGGAGAAGCCCGCCGCTGCGGTGAAGCCTGCTGCTCCGGCGAAGCCCAAGGCCGCCGCGGCTCCGGCCACTGCGCCGGCGAAGCCGGCTGCGGAGTCGGCGGCACGCCGCAAACCACGACAGGCGAAGCCGATCGGCGGGGCAACGGTGACGCTGACGGCGGACCAGGACGGCCAGTGGAGCGTCGAGGTCAGCGCCGGCAAGAAGCGCGTCGTGCGCCCGACACCCGTCGCAGCGAACGCGGTTGCGCAAGCGGCGAAGGCGCTGCACGACGACGTCGCGGCAGCGGTGGAACCGCTGATCGACGCCGCTCGCGAGCAGCAGCGCCTGCGCGTCGAGCAACTTCGCTCGGAGCTCGCCGCGGCGCAGGCGGCGCTCGACGAACTCGGGAACTGAGTCCCACTGCGCTGAGCCGGATTTCCGTGTCCGAAGCTCGCCAGCATCTGTCGCCGCGCTCCGATTCACTCATGTCAGGTATCAGGCCAGGACATGGTGAAGAGGAGCTCGATGACCGAAACGTTGTCGCGGCGGCGCGGCTCCAGCGGGCAGCTCACCGCGTTGCTGGGTGGGATGTTCCTCGGCAACGTGGACGTGGCCATCGTCAACGTGGCCGCGCCGTCGGTCCGCGATGACCTGGCCGCCTCGGGTGCCGAGCTGGAGCTGATCGTCTCCGGGTACGCGCTCAGCTTCGCGGTGCTGCTGATCACCAGCGCGCGGTTGGGCGAGATGCGCGGCTACCGGCGGATTTTCCTCCTCGGTCTGGCGGTCTTCACGCTCGCGTCGTTGGGCTGCGGGCTCGCGCCAACATCCTTTCTGCTGGTGTGCGCACGGATCGTGCAGGGCGCCGGGGCGGCGTTGATGACTTCGCAGGTGCTGACCGGAATCCAGCTGAACTTCCGGGACGACGAACGCACCCGTGCGCTGGGCTTTTACGCGGTGACCCTCGCGGGCAGTGCCGTGATCGGGCAGGTGCTCGGCGGCCTGCTGGTCTCCGCGGACCTGTTCGGCACCGGGTGGCGTCCGGTCTTCCTGATCAACGTGCCCATCGGCGCGGCCCTGTTCGTGACCGCCTGGTTCTTCCTGCCAACGGACCGGGGACGCAGCACGGAGCGGCTGGACCTGGCAGGAGCGGCGGTCTTGGCCGCGGCGCTCGCGTTGCTCATCGGCCCGATGATCCTGGGGCGGGAGATGGGCTGGCCGATGTGGATGCAGTTGTGCTTGGCGGCCAGCCCGCCCGCGTTCGCGCTGTTCTTCGTCGTCGAACGTCGCGCCGCGCGGCCACTGGTCGAGCTGGGCCTGCTGCGGCGGGCACCGGTGGTGTGGGCGATGGTCGCGCAAACCACAGTGCGGGCCACGTACTTCGCGCTGCTGTTCGTGCTGGCGCTCCACCTCCAGCAAGGGTTGGGGGAGAGCGCGACCTATTCCGGGCTGGTCCTGGTGTCGTGGGTGGCCGCTTTCGGCGTCTCGGGCCCGCTGCTCGGCCGGATTCCCGCACGCTTGAGGAGATCGGCGGCACCGGCCGGGAATCTGCTGCTCGCCGCTGCTTTCGCCGGGATCGGCTCGGGCCGGTGGTGGGCCGCCACGGCCAACGGACCCCTGCTGATCGTCCTGCTCGGTCTCGGCGGGCTGGGGTACGGGGCGGCGTTCAGCGCCACGCTCGACCACCTGACGAGCGTCGTCGAAACCCGCCACGCACCGGACGTGAGCGGACTGTTCAACACCACGTTGCAGGTCGGCGGTGCCGTGGGCGTCGCCGCCTTCGGTGCGATCTACCTGGATCTGGCGCCGTCGAGTGGACCGGAAGCGGTGACCGCCTTCAGCACGGTCGCCTTCGCACTAGCCGCCGCGGCCCTGGCCGCAGCGGCATGTGCCCAGCTCGCGATCCGGACCACCAACCCCCGGCAACTGCCGCAAACCTGATGCGAGCATGGGAACTTTCCTGTCATCCGCCAGCCGGACAGGCGCTGTGACCAGGGGTTTTCCAGAGGCATCCGGTATCGAACGAACGGCGCTCGCCGCCGCGCGGGAACGCAGCTGGCGAGCGCCGCCAGTCGTGTGCTGGGTCCGTCAGTTCTCGATGTCGGTGGTGGTGGTCATGGTCTGCTTGCCGCGGTCGGTGGGCGGGATGCGGTCGTAGGCGGCGGGGTCGAGGTGCTCGACCTGGCCGCTGGCGACCGATGAGAGGATCCCGTCGAGTCCGATGTAGACGGCTCGGGTCAGCATCGCGCGATGCTGCTCGCCCAGCGTCTGGGTCTGGCCGCGCACCTCGAACAGCACCGCGCCGCTGCCGTTGAGCTGGAACGTGCCAAGGCCCGTGCCCGGCAGGTTGGTGTCCTGCGGGTAGAGCGTGATGTTGCCGAATTCCGGATTGCGGTTGGCCGCGGCCTGCAACGCGTTGTACGCGGCCACGTTGAGCTGCTTGGAGTACTCCGGCCGGAAGGAGTCGGCGAACTCGGCGTACGCGGCGCCCTCCGGGGTCGCGGGGTCGGCGACGAACTTGCCGGACAGGCTCAAGGTCACGAACCGGTCGGTACCCGGAACCGTGTAGCAGGCGCCCTGGTGGTGCAGGTCGATGTAGGTGTCGACCGCGCCGAACTCGGCCTGCAGCGAGCGGTAGACATCCCGCACCGACTGCGTCTCCGGGCTGATGAACCAGCCCGGCCGGTCGCTGCTGCCGGGGAAGTCCTGCGGCTGCGGCTGGTAGTCGAGGTCTGGGTTGTAGTCCCGGTTGACGTCGAAGCCGGGCCGCTGCGAGTAGTCGTCCCCCTGCCGGGGCTCGGTGTAGTAGTTCCAGGACGGTGGCGCGGTCGCCAGCTGCGGGAAGCGCGCCTGCACCTCCTGCCACGTCATGTCGTTGCCGCGGCGATCGAGCGCGGCCCCGTCCGGGTTGATCTTCGGCATCGCGACCACGGTCAGCTGCTCGCGGATCTGCTTGGCCCGGCTGGAATCCGAGGTGCCCAGGAAGTCGAGCAGGTCCAGCACAGCATCCGGCCCGGTCTTCTCGTTGCCGTGGATCTCGGCGGTGACGAGCACGACCTTCGGGCCGGTACCGACGCGCGCGAGGAGCATGTCGCGGCCCCGGTTGGATTCGCCGACGGTTTCCACCGCGACGCGACCCGCGCTCACCCGCTCGATCCGGTCGAGCTCGACGAGGACCTCGTCGTAGCTGGTGAACTCGCTGATCGGGTTCTCCCTGGGCTCCTCGCTGCACGGCGGCGGGGCCGCCATCGTCAGCGGTGCGGTGGCCGCTGCGGGAACGAACGCCGATCCCGCGACTACGGCCGCCAGTGCCAGTGCTCGCATCCGATTCATGCAGAAACTCCTCGCCGTCGCAGTGACGGCCCAAGCCAAACCGATCTAGGCGAAAGCCACAATCGGCCATGAGTGCGCATCTCGGACTTCATGGACCGGATGGACAAAGCATGGTCGCGGGGCCTATCAAGAACTCGTGCGAGTCTCGGTTGAATCCCCCGCCAAGGACAGGACGGCGTTGCAGCACCGGTCTTTTCGGCTTCTCCTGGTAGCGACCGTCGGCGGTTTCGCCGGGTATGTGCTGCTGATGCCGGTCCTCCCGCTGTGGGCGGTCGCGGGCGGTGCGGGCGAGGTCGCGGCCGGGGCGACCAACGCCGTCTTCATGCTCGTGACGGTGCTGACCCAGCTGGGCATGCCATGGCTGCTCAAGCGCATCGACCACCGAATCGCTTTCGCGCTGGGCACGGTGGTGATCGGCTTGCCCACCCCGCTGTACGCGCTGTCCAGCGAGCTGTGGCTGCTGCTCGGCGTCTCCTGCTTGCGAGGAGTCGGCTTCGGGCTTCTCACCGTGACCGGCGCCGCCCTGGTGGCAGAGCTCGTGCCCGCCGCGCAACGCGGCCGGGCGGCTGGGCTCTACGGGTTGTCGATCGGGCTGCCGAACGTCCTCTTCCTGCCCGCCGGCGTGTGGCTGACGCAGACGATCGGCTTCGTCCCGCTGTTCTGGATCGCCGGGGCACTACCGGTGGCTGCGACCGCGGCGGCGCTGGGCATGTCGCGCGTGCGGGCCAAGGCGGTGGAGCGGTCCGGCACCTCGGCGTTCCCGCTGGCGCTGCTGCCGTCGTGGACCGTCATGACCACGGCCGCGATCGCAGCCGGCGGGCTCACGGCGTTCCTGCCGCTGGCCATCGCAGGATCGGTGGCCCCGGCGGCGTTGCTGGCCTTCGGCGTCGCCACGATGCTCGGCCGGTGGGCCGCCGGACAGCTCGGCGACCGGCTCGGGCACCACCGGGTTCTGGTGCCCGCCGTGCTGCTGGCCGCCCTGGGCACGGGCCTGCTCGCGGTCGCGGCGTGGGGTGCGGACCCGGTGGCCCTGGCTGGAGCGGCTGCCTTCGGGGCCGGATTCGGCGCGGTGCAGAACATCACCCTGGTCGTGATGTTCGAGCGCACGGCGTCCGGCGTGGCCAGCACCGCCTGGAACATCGCCTACGACGCCGGCCAAGGCCTCGGCTCGATCGGCTTCGGCGCCCTGGTCACGCTGTCCGGCTATCCGGTGACCTTCGCCGTCGCGGCGATCCTCATCGCCATCGGCACGCCCCTGGCCGCCTCCCACCGCCGGCGGGGTTGAGAGCAAGGGAACCTTTCTGTCACCCAACCCCCTCCCGGCGCCGCCGGTCGGAGAGCCGCAGCATGGGAACCTTCCTGTCACTCGCAGCATGGGAACCTTCCTGTCACTCGCCGCGAGAGCCGGGCGGTCGTGGTGACAGAAAGGTTCCCTTCCTGTCACGACGCGTAAGACCTGTGGTGTGTGGTTGGACACATTTCGTGGAATTTCAGCCGGCCGAAGCGCGCTTCAGCGGATCGGCGAATCCGGCCCCGGGTGATCGGGGCGAACAGCCCGTGACGACACCGGGCCACCCGGTCGCTCGGGACCGCCTAGAATTCGGGGTGTGTTCCGCAGCCTGTTGACCCCGCGTTGGCTGCTTCTGCACGCGCTTTTCGTCGTGGCCGCGGTCGCCACCGGCTTCCTTGCCGTGTGGCAGTGGGATCGCGCGCACGAAGCAGGGGGAAGTTTCCAGAACCTCGGCTACGCCTTGCAGTGGCCGCTGTTCGGCGTGTTCACGATCTTCCTGTGGGTCCGGCTGATGCGCATGGAAGCGCACCGGGATCGGGGAGAGGCGGAGCCGGAACCTGCGGAGACCGCGCCTCGGGAAGATGTCGCGCCGCAGGTCGAGGCCCAGTCGGCCGCGCGCCGGAAGCGGCCCCTGGTGCCGCCGCCGGCGGCACCGGTCGGTGCCGAGGATGATCCGGAACTCGCCGCCTACAACCAGTACCTGGCCGACCTGAACAAGTCGGATCGCCGCGCTAGTTGAACGTGATGTTGCCCTCGATGGTGCGCGCCTGGATCAGGTTCTTGACCTCGCCGCGGTTCACGTTGACCACCGCGTTGCCGGAGGCCGAGATCTCCTCGTGCACCTCGGCACCCTCGGTGCGCAGCTCCTCCGCGAACTCGGCGTCCTCCGCGCAAACCTGGTCCAGCCGTTCGGCCAGTGCCTTCACCTGCGGCTGGCCCGCCGAATCCTGTTCGGCGGCTTCGAGCGCGGCCCTCGTCTCCGGATCGTTCTGAGACCTCCGGCGCAGGAGGTCGCGGACCTTCTCCAACGCCTGCTTTCCGGCAGCGCCGAGCGCGGTGGCGGCTTGCCCAGCGAGCGCCGTGGCCAGCGAATCCAGGAACGGGTCGGTCATTTTTCCTCCGCGGTGATCGACTCCGGTGGTCACCAAGTGTAGTGATCCGGGCCAGGAGCGTGGGGCTGTCGGCGGAGACTCGGCCGTTCGGTGCAACGCCGCGCGGATCGGCGGATGTGATATCAACGAATCGACTGACAGCTAGGGAGAAGCGGGCGTCGGCCGATGCCGACGGGACGCTCCCGGGCCGATCGTTGGACGAGCGGGGGCGGGCCCCAGGTGGGCCCTGCGATCGGCGGTCGAGTCGGGTGGACATTTGGTGATTGGGGCTGGCGTGCGCGGCGGCGTGCTGTTGAAGATGTTCGGACTGTGCGTCCTGGCCGGTGTGCTGGTGGCGGCGTTGTTGCTGCCGATGGCGACCGGGGCCGGGGCGATGGTCAACCAGACGAGCGACGCCATGTCGAAGATGTCGGGTTCCCTGGCGAGGCGCGACATGCCGCAGGTGTCCACCATCATGGACAAGGACGGCGAACCGATCGCGTACTTCTTCGACCAGTACCGCATCGAAACGCCGCCGGATCAGGTCTCGGACACCATGAAGGCCGCGATCACCGCGGTCGAGGACAAGCGCTTCTGGGACCACGGCGGCGTGGACTGGCACGGCACCATGCGCGCGCTGGCGACCAACGTCAGCAGCGGTGAGGCGGCGCAGGGCGCGTCCACGATCACCCAGCAGTACGTGAAGAACTACCTCGTGCACGTCGCGGCGGACTCCGAGGTGGAGGCCGAGAAGGCCAAGGAATCGACGATCGCCCGAAAGCTCCGCGAGGCGAAGATCGCCGTCGAACTCGAACACACCATGACCAAGGAGGAGATCCTTACCGGATACCTCAACGTGGTGCCGTTCGGAAACCAGACCTTCGGCGTCGGCGCGGCCGCCCAGACCTACTTCGGCACCACGTCCGACAAGCTGACCATCGCCCAGGCCGCGCTGCTCGCCGCGATCGTCAACCAGCCCGGTTCGCTGAACCCCAACAGCAACCCGCAAGACGCGATGCAGCGCCGCAACCTCGTGATCGACCTGATGGCGGACCCGAACAACAACATCCGCATCACCAAGGAAGACGCGGAGCGGGCCAAGCAGGAACCGCTCGGCGTGATGTCGCCGCTCGGCCGGCCGCCGAACGGCTGCGCCGGCGTCGGTGACGGTGCCACCGACGGCTTCTTCTGCACCTACGTCACGGACTACCTGAACCGGCTCGGCATCGACAAGGACAAGCTGAAGACCGGCGGCTACACGGTCCGCACGACGCTCGACCGCAAGGCCACCGACGCGGCCAAGGCCGCCGCCGAAGCCCAGGTGCCGACCCAGACCGATGGCATCGCCAACGCGATGGCGATGGTCGAGCCCGGCAAGGACAAGCACAAGGTGCGGGCGCTGGTCGCCAACCGCGACTACGGCAACGACGCGAGCAAGGGCCAGACGGCGTACGACATCGTCAGCCGGGTGCAGCCCTTCGGTGCGGGCTCGGTCTACAAGGTGTTCACCGCGGCCTCCGCGATCGAGCAGGGCATGAGCGTCTACGACACGATCGACGTGCCACCGTCCTACACCTCCCGCGTGTACAAGAACGGCACCGCGCCGTACACCGTCTCCAACGCCGACGGCGTGCAGCCGGGGCCGAGGACGCTGCAGATGGCGCTGGCCACGTCGCCGAACACGGCGTTCGTGGCACTGTCGGAAAGGGCCGGCCTCAACAACGTCGTGGACATGGCCTCGCGCCTCGGGTTGCGGGTCGGCATGAACGGGGTCAACTCCAGCGGTCTTCCCCTGAAGGCCGATGGCTCGAACGGCCCGTCCCAGGCCGACGTGATCAAGAAGGGCAACCGGGGCGCATTCACCCTCGGTTACACCCCGACGAGCGTGCTGGAGCTGTCCAACGTCGGGGCGACGATCATGAGCGGCGGCGTCTACTGCCCGCCGACGCCGATCGAGGAAATCAAGGACCGGCACGGCAACCCGCTGCAGCTCAACGAGGCCGCATGCGAGCAGGCGGTGTCCCCGCAGGTGGCGGCGGCCCTGGCGCAGGGCATGAGCAAGGACGACACCGACGGCACATCGCGCCAGGCAGCGCAGAGCGTCGGCTGGAATCGGCCCATGATCGGCAAGACCGGGACGACCCAGGCGCACCAGTCGGCAGCGTTCCTCGCTGCGACTCCCCAGATGTCCGGTGCGGTCCTGACCTACGCCGACGGCAGCACCCCCCAGGGGATCTGCGACGGCGGCGGTGACGCGCCCCCGTACTTGTGCGGGAAGAACGGCGGGAACATCTACGGTGGCAAGGTGCCGGCCCGGACCTGGTTCGCCGCGATGACGAAGGTCCACGAAGGCCTGCCACCGGCGCCGCTGCCCAGTTGACCTGGCACTGCTCAGGCCTGAAGCCCGTGCTCACACCGTGAGCACGGGCTTTTTCATGTCGTGAAAACGGGAATTTTCCGTTCAAAAGAAGAATTGGTCCGCGGTGGTACCGCCATCGGCGTTCCGCTTTTGAAGAATTGCGTGACGTTGATTACGTGGTGCCCGAAATGGTCGCCTTGATATATTTGGCTCGAATGTGGCTCTGGGGCTCTTTGGATTCTGCTGAGGGGATTGTGCTGCATGCTGGCTTCATTTGGAAAAACGGGAATTCGCGCGCTGGTTCTAATGCTCACCGTGCTCGGCTGCATGGGTGCAATGCTCGGAACCGCCAATGCTGCCGGAATAACCTGCCGGGATATCGGAAACGGATTGCTGTGCTCGAACCGGATCGGTAATCACCACTTCGACGTCTGGTACGACAAGCGCGCCGGGGATTCGGTCGACGTCATGCTCGGATGGCGGAACATGGACGGCGGTATCACGCCCCACAACGAGTGGTTCACGCTCCGCCCCGGCCAGCGCGCCTTCCACTCGTTCCCCGGTGGGCCCGGCGCGAACTGGTGCGCCTACGCGAACCTGTTCTCCCGGCCGACCAGCGCCCCCGGCGCGACGCCGCAGAATTTCTACGGCGCACTGGATTGTCCGTGAGTTCCTCTTCTCGCCGCTGACCGAAACGGTTTCGGTCAGCGGCGATAAATCGTGCATCCTGTTCCACTCCACTGCGATCAGCAGATTTCGACTCATGTTCGATCTGCGGTCCGGCGGAGTTCTTCGTGCTGCGTAAAAAATCGGAATGGAGTTGGGGAGTGTTCCGAAGATGGATCTGCGCAGGAGTGCTTGCCGTGCTGTTGCCGGCCGTGCTGATGCCGGCGACGCAGGCCTTTTCTTCACCACCAGGTGTCGCAGAAGCGGCACCTGCGGGGCAGCAGGGTGTCGGCAGACCGGAGCCGCCTCCGCAAGTGGCTCCGGAGAAGCGCGACGAACTGCTCTCCGAACGATGGCGTTCCTCCGATGACATCGCGTGGGCGACGTCCGGCGACGCATTCGGATTCCACGTCCTGGTGGCCGAAGCGCGCACCGGATACAGCTGGCGGACTGCAGCAACCCTGTCGGAACCCGGTGTCGCCGCCGACCAGTGGATCGGCAATGCCTGCCTGGCGAGCTCGGGCAAGCGGCTCGCCGTGGCATACGCGCCGCGCACCTTCACCAACGACGCCGCGCTCTCCGGTCGCGGCGCGTTCACCGCGGTCGTCGACCTCATCGACGGCTCTGTGGTGAAGCTCCCGATGCGGAGCAGCACCGCGCACTTCAACCCCGGTTGCGGTGCCGACGATCGCGCCGTCTTCACCCAGGAAGGCCACGAGGACAAGGGGCTCACCCGGCTGGTCGAGGTCGACGTAGCGCGCGGTGCGGTCGCCGATGCGATCGTCACAGCAGGTCAGGTGACCTCGGCGGTGCCGACGTCGCGCGGCGTCCTCGCCGCCAACGGTTCCCGGGTGGTGAGCGTTTCTCCGTCCGGGAACCAGGAGGTTCAGGCCGACGTCGCCGGGACCCCGTTCGAACTGCACCCGGATGCCGACGGTGGTCTGGTCTTCCTGGAACGCTCCGGAGACCGTGTGACCGTGCAGCGGCTCCACGATGACGATATTCGTGGTTTGGCGACAGGAAAGCTTTCCCACCTGCGGGTTTCTTCTGGAGCACGCGGGCAGGTCTTCATCACCGGCGAGGGCGGAGCGGCCGGAGACCTGCCGCGTTCGGTCCGGAAGCTCGACGTCCCGGCCCGCGCTCGACCGTCCACTTCGGGCGAACTGGTGCTCACGGACGTCGGGCCGCGGAAGGACGCCGAGGGCCGCCCCGCCGCGCCGTTCCCAGCGGAATCGGCCGAGCCGGTCGAGATCGCCGCCGAGGTGCTGGCTACCGGCGCACGGCTCGACTTCGGCGTGGTGCCGGAATCCGATCGCGGCCCGGATGGAAACGAGCCTTCTCCCGGACTCGACCTGACCGAAGTGGACAGCGGCCTGCAGAGCGCAGCGGACCCGACCGACCCCGACCGCAGTTGCGCGGTGGTGCGCAACGATCCGCGGACGCAGGTCTACCAGCCCACCAAGCGCCAGGTGGAGTGGGCGGCCAACCAGGCGGTGCAGCACAACCTGTTCCCGCCGCGACCCGCCAACTGGAAGCAGTCGGGACTGCCGGCGTGGACGCCGCAAGCGATGTTCCCGCCCGTCCCCTTGGAAGGCGGTGGTGAGGTTCCGGCGCAGATCATGCTCGGCGTGCTCACCCAGGAATCGAACATGGCGCAGGCCAGCTGGCACGCCCTGCCCGGTGTGACCGGCAATCCGCTGATCGGCAACTACTACGGGACCGAGGTCTACGACGAGAACCCGGGCAACGACTGGGACGTCGACTTCGCCGAGGCCGACTGCGGCTACGGCATGGCGCAGGTCACCGACCACATGCGCCGGGCGGGCCACGAACGGCCGGGAGACCTCCCGGCGTGGCCGGCCGACAAGCAACGTGCGGTCGCGCTGGACTACGCCACGAACCTGGCTGCCGGCCTGCAGATCCTGCAGCAGAAGTGGAACGCCACGCATTCGGCGGGGATGGTCGTCAACAACGGCGACCCCTCGAAGATCGAGAACTGGTTCTACGCCCTGTGGGCCTACAACAGCGGCTTCTACCCGCAGGGCAGCGACCCGAGCGGCCAATGGGGCGTGGGCTGGTTCAACAACCCGGTGAATCCCCGCTATCCCGCCGACCGGAATCCGTTCCTGGAGTTCACCTACCACGACGCGTCGCATCCGCAGGACTGGCCGTACCCGGAGAAGGTGATCGGCTGGGCCGGTCATCCGCTGGCCGACGCGGACGGCGCCGGATACCGGGCCGCGTGGTGGAACGACGGCCCCGCACCCGGCGCGGAGAACCGCGAGACGGCGAAGCCACCGGTGGAGCTGTTCTGCGACGCGCGCAACTCGTGCGACCCGGCCGCCGCCGAAGCATGCCTGCGCGCGGACTTCAAGTGCTGGTTCCACTGGCCGGCGACCTGGAAGGCGGACTGCGGCTACAGCTGCGGCAACGAATTCATCAGGTTCGACACCACCTACCCGGAACAGCCCGACGGCAACAAGTATCCGCCCGCCTGCGATCTCGACGGGCTGCCGCCCAACGCACTGATCGTCGATGACGTGCCGGATTCGGTGCCGCCGGTGCGGACCACGGACCGCCACGGCAACAAATGCGTCCGCCCGCACACCAACAGCGGCACGTTCGACCTGAACTTCGCCACCGATGCCCAGGGGCGCCATCCGTCCAAGGTGGACTTCCACCAGATCGGAGGCGGGTTCGGCGGGCACTTCTGGTTCGCCCACACCCGCCAGCCCGGCGCGTGGGGCGGCAAGATGGACGTCACCGGAACCTGGACGCTGGACCGGCCGCACACCGGGCCGATGAAGATCATGGTCGCGCTGCCGGACCACGGGGCGCACACCAACCTGGCCGACTACCGGGTGAACGCTCGGCCGGGCGAGCGGTCCCGGGTGACGAAGCAACCCGGCGAGGGCAACCGCTGGGTGTCCATCGGGGCCTACATGTTCGACAACGTCGTTCCCCGGGTGACACTGAGCTCGGTGACACCCGACGGCACGGGCGATGAGGACATCGCCTTCGACGCGGTGGCGTTCATCCCGATCCAAGGCGAGTACCGCGAGGAATCGATCGAAGCGGTCGCGGTGTTCGACGAGGACCAGAACATCGACACCTCGGCGCCGGGCGCCTGGCTCGCCGGGCCGTTGGCCGGGCGGCAAGCGCTGCACGACTGGGCGATCGAACGGTCGAACGCGATCCTGGCGCAGCCCGGTGCGCCGAGCAACGTCGCGCGAGCGGTGCGGGCCTGGCAGGACGAGGTCCGACTGTCCGGCGTCGACCCGGTGAACCATCCCGACGGGCACAGCATCGCCCGCTGGATCCACTTCGCCAACTCCTACCTGGACCGGCCGAGCAGCGACCAACGGCCGGCCGGCTTCGACGACGACGCCCGGTACAAGATCCGGACCAAGGCGACGGTGTCGTTCGTGGTCGACGGCGGCAAGCAGGTCATCCCCGGATCGGAATCGGTCGTCTACTCGCACCGGACGGCGGACACCCACCTGCCGCCGTTCGTGCTCGACCTCATCCGCGCGATCAACTCCGATTACGAGGTGCCCGAGCCCGACCTGACCTATCGGATGCAGAACCTCAACGAGCACAACAGCGCCTGGACGACGGCGAACCCGATGCGGGACGCAATCCTGCCCGGCGGGGTCTACGGGTCCGGTGGGACGGCACCGCAGCTGGTCGACGCGGCGGGGAAGCCGACCGCTGGGGCGGCCGCGTGCGTGCGCGCCACCACATCGGCGGGTGGAACCATCGGCTACCGGCCGATGCTGGCGGAGGCCGGCCCGGCGGATGCGATGCTGCAGTACAGCAACCGGATCCGCGGCGATGCCCGAATTGCGCCGGGCATCGGCGTCCTGGTCGAGGACATCCGCAAGATGTTCTTCGCCCGGGACGGTTTGAACGGAGTCGAGACATCGCTGTTCGCCGTGGCGCCGCCGATCTGGCAAGAGCTCCGCTTCGACGCGTGCGCCGATGGGACGGTCCGGAAAGTCGATCCCCATTCGCCGATATTGCGGGCGAGCCTGATGCCCGACCAGTACCTCTACCACAACAACACGGCCATCAGCCGCGACGGCGTTCGCACCGGGAGCAACGGTCCGGTTCTGAAGGGAGATTTCTTCCGCTTCAGCAACCTTCCCGAGACATCATCGGAAACGCCCTGGGGGCAATGCCAGCCGATTGGTCCCGATCGGTTCGGAAATCCGTGGACCATCAACCCCGATCTCGTATTGAAACCGAAGGACTACGAGTTCAGGAGGTTCTGCTCGGATGGGACGCTCGACCCAGACCCCGCGCACAGCTGGTGATTCATGATCATTCCTGCGCTCGTACTCATCCTCGGGGTGGCGGCGCTATGGGTGGGAGTCGCGTTGGCTCCGCTGAAGCGCGTGGTGACGAGGGTCGTGTTCCTCGCCGTCCACATAGCCGTGTCGATCGCGCTTTTCGCCTGGGGCGTGTGGGGTGCTCGAGACTGGTCGGTGTACGTGTTCCTCGGCATCGCTGTGGGGCCCGGTTCGGCCGTCAGCGCGATCCGCATCCTGCGGGCGATCGCCCGAAAGGAGTGAGGTCGATGAGCTGTCGCGTGTGATCCGTCACCGGAGATGTACGCAAGGGGCTCCCGTCGTTTCGTGCGACGGGAGCCCCTTGCCTGCAGGGCCCGGCTCTCAGCGAGGTTTTGGCAAACTGGCGAAGTGAGCACTGACCAGGACCGAGTGGATGTCCGCGGCGTTGTCAGTTTCGTCGCAATCGCCTATTTGCCGGCGTGGCTGCTGACCCTGCCGCTCTGGTTGACCGGTGAAGGACTGTCGTGGAGTTGGGCGCCCCTCGTCCTCTTCCTCATGATGTTCATGCCGGCGGTGGCGGCATTGGTGGTCACCAAGTGGATCAGCCCGCGGCCGAAGGTGCTTCGAGGGCTGGGAATCACCAACCCCGGCGGCATCAAGAAGTGGTGGCCCTACGCGCTGATCGCCTGGCTGGGGCCGCCGCTGGTGGCGACCTTCGCGCTGATGGTGGGCTACCTGCTCGGGGTGTACCAGGCCGATTGGACGGGTTTCTCCGGGCTGGCCGAGCAGTTCGGTGGCACCGTGGTGGGCGCGGAGCCCGAGACGTCGCCCGGGATGCTCGCGCTCACGCAGATCGCCGCGGTCTTCGGGCTGGGCTGGCTGCAGGTCATCCCCGCGCTGGGTGAAGAACTGGGCTGGCGGGGCTACCTCACGCAGGCGCTGCTGCCCCTCGGGCAGCCCGGCGCGTTCCTGACGACCGGCGTGCTGTGGGGCCTGTGGCACGCACCGGTCCTGATCCTCGGCTACAACTACCCGACGCTGCCGATCGTGGTGGCGTTCATCATGATGGTGTGCTTCTGCACCCTGGTGGGAACGCTGCTGGGCTGGCTCAGGCTCGCGTCGCGCAGCGTCTGGCCGGCGGTCATCGCGCACGGATTCCTCAACGCGGCGGCTGGTTTGGGCATGGTCTTCAGCATGGCCGGGCACCCGGTCGACAACGCGTCGACGGGGCTCCTCGGATGGAGCGGGTGGATCGTGCTCGCTCTGCTCATCCTGGTGCTCGTCATGCTCGGGAAGCTCCCGGTGCGGTTCCCGGTGAAGACGACCGGGATCTCCCGAGGAGTCAACCGCCGCACCCGCCGCTGACGGGTTTCGGTGCGAGCATGGGAACCTTCCTGTCACTCGCACCCGAGCCGCAGGCCGGTCGCGGGACTCCGAATGCTTCAACACCGCTTTTCACAGGGGTGGAAGCATGGAGGCATGACGAGTCTGCTGCCCTCCACCCAGAGAGCCCTCCTGCGTCGCCTGGCCGTGGAGCAGAGTGAAAACCGTGTTCCCTCGCTGATCGCGGGGCTGATCCGCGACGGCGAGACGATCTGGGTGGACAGCCGTGGGCAGGTCGGCGGCCGGCCCTCCACAACGGACACCCAGTACCGGGTCGGTTCGATCACGAAGACCTTCGTCGCCGTGCTCGTGATGCGCTTGCGCGACGAAGGCCGCCTCGACCTCGCCGACAAGCTCGACGACTACATCCCGGGCACCTCGATCGGCAAGCGGAGCATCGGTGAAATCCTTTCGCAATCAAGCGGCTTGACCGCGGAACCCGCCGGGCAGTGGTGGGAGCGAACCCCAGGCGGCAGTGCCGAGGAACTCGTGGCCAGCATCGACGAAACCGCGCTGCGCCCGACGCCTCGCCACGGCTTCCACTACTCCAATGTCGGTTTCGGTGTGCTGGGGGAGCTGGTGTCGCGGCTGCGCGGAGCCCCTTGGGGCGAGGTGCTGCAGCGCGAGATCCTCGAGCCGCTCGAGATGAAGCGCACCACGCTCAGCCCGGTCGCGCCGCACGCGGAGGGATTCGCCGTGCACCCGTGGGCGGACGTGGTGCTTCCCGAGCCCGCCGAGGACGCGGGAGCAATGGCCCCTGCCGGCCAGCTTTGGTCGACCTTCGACGACATGGCTCGGTGGGCGCGTTTCGTGATCGGCGACAGCGGCGAGGTGCTGCACCCGGACACCGTCGCCGAGATGCGATCCCCGGCGTCGGTCGACGACGGCGCCGAATGGCGAGGCGGTTACGGGCTCGGGCTGCAGCTGCTGCGGCACGGCGGACGTCGGCTCGCCGGTCATTCAGGATCGATGCCCGGATTCCTGGCATCCGTCTGGGCAGACCCCGCCGAGAACACCGGGGTGATCTTCATGGCCAACACCACGGCGGGCGTCACGGGTCTGTTCGCGACCGACCTGCTGGACCTGCTCGCGAAGCACGAGCCCCGAATCCCGGCCCCGTGGGAACCCCGCGGCGACGCGGACCTGCGGCTCCTGGAGCTCACCGGCCAGTGGTACTGGGGGCCGACGCCCTACGTGTTGCGGGTGCGCCGCGACGGTCTGCTCGACCTCTCGCCGTGGCAGGGGCGCGGGCGGGCCTCCCGATTCCGGGCCAACCCGGATGGCACCTGGACCGGGCTGGACGGCTACTACTCGGGTGAAATCCTGCGCGTGGGGCGCAACGACGACGGTGTGCCCACCCACCTCGACCTGAACACGTTCATCTTCACCCGCACGCCATACGCCCCCGACGCCCCGGTGCCCGGCGGTGTGGCCGGCTGGCGCCCGGCTAAGTAACCCGCGGCTGGCGTTGAAAGCATGGGAACCTTCCTGTCAGAGCGGTGACAGGAAGGTTCCCATGCTTCAGCCTTCGATCTGCCAACTCGGATGGGAGCCCGGGCGTTGTGGTAGGCGAGGTGCAGCCGCAGGACCGGCCAAAACAGCGTGAGGCATGCTGACTGGTATGCCCGCAGACTTGCCCGTCACCAGCCGCTGGACGATCCCTGCGCTCGAGCTCTCGGAGCGCTTCTCGCGGTCCTCCGGCCCTGGAGGGCAGGGCGTCAACACAACGGACTCGCGTGTCGAACTGTCCTTCGACCTCGCGCGCTCGACGTCGCTCCCCGAAGCTCTGCGGGACCGTGCCGTGGAACGCCTCGCCCACCGGCTCGTCGACGGCGTGCTCACGATCGCAGCCTCCGAGAATCGCGCGCAGCTCGCCAACCGACAGGCCGCTCGGGAACGGATGGCCAGGCTGCTCGCCGAGGCAGTTACCCCGCCTGCCCCGAAGCGTCGGCCCACCAAACCGACCAAGGGTTCGCAGCAACGTCGGCTCGCTGGTAAGAAGCGGCGTGCGGAGGTAAAACGGCAGCGCCGTCGAGGTGATCCCGGCGACGCCTGACGTGTGCTGCGAGTGTGCGCGGCTAGCCTCGGAAGAAGACGAACGCAGAAGGGACATTGCTGATGCGCACGGCATGGGTCTTGCCAGGTGGCTCCACCTTCGGGGCGATCCAGGCTGGCCTGGTTACGGCATTGTTCGAGGCCGGTATCGAACCCGACCTGCTCGTCGGGACCTCTGCAGGCTCGCTGAACGCGGCATGGCTCGCCGGCGACCCAACACCGCGCGGGGCGGCGAAGCTCCGCGAGCTGTGGATGTCGATGCGGCGCACAGATGTCTTCCCGATCCAGCCCAGCCGGATACTCGCAGGGAAGATCGGGCTGTCGAACCACGTCATGGGAAATCACGGGCTGGCGCGCTGGCTGCACAACAACCTGCCGTTCCGCCGATTGGAAGACGCGCAGATCCCGGTGACCGTGACCGCAACGGATCTGGACTCCGGCGATCCGGTGTACTTCGAGAGCGGCCCTGCGCTTCCTCCGCTGGTGGCTTCGTGCTCGATTCCCGGCATGTTCCCGCCGGTGAAGGTGGGGGACCGCTGGCTGGTGGACGGTGGCCCAGCGGCGTTCATGCCGATCAGTCGCGCCGTCGAGCGTGGGGCGGAGCGCGTTTACGTGCTGCCATGCGGAGGCACCGAGCCTTTCGAGTTCAGCCAGCGCAGGCGGGGGATCGGTTCGATCGCGACCTGGCCGCCGCCGAAGACGCCACCACGGTCGGTCGGCGGGGTGAACGGTGCGGCGCTCGGCGCGGCGATGGTGTCCGCGGCACGGCTCGACCTGCAGTTGAACGCGACGCGCTGTGAGCTCTACGTTGTGCCAGCCCCGTCGGTGGCCGGTCTCTCGCCGTATTCCTTCGCGCACGCAGAGGCCCTGATCAACGCCTCATGGGAGATCGCCAAGAAGTGGTGCCCGACGGCCAAGCCGGTGCCGTCCGGCCCCGTCGACATCGGCGGAAACCCGATCGCAAGCGGCCGGTTCGGGGTCTCCGAATCCGCGCCCAGCACCAACTGACCAGACGCTGAAAGCATGGGAACTTTCCTGCCACGGTGACAGGAAAGTTCCCATGCTTTCGTCGGTCAGGCCCGAATCGGGGCTTCTTCGGGCAGCTCGTCCACGGCGAGTCGCTCCGACGGTGTGGTTGCCGGGCGGGCGAGCGTCACCGCGACGTTGACCAGGACGTTCGCGGCGAGACCGAGCAGACCAGCGTTGATGCCGAGCCACGGGTCGTTTCCAGTGAGGACGAGCGACGCGACGACCACCACCCCGGCAGCGAGCCCGGAGGCGGCCGCCGCAGTCGACATGCGCTTCCAAAGCAAGCTGATGAGTACCACCGGCAAGAGTTGCGCGAGTCCTTGATACGAGAGGACCGACAATTGCACCAGGGTGCTCGGTGAAATGAACGTGAAAAGCAGTGCCACCAACCCGACGACGAACGTGACCAGCTGAGACAGCTGCTTCTGGTGCGGCGCTGTCCGGGGATGCACGCCCAGGACGGACCGTCCCCACATCGTGCCGATCACGAGCATGAAGACAGCCATCGGAACGATCGACGACAACGCCCCGGCGACCCCGACGAGCCCGACGAGCCAAGCCGGCATCGAGTCGACGACGAGCTTGAACATCGCCAGATTGGAATCGTCGAGCCCCGGGACGACGAACACCGCGGCCAAGCCCAGCAGGATCGGAACGAACAGCAACACCTGGTAGAAGGGCATGATGATCGCGTTGCGGCGTAGTACGCCCGGATTCTTGGCACTGAGGTTGCCCCTGTAAGCCGGACACCCTGATCCCAGGCAAGTTGCCTGAGCAAGGATGTCCCTGTGTCAGGTTCATCGAAGTATCCCGAGCAGT
>NZ_JBSGJZ010000023.1:0-145600 GCF_053605825.1 Saccharopolyspora sp. NPDC003752 | reverse complement strand
TTTTTCCTTTCTCGCTTATGCGGCGTTCGCCACGCCTGAGCGCGCCGCTTTCGCGCGAAACCGCCCCACAGAACGCCCCCCCAGCAGCCGTGCGACAGCGCTCGCGAACCCCTCACTGCTTGAGGTATTCCAGCACTGCCAGCACTCTGCGGTTGGTGTCGTCGGACGTATCCAGGCCCAGCTTCCCGAAGATGCTCGCGATGTTCTTGCTCACCGCGCCTTCGCTGATGAACAGCTGCCCGGCGATCGCCGCGTTCGAGCGCCCTTCGGCCATCAACGACAGCACCTCGCGCTCCCGCTCCGTCAGCCGCTCCAGCGGGGTGGTCCGCCGGGCGACCAGCGCGGAGATCACCTCCGGGTCCATCGCGGTGCCGCCGGCGGCGACCCGGCGCACCGAGTCGATGAACTGCTCCGCGTTGAACACCCGGTCCTTGAGCAGGTAGCCGATCCCGCCGGTGCCGTCGGCCAGGAGTTCGCGGGCGTAGAGCTGCTCGACGTGCTGGGACAGCACCAGCACCGGCAGCCCCGGGATCTCGCGCCGGGCGACCAGCGCGGCCCGCAGCCCCTCGTCGGTCTGGGTGGGCGGCAGCCGCACGTCGACCACCGCCACGTCCGGCCGGTGCTCCAGCAGCGCCCGCTCCAGCTCGGGACCGGTCTCCACGGCGGCGACGATCTCGCAGCCGTGCGCGGCGAGCAGGGTGGTCAGGCCGTCTCGGAGGAGGAAGAGGTCTTCTGCGAGGACAACGCGCACGGGATCTCCATCGTCGCCCGGGTCGGACCGCCGGGCGGGCTGCTGAGGTGCAATGTTCCGTCGAATGTACCGAGCCTGCGCCGGATTCCCCGCAGCCCGCTGCCGCGGTCCGGGTCGGCCCCGCCCGAGCCGTCGTCGGTCACGACGATCCGCAGCGACTCCCGCCGGTAACCCAGCTCGACGCGGATCTCCTCCGCCCCGGCGTGCTTGAGCGCGTTCGTGACCAGCTCCCGGGTCGCGAAGTAGGCCGCGGACTCCACCGCGGACGGGCATCGGCCGGGCAGGTCCGCCGACACCTCGATCCGCACGCTCAGGTCGAGGGCCAGCGCGCGCACGGCGTCGACGAGGCCGCGCTCGGTGAGCACCGGCGGGCGGATTCCCCGCACCAGGGCGCGAAGTTCGGCGAGGGTCTGGCCGGACTCGGCCTTGCTCTCGCCCAGCAGCTCCCTGGCCCGCCGCGGGTCGCTGTCCAGGAGCTGCTCCGCGGCGGCGAGCTTCAGCCCCAGCGCGATCAGCCGGGCCTGGGCGCCGTCGTGCAGGTCGCGCTCGATGCGGCGCAGCTGGGTGTCCTCGGCCTCGGTCGCGTCGGAGCGGGTCTCGGCGAGCCGCCGAACCCGTTGCGCCAGCAGGGTTTTCCCGGTCGGCGCCAGCAGCAGGCGGGTCCACCGGCCGTGCAGGCGCACCAGCGGCGGTGCCAGCGCCACGACCGCCGCACTGGCCGCCAGTCCGAGCGGGAACCCGGCCAGCGGGGTTTCCGCGAGCCACTTCGCCGGGGCGGGCAGCTCCGCCCACGGCCGCCCGACGTCGAAGAACAGGCCGCCGAACCGGACCCAGAACGGGATCCAGAAGCCCCAGCCGAAGACCCAGCACAGCGCCGCGAGCGGAGCCAGCAGCGCGGCGGTGACCGGGCCGTCGCCGAGCAGCCACAGCAGGTCTCGCGGGCCGGCCGGATCGGTCATCGCCTGGCGGTAGCGGGCCCGCCTGATCGCGGTTCGCGGCGACTTCCGCAGCATCCGGCCGGCCCGGTAGAGCCCGTCGGACGTGGGCACGGGCGCGACGAAGGGCAGGTAGACCTCGTCCACCTGCACCCCGGACCACTTCCCGGCGAGGCTGCGGCCCAGACCCGCGAGCAGCCGGGCGACCCGGTTGCACCAGGGCCACCACAGGAACGCGCCCAGCAGGTGGGTCAGGGCGAAGAGGACGACCAGGACCGCGCCCGCGAGCAGGTTCACCACGGCCAGCAGGCCGAGAACCGCCAGGTGCCAGAGGGCGTGCCACCCGTGCACGACGCGTTCCCACCAAGGGCGCGGCCGAACCGGGCTCAGCAGCATCCGCGCCCAAAGCCCGTGCGCCCGCAGGAAAGTCCGGCCGCCCAGCACCGCCAGCAGGCCCAGCACCGCGCCGACGACCGTGTTGAGCAGCATCCAGTTCAGGTCCCGGTTCGTCGCCGGGTCCTCCGCCAGCCACACGACGCGCGCGAGGTAGCGCGGGATGCGCGGCTTCCGGTACAGCGCCTTGTCGTGCCGGTACCAGCCTTCGGCGTCCGGCTGCGGTTCCGGCGGGGCAGGCCGGTACGGCACCGGCACCTCGACGCCGCCCCAGTCCCGCGCCAGCCGCCGGCCGAGGTCCGCGGCCGCCCGGCAGCGTCCGATGAGCCATTCCCCCGGCGACAGCAGGCCGATGGACGCCACGCCCAGACCGAACAGGTACAGCACGAACAGCAGCGGCCCCGGCAGCGCCAGCAGCAGGAACACCAGCCCGCGCCCGGCGGTTGTCGCATGTTGTCGTGCCCGATTTCGCATGAGCCCATCTTCTCCGGCACCGGCGGAAAAGCACTGCCCGTGCCTGCCGCGTGGAGGTGGAGCTAGCTCTACTCCCGAACGGGCCGGAAGCCCCCCTCGAACGGCAGCAGGACGCATACCCGCAGGCACGCGGCGTGCCTAGCGTCGAGGTCATGGCAATCAGCGAAGACCTGTCCACTGTGGATGATCTGGGGAGCCGTGTCGGCGCGGAGCTGGCGAGGCTGCCCCGCCAACCGCCGGCGATCGCCTCGGCCCTCTCCTGCCTCCTCGCACCCGCGATCGGGCTCCCCGCGGCAATCGTCGTCGCGCTGATGATCGCGGCCACCAGCCTGCGGCGGTGCACCGAACCGGTTGCCGCGTTCCTCGCCCACCTGGTGGCGTTCGCGGGGCTGCCGCTGGCTGCCACGGCCATCATGCCGCCACAGCGGGCCATGACCGTGCTCGTCGCATGCGCGCTCGCCGCGCTCGCTCTGCTCAGCTGCGGGTTGCTGACCGCAGCGCTACCGCGCCGCACCGGTTCGGCACTCGCTGCGGCGCTGCTGCTGCCCGGCCTGCCGCTGGCCACGATTCCGGGCCCGCTGCAACCGATCGGCGACCTCACCGCGCCGGGCGCCGCGCTCCACGCCCTCCAAGCCGCCTCGGCCGGCGACTGGCCGGCTCCGGTGCACGTGCTCGTGCTGATCGGGCACGCGCTGCTCGCGGGCAGGTCAGCCCATCGCCTCCTGGATCCGCTTCCAGGCCGCGAGCACGTGCCGCCGCTCGGTCTGCGGCGAGCCGACCGCGAGCCGCAGCAGCGTCCGGCCGTCCACCTTGGTGTGGGTCAGGTACAGCTCGCCGGAGTCGTTCAGCGATTCCATCAGCCGGTAGACCCGGTCGTTGGCGTCCTCGGTGGACAGCTCCGGGAACAGCGGCCGGAAGCAGACCAGGCCCAGCGGATGCGGCTCCAGCAACTCGAACCGCGGGTCGTCGCGGACCCGGTCGGCGAACTCCTGGGCCAGGCCGACGGTGGCGCGAATGTGCTCGCGCAGCCCCTCCGCGCCGTACCAGCGCAGCACCGACCACAGCTTCAACGCCCGGAACCTGCGGCCCAGCGGCACCTGCCAGTCCCGGTAGTCGATCACCTCACCGGACGCCGTCGCCGGATTGCGCAGGTACTCCGGCAGGATCGACAGCGCGTCGACCATGGGCCGCCGGTCGGCCATCCACAGCAGGCTGCAGTCGAAGTTCGTCAGCAGCCACTTGTGCGCGTTCGTGCAGTACGAATCGGCGAATTCGGCGACACCGTCGTTGATCCAGCGCAGTTCCGGGCACACCGCGGCAACGCCCGCGTACGCCGCGTCCACGTGCAGCCAGACCCCGCGCGCCCGGCACACCTCGCCGGCCGCGCGGACCGGGTCGATCGCCGTCGTCGAGGTGGTGCCGATCGTCGCGCACACCAGCGTGGGCACCGCGCCGGCGGCGAGGTCCTCGGCGATCAGCGCGTCGAGGTGCTCGGGGTCCATGCCGAGCGTGTCCGGGTCGACGTCGACGATCCGGACGTTGTCCCCGCCGATGCCCACCATCCGCGCCGCGCGCTCCAGGGACGAATGGGTGTGCGCGGAGACGTAGAGCGTGTGCCGCCGGGTGATGCCCCGGCTCGCCACCTGCCCGTCGCTGACCCGCTGCAGCGCGGCGAGGCAGGCGACGAGCGCGGCGCTGGACGCCGAGTCCTGGATCACCCCGCCGCCGACGGCGTCGGTCCGGAAGTGCTCGGGCAGGCCCAGCAGCTCCGCCATCCAGTCCACGACGACGGTCTCCAGCTCGGTGCACGCCGGGCTGGTCGCCCACACCATGCCCTGCACGCCCAGCCCGCTGGAGAGCAGGTCGCCGAGGATCGACGGACCGGTGGCGTTGGCCGGGAAGTAGGCGAAGAAGTTCGGGTGCTGCCAGTGCGTGACGCCCGGCACCAGCACGGCATCGAGATCGCTGAGCACCCGCTCGAACGGCTCGCCCTGCTCGGGCGGGTGCGCCGGGAGCTGCGCCCGGACCTCGCCGGGCCCGACCTGGGACCGGACCGGATGCCGCTCGACGCCGGAGTAGTAGTCGGCGATCCAGTCGACGACCTGCCTGCCGTACTCCCGGAACTCCTCAGAAGACATGTGCCCGCTCATCCCAGCCAGCTTCGCACGCCCACCCCACCAAAACCAGCGGCCGCCGGCTCTGCCACCACGTTGCCGGAATGCTGCAGCGGTCATGCTCGCCCGCGGCCGGGCTTGCGTCGTTGCCGAGGCGAAGCCGCCTGGCCGCCGGGCGAGGCACGCCGGTTTCGCGCGAAACCGTCACCGCCAGGCGTGGCGAACGCCGGTTTCGCGCGAGAACGACGCTCGCAACAGATCCCGGGCAGCCCGTGCAGCACTCGCCGTCAGCGGGCGTCCGCCGCCACCCGCTGGGATCCGCGCGGGGTCACCATCCGGCCATCGACCACTGTGGACCGCGAGGTGCCCACGACCACCGTGGTGGACTCATCCGCCTCCGCCGGGTCGAAGTCGGCGATCGGCGCGCACCACACCCGCTCCCCGGCGCGACCGGCCCCGCGGACCGCGCCCACCGGCGTGGTCCCCGGGCGGTGCTCCGCCAGGATCTCCAGGGCGCGGCCGAGCCGCCCCGAACTAGGGTTGTGGAAGCACACCACCAGGTCGGCCTCCGCCACCGCGCGAACGCGGCGCTCGATGACCTCCCACGGCGTGTGCGCGTCGGACAGGCTGATCAGCGCGTGGTCGTGCCCGAGCGGCCCGCCCAGCATCGCGGACGCGGCCAGCGCCGCCGTCACGCCGGGCACGCCGACCAACTCGATGTCGGCACCTGCCTCCTCCAGCGCCATCGCGGACCCACCGATCAGCGCCACCGCGCGCCCCTCCCGGGCCAGTGCAACCGCCTCGGCGCCGCTGTTGGTGCGCACTTCCGTGCCGGGGCGCAGCAGGTGCCGGACCTGGTCGACGTGCTCGTCCGGGCCGACGACCACGGAGGCGCGGCGCAGCTCGACGTCGGCGCGCGGGGTGCGCAGGTCGGGGCTGCCCGGGCCGATGCCGATGATCGCGAGCCTGCCGCGGGGCCGGATGCGCGCGGCGGCCGCGGTCACGTCGTCGCCCTTGATCTTGGGCACGACCAGCTCGACGGGCGCCCCACCGCCGAGCTCGGCGGCCGCGCGCAGCGCCGATGCCTCGGCGACGGAAGGCGTGCCCGCCGCCGTGCTCGCCACCTCGCTGGGATTGGGCACGTCGATGCCTGCCAGCGCCTCCGCGGGATAGGTCAGCAGCGACAGCTCCTCGCCGCCGTCGGAGTGCCAGAAGCCCAGGTCCTGCACCGCCTCCAGGATGCCGTCCTCGTCCGCCTTCAGATCGACGCTGGCGACCGCGCGGATCGCCCGCGGGTCCAGGCCGTGCTCGCGGTCCAGCCGGGCGATCGTCTCGGTCACCGCCGTCCGCGAGACGCCGCGGGCGGCCCCGACGCCGACGACCAGCGTGCGCGGGATGAGCCGCAGCGTCCGCTCCTCGTCCTCCGTCGGCCGCCGATCGTCGATCACGACCGTCCACAGCGGCGCTTCGGGGTGGGCGGAGACGTTGGGCGGCAGCGCAGGCAGCGGGAAGCCGTGCGGGTTGACGAGGTGGACCGACCAGCCGTCGAGGATCGCGCCGCCGCAGGCCGCGAGATCACCGTCCACAGTGGCGTCGAGCTGGTCGACGAGCTCGTCCAGCGGGGTGGTGCCGGTGCTGTCGGAGGCTGCGGTGACCACCGGGGTGCAGCCGAGCACGTCGGCGACCTGCTCGGCGAGCGCGCCCCCGACGTGGCCGCCGGTCAGGGCGATCGCGAAGCGGCGGTCGTCGTCGACGCAGACCACCCCGGGATCGCTGTGCTTGTCGCGCAGCAGCGGCGCGACCAGCCGCACCGCTGCGCCGCTGGCCAGGAAGAACACCGCCGCGTCCAGGTGGTCCCACAGGCGGCGCACGGCGGGCGCGATCGGCCCGTCCGCGACGACGGCGTCCGGCCCCAGCCGCGCGGCCAGTTCGGCGGCGGACCGCCGTCCCGCCGCGGTCACCGCGAACAGACCGATCACTGGCACTCCTCAACCTGGTCGACTGCTTTCACGAACGCCTCAGCATGGTGCCACCCGCATGCCCCCCCTCCCACCCGGGGCAGGCCCACCACCTCCGCAATTTCAATGAGGTTTTTCCAACCTCGTTCTGCGTGGCGGTGCGGGTAGCGGAACCTCAGAGGCTCCCTGGACTGTGGATGCCCCTCCTGATGTATGTCCAAATACAGGGCGGAGGGGTCGTCCTCGCCAGGAAGCCTCTGAGAACCCGCGGCGGTGCCAGTGTCGTAGGTGGGCTATGCGCCTGCGGCGCATGCGACACCCCATCGACGTGCAGCTTTGCCACCCGCAGCTGCGGGCCGACCAGGATGA
Organism: Saccharopolyspora sp. NPDC003752; assembly: GCF_053605825.1. NCBI lineage: Bacteria > Bacillati > Actinomycetota > Actinomycetes > Pseudonocardiales > Pseudonocardiaceae > Saccharopolyspora > Saccharopolyspora sp. NPDC003752. The sequence goes on along the minus strand of NZ_JBSGJZ010000023.1, from coordinate 138,606 downwards.
AAACGCTCAATGGAAATCACGTCTCCGATTTCCATTGAAATTGCGAAGGTTGTCCACATCCATCGGCGTGTCGTGACGTGACACGCCGATGGTCCGCAATTTCCATTGAAATCGAAGGTCCAATTTCCATTGAAATTGCGGTCTGTGGGGACCTGGTCCGTCGAGAGGGATGTGGTCAGCGTTGTTTCCGGTAGCCCGAGATCAGGACGACCGGGTCGGCCGCTTCCAGGCGGGATGCGCCGTCCGGCAGTTCCGCCAGCCGGGCCGCCGACAGCTGCACGCCCTCGATCTCGTAGTCGGCCGCGCGCAACGCGTCGCGGGTCGGCCCGACCCGGTCCAGCGCCGACAGCGCCACCACGACGCGGGACGCCCCGGCGTGCGCGCACGCCGTGACGACCTCGGTGCCGCCGCCTCCGACGAAGATCGCGTCCGGCCGCGGCAGGTTGCGCAGCACCTGCGGCGCGGAGCCCTCCTCGACCCGGACGTCCACGCCGTGGCTCGCGGCGTTGGTGATCAGCCGCACCGCCTGCGCCTCGTCGGACTCCACCGCGATCGTCGCCGCGCCCATCCGGGCGCACTCCACCGCCACCGAGCCCGAACCAGCGCCGACGTCCCAGACGAGCGTGCCCGGCCGCGGCGCGAGCTTCGCCAGCGCCACGGCCCGCACCTCGGCCTTGGTGATCATGCCGTCGCGGTGCGAGAACTCGTCCTCGGACAGCGCCCAACCGGTCGCCGGCGGCACCGGCTCACCGCCCGCGATCCAGCCCCGCTGCGGCACGTCGTCGAGATCGGCCAGGGAGAGCACGATGTTCGGCTCGTGCCAGCTGCGCTTCGCCGCCTCCGCCGGTTCGAGGGTGACCACCGACTCGTTCGGTCCGCCGAGGTCCTCGGCGACGATCATGGTGCGCCGCCAGCCGGCCAGGCCGGAGCCGATCTGGGCCGGGCCCGCCTTCGGCGCGGTCAGCACCACCACGGCCGGTCGCGCGCGGCAGACGTTGATCGCCTGGGTGAGGTCGCTGCCGAGCGCGCTGACCACGACGACGTCGTCCCAGGACCGGCCGACGCGCGCCATCAGCTGCTGAACGCTGGAGGTCGACGGCAGCACCGCGCACCGGATGCCGCGGTCGCGCAGCGCGCGGACGGCGCCGAAGAAACCGGGGTCGCCCGAGGCCAGCACCACGCCGCTCTCGTCACCGGACAGCGACGACAGCGCGTTCAGCGCCGGTTCCAGCGGCCCGAGTTCGAGCTTGCGCGCGTGTTCCGGCGCATGCGCCTCCAGGTGCCGTCTGCCGCCCACCACGAGCCGCGCCGACTCCAGCACCTCGGCGCTGCCCTTCGGCAGGTCGCCACCATCGACCCCGATCACCGTGACTGCCACGTCACCCACCTCGCTCCGGCGGCCGCCACCGCGTGTTCGTCCCGGAAGCCCGCGCGACCCGAACACGCGACCGACGGCCGCATTACTGGCTGATCCGCTTCAATACTGCTGCCACCGGGGCGCGGAGCCGGTCCGCACACGCCGAGAACGGCCCGCCCGCTGTCACATCTCGCATGACCGGTGGGCGGCCGGGGCCCGCTCGCCCCGACCGGGCGACCCGATGTCCAATTCGGACCCCGCGGGCGCCTCACGACCTCGCCGGGGACGGCGGCTCCGCCTCGCTATTCGCCCTGCTCATCCGGCTTCGCCGGGGGCTTGCGCTTCGCGGCGGGCTTCGCCTTCGCCGTCGTGGTGGTCGCGGACTTCGTCCGCTTCGCGGCCGCGGCCTTCGTCCCCCGCTTCGCGGGGGTGGCCTTCGCGGTGGCCCGGGTCGTCGTGGTGCGCGCCGCGGATGTCCGCTTCGGCTTCGCCTCCGCGGCTTCGGCGCGAACTGGCTGCTCACTCACGTCTACGGGCCGGTCGCTCTCAACCGCTTCCGCCCGAACCGGCGCCACCGGATCGACCGGCCGTTCGGCGGCCGCAACGGGCTCCTCGGCGAACAGCTGCGACTGCGCCTCGTCGACCCGCCGGGCCGTGCGGGTGGACGCGACTCGCGCCGCGCCGCGCGCGCTCTCCTGCCAGTCGCGCACCGCCCACCACGCGACGTCGGACTCGCGCACCCGGCCGTTCTCACCGGGTTCCTCGGCGCGCGGCTCGGTGTTGTCCGCGCGGCGGCGCACCGGGGTGGGACGGTCCGCCCGCAGTGCCCGGCGCGTGACCGGGTCGGCACGGCGGTAGGTGTGGAAGTGCCCCGCGGTGTACGGCGAGCGGGTTCCACTGCCGTTGAGGCTCTTCCCGACGATGAACAGCGTGTTCCGCCACAGCTTGTGCTGCTTGACGGTCTTCTCCAGGTCGGCGAGGTTCGTGCGCAGCAACAGCTCGTCGGGCCAGGAGACCTTGTAGGCCACCAGCACCGGGGTGTCTTCTGGGTAGCCACCGGCGCGCAGTTCCTCGACGAGCTGCGCGGCGCGCGACGCGGACAGGAACAGCGCCATCGTGGTGCCGTGCTTGGCGAACTCGCGCACCTTCTCGCCTTCCGGCATCGGCGTCTTGCCGCCCTCCAGCCGGGTCAGCACCAGCGACTGGGCGACCTCCGGCACGGTGAGCTCCCGCCCGACCGCGGCCGCGGCGGCGGAGAACGCCGGAACGCCCGGCACGATCTCGACTTCCACGTTCATCCGCGCGCACGCGTCGTGCTGGTCCTGGACCGCGCCCCACAGCGACGGGTCGCCGGAGTGCACCCGCGCGACGTTGAGCTTGTCCCGCTCGGCGCGGCGGTAGATCTCCAGCGCCTGCTCGTGGGTCAGCCGGGAGGAGTCGATCAGCTCCGCGTCGCTGCGCGCGTGCTCCTGGATGCATTCCGGTGCGACGAGGCTCGCGGTCCACACCACGATGTCGGCCTCGGCGATCCGCCGGGCGCCGCGGACCGTGATCAGGTCGGCCGCGCCGGGCCCGGCACCGATGAACGAGATCCGGCCAGTCAGCATTGTTCTCCTCTTCCGGCTCGGGGTGGAAGTACTACCACGGTGGACAGGTACGGCGCGTCGTCCACTTCGGACACATCGGACGGCGGGAGCACTCGCGCGCCCGGCGCGCCGAGGTGCTCGCCGCGGACCGAGCGCTCCGGGACTCCGCATTCGGCGATCGCGGCGCGCAGCTCGCCGAGCCACCGGCCGCCTTCGTAGGCAACGACCGTACCGCGTGACCGCAATGCGACCTGCAGCGCGGTCACGTCCCGCATCGCCTGGATCACGGTGCGTGAACCGGCTCTCCCGACCCCTGTGCCACTGGAAGCCGAATGCGCGGCGGCATCCTCGGAGGTGGCGAAAGCCACGGTGCAGTCCTGATCGCGCAGCCGCTGCACCCGGGACGAAAACGGTTCCCGTGCCACGGAATTCGCGCAGCGCGGCCGGGGTCAGCATCCCCGGCTCGCCGGACGGACGAGCCTCACCGCGCGCACCGCGCCACGAACCGCCGCACCGCTTCGGGCTGCCCGGCCGGATGGGTGTGCAAATACGAGGCGTGCACGCCGCCGTCGACGAACCCTTCCCGCTGCGCGCCCGTCGCACGCCACAGCCACGCAGGCCGCGAGCCGCTGCCGGGCTCCAGGACGGTGCGGTGGAACTCGTGGCCGCTCACCCGTGCGCCTTCGTCGAACAGGATCGAATCGGCGGCGGCCACGGCGTCGCGGTAACCCAGCGTCAGCCGCGGCGACATCCGCGCCCGCGCGTCGAGCACGCCGCACAGCGGGTGACCGTCCAGCTCCTCCGCCAGGTACAGCAGCCCGCCGCATTCCGCGTGGATCGGCGCCCCCGTGGCGGCGAAAGCCGTGATTTCCTTGCGCAGCGCGGTATTCGCCGACAGCTCGGCCACGTGCTGCTCGGGGAACCCACCCGGCAGCACCAGGCCCGCGGTGCGTTCCGGCAGCCGCTCGTCGTGGAGCGGGTCGAGGACCGCTACCTCGGCACCGGCGGCTTCGAGCAGCTCGACGTGCTCGGCGTAGCCGAAGGTGAACGCCCGCCCGCCGGCCACCGCGACCACGGCCCCGGCCTGCGGCTGCACCTCGTCGCGCGGATTCCAGGCGGCGCCGGGCAATCCGGGGGCCGAGCGCGCGAGCGCGCGCACCGCGTCGAGATCCACCGACCGGGCAACGACTTCGGTCATCGCCTCGACCGCGCGGACGGCCTCGCCGCCGTGCTCGGCGGCCGTGACGAGGCCGAGGTGGCGCGATGGGACGGCGAGATCATCGGCGCGCGGGATCGCGCCGAGCACCGGGAGGCCGGCGTTGTCGGCGGCGTCGCGGAGCACCTGCTCGTGCCGTTGCGAGCCGACCCGGTTGAGGATCACGCCGCCGATCCGGACCTCCGGGCGGTAGCTGCGGAAACCGTGCAGCAGCGCGGCGAGGCTGTGGCTCTGGCCCCTCGCGTCGACGACCAGCACCACGGGCGCGTCCAGCAGCTGCGCGACGTGCGCCGTGGATCCGGCGGCGATCCCCTCGCCCGGCCCGATGCGGCCGTCGAACAGGCCCATCACGCCTTCCACGACGGACAGTTCGGCGCCGGCGGCGCCGTGCCGGAACAGCGGCGCGATCCGCTCCTCGCCGACCAGCACGGGATCGAGGTTGCGGGCCGGGCGGCCGGCGGCGAGCCGGTGGTAACCGGGGTCGATGTAGTCCGGGCCGACCTTGAACGGCGCGACCCCGGTCCCGCGCCGCCGCAGCGCGCCGAGTAGCCCGGTCACCACGGTGGTCTTCCCCTGCCCGGACGCCGGTGCGGCCACCACCACCCGGGCGTGCGAGGAATCGGTCACCACTCGATGCCCCTCTGGCCCTTCTGGCCGTCGTCCATCGGGTGCTTGACCTTGGTGGTCTCCATGACGAGGTCGGCGGCGTCGATCAGGGCCTGCGGGGCGTAGCGACCGGTGATCACGACGTGCTGGTGCCCGGGCCGGTCGCGCAGGGTCTCGACGACCTCCGCGACGTCGACCCAGCCCCAGTGCAGCGGATAGGTGAACTCGTCCAGCACGTAGAGGCCGTGGCGCTGCTCGCCGATCCGGCGGGCGATCTCCCGCCAGCCCTCCAGCGCCGCGGCCGCGTGGTCCTCCTCGCTGCCCTTCTTGCGGGCCCACGACCAGCCCTCGCCCATCTTGTGCCACTCGACGGGCCCGCCCTCGCCGGTCTCGTCGTGCAACCGCCCCAGGGCGCGGAACGCCGACTCCTCGCCGACGCGCCACTTCGCCGACTTGACGAACTGGAACACCCCGATCGACCAGCCCTGGTTCCAGCCGCGCAGGGCGAGCCCGAAGGCAGCGGTGGACTTGCCCTTCATGTCGCCGGTGTGCACCACGAGCAGCGGCCTGTTGCGGCGCTGGCGAGTGGTCAACCCGTCGTTCGGCACTGTCGAAGGCTGTCCCTGAGGCATGCCCCGACCCTAACTGGCCGCCCCGGGACCGTCCGACTCGTGCCGAACGGTCTCAGCGGGCGGGCCGGAAGGCCCCGAGCTGCTCGTCGAGGTACCGGGCCAGTCGCTGCTTGTCCGCCGGGCCGAAGGTGTTCCAGCGCTCGCCGTCGTTGTTGCGGCGCGTCGTGACGCTGTAGCGGCCTTCCTCGGTGTCCCGCCAGCCGATCGCCGGGAGCCGGACCGCCTGCCCGTCGCCATCCCGGCCGGTCACCAAGAAGTAGCCGACCCGCCGCGTCGGCAGAGCCATGATCTTCTCCACCTTGCGCAGGTCCCCGCCGCCGCGCCTGGACGCGCCCGGCTGCGCCGAACCCAGCCACGAATCCGGCTCCGCCTCGCGCACCGGCTGGGGCGTCGGCTCACCGCCGGCGGCGATCGTCCCCGCGTCGAGCCTGCCTGCCGGGACCTCCGGCAGCAGGCCGACGCAGACCCGGGCGAGGCCGCGGACATCGATGAACTCGATCCGCAGGCCCTGTTCTTCCTGGACCGCCAGCACCCCGGCCCGCCCGGCCACCGCCACGCGCGCCCGGTAGACGGCGTCCGACCCGCCGTCGTAGGAGGTGACCGCCACGCCGATCTCCGGGCGGTGCAGCAGGTTCAGCGCCTGCTCCAACTCCGGTTCGGCGCGGCCGCGGTCGGCCAGCCGGCGCTGCTCCAGCCCACCCCAGACGTCCTTGCGGAGCCGGGCGCGTTCGTCGAGCGTGGCGGCGAAGTGCGGGATCTCGAACGGGAACTGCCGAAGGTCGACCCGCAGATCCTCGCCGAGAACGTCCGCCGCCTCCGTGGAAAGCGTGAACGATTCGATCATCTCTTCCCCTTCTGGGCACGCCTCGGTTCCCCGAGGAGCCGGTGCTCCTCGGGGAATCGCGCGGAACTTCGAACCCGGGCGGACTACTCGCCGAACACCGGCGGCGCGACCTTCGGCAACCCGAGGTCGTCCCAGGCCTCATCGGTGTCGACCACGTACTTGCTCTCGTGCTCGTCGTCCTCTTCGGACTTGCCGCCCTGGCCGCGACCGGCCCCACCGCCGCCGGCCATCCCGGCACCACCACGACCACCGGCTCCGGCGCCACCGGCACCCGCTCCACCGGCGGCCCCCAGACCGCCGATACCGGCACGCCCACCAGCGCCGAGCTGGCCACCACCGACCCGGCCGGCACCGCCCATGCCGCCGCCTCGGCCACCGCCCATGCCGCCGGCGCCGCCCGGGCGTCCGCCACCGGGCCCGCCGGGGCCGGGGCGCTGCTGGTTCGGCGGCAGCGGAGCCCACCGCCCGTTGTAGGGGTTCTGGCGCTCCCACTGGCCGGTGTTCGGATTCCAGCGGGTGTCCGACGGGGGCGTGGCCGGCGGGCTCTGCTGCCACACCGCGTTCGTGCTGCTCGGCGGGATGTTCGGCGCGCTCGGCGGGCTGTACTGCGGCGTCGAGGTGTTCGGGCTGGACCAGGCCGACTGGGTCGACGCGGGCGTGCTCGACGGGTTGATGGAACCGATCGTGTTCTGCGACGGCTCCGACGTGCCGGGCTGTTCCTCGGGCCCGCGCGGGGCGGGCACGAACGCCGGTGTCTGCGCCGCGGCCGTCCCGAAGTTGGTCTCCATCTTCGACATCACCTGGGCCGCTTCCGCGTGCGCGGCCTGGCTCTTCTCCTGCTTCTCCACGATGTCGTTGGCCCGGCTGAGGGCCGTGAACGGGTTCGGATCGGAGAAGTAGTTCTTCAGCTCCTGCTTCATGTCGAACTCGACGACCTCGGGCATCGAGTTCCGCGCCCGCTCCGCGGCCTCGGCCTGCATGCCGACCTGGTTGGCGGTGAGCTGGGCGGCGCTGCCGGAGTGCGACATGTGGTCGGCCAGCTGCGTGACGTGCTTCCGCATGGCGTCACCGGCCTCGCCCTGCCAGGTGTGCTCCGTCTTCGTCGCGGCCTGCCGGATCTGCTCGGCGAACTCCAGGAACTTGGCCCCGTGGCCGTGGTAGACGCGGCCGACGTCGTGCACCGCAGCGGGGTCGAAGTTCTCCCGGACGAACCGGTCCATCTCCTTGTGCTCGAAGGACAGGTAGTGCGTGTTCCCCAGCGAACCGGGCTTCTCGCGAAGCTCTTGGTCGACCGACAGGGCCTTGGCCTGCTCCTGCCCGTACTTCGACGCTTCCGCCGTGGCCTTGGCCTTCGACAACACGTCCGTCAGCACATCGCCGATGATCGGCACGTTGGACGCGCCCGCGTACTCCTGCTTCCCCTGCTCGTACGCGGAGTGCTCGTGATCGGCGATGTACTCCGACCCACCACCCGGTGGCGACGTCATGACTTCCCCCTTGATCTACCTTTTTAAGTTCTGCGCAAATGCTTCAGCTCTTCGGAAGATTCGCCAGCACCAACGGCGCGGCCTGCTGCACCACCTGGCACGCCGCTTCGGTGTCCCGAGGCTTGGTGGCCGCGATCGTCACCGACGTCGTGGAAGAGCTCGCCAACGAAACACCGCAATCGCCCGGCCCAACGAGCTCGCGCACCAGCTTCGCGCGCATTCCGGCGATCGAGGTGTCTTCCACTGTGCCGTCGGTGAAGTTCAGCTCGTCAATCGACTTGTCGTTGTTCGCGACAATCGAAAGGCCGCCACTCGTCGTCAGATTCCAGTCGCAGCCAGGCGCGCCGGAGATCCGTTTGACCTCTCCGGGCGCCTCGAGACTGAGCTTCCCCAGGTCTTCGGATGTCAGTAACTTACACGGATCAACCTTCGCCGCCTCGGCGCTCGTCGACGCCGTGGCCTTTCCGCTCTCGCTAGAGTCCGTGTTGGTTCCGCCATTCCCCGGGGTCCCACAACCTGCGACCCCAAGTAGAAGTGCAAACGCGCCCACAACGACAGGACTCGACACCAACCTACGCACCTGAACAATCCCCGTTCTCACACCTGCACGCCGTAGTTGGCGTTGCCTTCGTCGACTTCCCGGTAGAGCTGAATGCCCTTCTTGATCGCCTCGATCACTTGCGGCACGCGCTCCTGCATCTGCAGGATGAGCTCTTCATACGAGCGACCATCATCACCTGCTGCGACCGCTTCGTTGAAGTCGGTCATAACTCGACCCGCTGGACTATCCCCCAACGGTGTGCGCTGCTTCAATTGGAACAAATCACGCCGCATCTCCGACAGCGCGCCGCCATCGAACTCCTGGAAAATCCTGATCAGCTCGTCGCCTGCCTCCGGCGTGACCTGGAAGCCGCCGCTGTTGGCCGCGCTGATGATGCCCTGCATGGCGTCGTCCGTCGCGGCGAGCCCGGCCGCCGCCGATCCAATCGACCCCGTCATCGCTTCTCCCCAGAAGAATCGTCTTTCCCCGCAGCGCGGCCGAACCTAGCACCGCATCCCGCGCGCGAACGCCGATACGAGACAAATCCGCAATACCTCACCCGCTTGATCAACCCCAATGGCCCAATGGCACCGATTCGATGGTGGCCGAGCTCACGGGGTTCTGGAACGGTGCAGGCGACGATCATGGACGGTCGTCCCAGTCAGCGAGGAGTCGCCCGATGCCGACCAGGCCGCCGCTGGTGCTGTCCTTCGCCGCGCTGATCTCCAACTTCGACCGCTTCGCGGTCACCCCGATGCTGCTGCTGATCGCGCTGGCGATGGAAGAGCCGCTGGCCGCGGCGGTCGCCGTCGCCAGCGGCTACTTCCTCGCCTACGGCCTCTCCCAGCCGCTGTGGGGTTTGCTGTCGGACCGCTTCGGCCGGCTGCCGGTCATGCGCGGCACGATGCTCGCCGCCGCGGCGGGCGGGGTGGTTTCCGCACTGGCGCCGAACCTGACCGCGCTGGTCGTGGCGCGCGTGGTCACCGGCGCGTGCATGGGGGCCGTCGTTCCCGCGTCGCTGACCTACGTCGGCGATACCGTGCCGCAGGAGCACCGGCAGGGCGCGCTTTCCGATCTGATGGCGGCATCGGCGATGGGCACGGCGCTGGCGACCGCCGTCGGCGGGCTGCTGGCCGGTTTTCTCGACTGGCGCGCGGTTTTCGCGCTACCCGCCGTCTGCGCGGCGGTGTGCGTCGTCCTGCTCCGCAAGCTGCCGGAGCCGGAGCGCGCTCAGGCCCAGGGCGTGCGCAGCCACCTGATGGCGGTGCTGACGAATCGTTGGGCGCTGCTGGTCTTCGGGTTGGTGTTCGTCGAGGGCGCGGTGCTGCTGGGCACCATGACGTTCCTGGCGTCGGCGCTGGTCCACGGGGGCGTGGACGTCGCGGTGGCCGGGCTCGCCACCGCCGCGTACGGCGTCGGCGTGTGGGTGTTCTCCCGGCTGGTGAAGGTGCTGGGGCGGCGCTTGGCGGTCTGGCAGCTGATCGCGACCGGCGGCGCGTCGATGTTCGTCGGCTACCTGGTCGTGACCGCCACCGCGAGCATCGCGACCGTGGTGATCACGGCCTTGCTGCTCGGCGGCGGTTGGTCGTTCATGCACTCGTCGTTGCAGACCTGGGTGACCTCGGTGGCCCCGGAGGCCAGGGGCACCGCCGTGGCGCTGTTCGCGTCGGCGTTGTTCCTGGGCAGCGCGGCCGCATCGGCGGCGGCCGGGCATTTCGCGGAGCGCGGCTCGTACGGCTTGATCTTCGGGATCGCCGCCGCCACGGCGGTTCCGCTGCTGATCGTCGCTGCCGCCTGCCGCCACCGCTACCAGACACGCGTCGTCGCGCCCTCGGTCGGCGACCGGGCGGCGTGAGGGGCGATTAAAAGAGCCCCCGCACTCGACCGGCCTGGGGGTTACCGGGAGCGCGGGGGCATCTTGCGGGTCCACCCCTGGGGGTCAGGTGGACGGCGTCACCGTACCAATCGGTCGGGTGGGCCAGAAGACGGAACGTCGGATCTCGTAATCAAAACGAGATCAAGCGGCGTGAGGGCGCTCGTCCCGGACCGCGCGGACGACGCCGGCCACGTTGTCCGCGGACAGCTCCTCCAGCCGCAGGCAGGGGCCGCCCAGCGCGGCCCCGAGCCGACCGGCCAGGCCGAGCCGGACCGGTCCGTTCTCGCAGTCCACCACGACGGACGCGACGCCCGCCTCGGCGAGCAGGCCCGCCGAGCGCAGCGCGTCATCGACGGCCTGCTGCGTGCGAATCCGCCCGGTGAGCCCGGAATCCAGCGGCACGGTGGCCTTTCCGTCGGTCAGCAGCACGACCAGGGCGCGCCGTTGCGGGTCCCGCATCCGTTCGGTCTGCACCACCCGGTGCACGCGCAACAACCCGTCAGCCAGCGGCGTGCGGCCACCCGTGCGCAGCCTCCGCATCCGCGCGGCCGCGATGTCCACAGAGGACGTCGGCGGCAACGCGAGTTCCGCCGAGTCGCCGCGGAAGGTCACCACGCCGACCTTGTCGCGCCGCTGGTAGGCGTCCCGCAGCAGCGACAGGACGGCGCCGCTGACCGCCGACATCCGTTCCCGGGCGGCCATCGATCCCGACGCGTCCACCGCGAACAGCACCAGGTTCCCCTCGCGCCCCTCCCGGATGGCGCGCCGCAGGTCGTCGCCGCGCAGCACCAGCCCGGGGCCGCTGCGCCCGCGCGCGACCTGGTGCGGCGCCGCGGCGGCCAGCGTGGCCGCCAGGTGGATGCCGTGACCCTCCACAGTGGATGCCCGCGTCGTCCGGCCGCTCCGCGCCCGGGACCGCGACCGCCGCCCCGGCGCGCCGTCGCCGAGCCAGGGCACCTCCAGCAGCCGCGCCTGAAAAGCCGGCGCCGGCGCCGGCGGCGGCCGCTCCGCGGGCGCCCGGTCGTCGCTGCGCTCCTCCGAGCCGTCGGCTCCGCCGTCCGGCCCGGTGGGTCCTTCGGGCCCTTCCGGCGGCTGACCGCCGCCGTCCGGGCCTTCCGGCGGTTCGTCGTCGCCGTCGTCGGCGTGCTCCGCCGCCTCGGACAGGGCCTGTTGGAGCTGGTCCTCGTCGATGCCGGGCTCGTCGAACGGGTCGCGGCGGCGCCGGTGCGGCAGCGCGAGCCGGGCCGCCGCCTCGACGTCCTCCTCGGCGACCGCCTCGGCGCCGCGCCAGGCCGCGTGCGCGGTGGCGGTGCGCGCCAGCACGAGGTCGGCTCGCATGCCGTCGACGTCGAAGGACGCGCACAGCGCGGAGATCCGGCGCAGCTCGGCGTCCGGGAGGTCCACCGAGTCCACCCGGGCGCGGGCGGCGGCGATCCGCTCGGCCAGTTCGGCGTCGGCACCGGCCCACCTCGCGGCGAACCCGGCCGGGTCGGCTTCGAACGCCAAGCGGCGGCGCACCACCTCGGTCCGGGTCGCCACGTCCCGCGACGCGGCGACGTGCACGGTGAGGCCGAACCGGTCGAGCAGCTGCGGGCGCAGCTCGCCCTCCTCCGGGTTCATGGTGCCCACCAGCAGGAACGACGCCGCGTGCGAGACCGAAACGCCTTCCCGCTCGACGTGCGCGCGGCCCATCGCCGCGGCGTCCAGCAGGAGGTCCACGAGGTGGTCGTGCAGCAGGTTCACCTCGTCGACGTAGAGCACGCCCCGGTGCGCGGCGGCGAGCAGGCCGGGCTGGAAGGCGCGGACCCCTTCGGTCAGGGCGCGTTCCAGGTCGAGCGAGCCGATCAACCGGTCTTCGGTGGCGCCGACGGGGAGTTCGACGAGCTGGGCGGGTCGTTGCGCGGCTTCGGAGCCGTGCGGGCCGTCCGGGCACTGCGGGTCGGCGGCCTGCGGGGCGCAGCCGAAGCGGCAGCCGGTGATCACGTCGAGCGGCGGCAGCAGCGACGCCAGCGCACGCACCACGGTCGACTTCGCCGTGCCCTTCTCCCCTCGGACGAGCACGCCGCCGATGGCCGGGTGCACGGCGTTGAGCAGCAGCGCCAGCCGGAGGTCGTCGTGGCCGACGACGGCGGAGAAGGGGAAGCGCGGGGCAGCGGTCATGCCGGTGTTCCTTCCTCGGGGTTCGGACGCCCCGGTGGCGGGAACAAGGGGCGGCAGTGTCCTGACTCCCGGATCACCGCGCCCCTCCGGCCTTCCCAGGTCGCCCCGGTGGCTCGCGGGGGAGGGCCGCTCCCCGGTCACAGTGGCGCCGACCGTGCCGGATTCCCACCGGTTTCCTGGCGCACCCCTTGCATTCGGATCAAGGTGCATCGTCGCAGAACCGGCCCGGCGGACCAACCGACCGCGGCGACGACGAGACCAGCACCACTGCGGCCGGGGTCCGCGGGGGACTGTCACCGGCGGGCGGCGTGCAGCCCGTCGACGGGGCCGGCGAGGTGCCGTGAGCATTTTGTGCTGCCATAGCGACACAAAACGCTCACGGCCCCCGGCGACGATCACCACCAAGTCCCGAGTGGCACCGGTCACGCCCGCCGGCGGGGCTCCCGGCGCATGTCGACGTGCGGGATGCCGTCCTCGAGGTATTCCTCGCCGTCCTCGACGAAGCCGAAGGAGCGGTAGAACTCCTTGGCGTAGGTCTGGGCGGCGAGCACGGCAGGCGTGTGCTGCACCTCGGCGACCGCGGCGCGCATCAGCTTGCGCGCCAGCCCCAGCCCGCGCGCGCTCTTGGCGGTGCAGACCCGGCCGATGCGGAAGGTGCCGTCGGGGTCTTCCAGCAGCCGCAGGTAGCCGAGCACGTAGCCGTCGGCGGAGTCGATCCAGAAGTGGCGGGTGGTCTCCTCCAGGTCCCGACCGTCCAGCTCCGGGTAGGGGCATTCCTGTTCGACGACGAACACGTCGACGCGCAGGCGCAGCATCCGGTAGAAGTCCTCGGCGTCCAGGTCCGCGGTGTAGGCGCGGTGGACGGCGGTCGCGAGCGGCTGGAGGGTCACCCTTACCTGGATATCACAGCGAGGTCTCAATACCCGCATCCACCAGCACCGGGAGTAGTCAACGCCACTCCGGCCGCCGGCGGGCGGGCGCTGCTCTGATCGGGCCAGTTTCGCGCCGAATCGCTGACCCGCCGCCGAGACCGCGGTTAGCCTGCGCGAGATCGGGAGCCGAGCGGCCATGGGGGATTCGTGAGCGAACCGGTGTTCGGCGTCGACGGCGCGCGAACCGAGGAGGAGATCAGGCGCTGGGCCGACGGCATCCAGGCGAAGGCCGACCGCTACCAGCAGATGCAGCAGCAGGTGACGGCGGTCAAGGCCACCGCGGAGTCCCGCGACGGCGTGGTGCGGGTGACGGTCGACAGCGCCGGCGCGGTCACCGACCTGCAGATCACCGACGACGCGCGCCGGATGTCCGGCGCGGGTCTGGCGGAGTCGGTGCTGACGACCATGCGGCAGGCGCAGGCGGGCATCCGGGACCAGGTGGCCGAGGTCATGTCGGCCACGGTCGGCGACGACACCGAGACCGTCAACGCGGTCGTGTCGGCCTACCGCGAGCGCTTCCCCGATCCCGAGGCCGAGGCCGGCGCGGAGCACCGGCCGCCCGACGACGAAGACTTCGAGGACGACTCCTACCTGCGCTGACCGTCACCTGGGGGATGAGGATGACGAACGCATTCGACGTGTCGCCGGAGGAACTCCGGGCGCACGCCAGCAAGCTCGACGCGCTTTCAGACCAGCTGAAGACCGCATTGGACGCGGCGAACCAGGTCACGATGGGCTCCGAGGCCTACGGGGTGATCTGCTCGTTCTTCGTGCCGATCGTGCAGGCGGTCTCGCAACCCGGGGTCGACGCCCTGTCCACCGCGTCGGAATCCATGAGCGATCAGGCCGGCAACGTCAAGGACACCGCGCAGACGTACGAATCCGGTGATCAGGCGAACGCCGACAGCTTCTCCGGCTGGGAGGTGTGACGATGGCGGACAACCCACTGGTCGCGCAGCGTGAGGACTCCACCACCGCGGTGAGCGGCATCGGCATCCTCGAGTCCGTCGGCGACCTCCAGTCCGGCATCGAATCGGGCTCCTGGTCGGAGATCGCGCTCGGCGCGGCCGGCACGGGCCTGGAAGCGCTGTCGATGGTGATGGACCCGGTCGGCACCTTGGTCTCGTACGCGGTGTCCTGGCTGATGGAGCACGTCAAGCCGCTGTCGGACGCCCTGGACTGGCTGGCAGGCGACCCGGACCAGATCTCCGCCTACGCGCAGACGTGGGGCAACGTCGCGAAGTCGGTGGAGCAGGTCGCGGCCGATTTCACCAACGAGGTCAACAACATCACCGGCACCTGGACCGGTGAGGCGGCCGACGCCTACAAGAACGCCACGACGAAGCAGGCCGAGCAGATCAAGGCGGCGGGCGGCGCGGCGAACACGATCAGCACGGTCGTCGAGATCGTCGGCGTGCTGGTCGGCATCGTCCGCGAGCTGGTGCGCGACCTGGTCGCCGAGTGCGTGGCTGCGCTGATCACCCGGATCCCGCGCTGGATCGCGGAAATCGGCGGCACCCTCGGCATCGGCACCCCGGCGGTGGTCGCGGAAGCGGCGGGGATGATCGCCAAGTGGGTCAGCAAGATCTCGGACGTCATCACCAAGCTGACCCGCTCCCTGAACAAGCTGCAGCCGCTGCTGAAGAAGCTCGACGAGATCTGGGAAGGCATCAAGGACGCCCTGAAGGGCCTCCGGAAGGTGGACGGCCCGGCCAGCACGAAACCGTCCGGCGTGGACGCCCCAAGCCCCAAACCCGACGCCCCGGACGCCACCCCCAACTCCCCCGACACGTCCCCGTCGAGCACATCTCCCGACAGCACGTCCTCAAGCCCGGACGGAACATCGCCGGACAACCCGAAGTCCAAGAGCGAAGACGGCAATCTCCAGGGCAAGACCGACGACCCCGAGACGCCGAACCGGGACGATGGCAACCGGAAGTGCGAGAACGACCCGATCGACGTCGCCACCGGAGAGATGATCCTGCCGCAGACCGATGTGGAGATCGCGGCAGTGCTCCCGCTGGTGCTGAAGCGGACGCACCTGTCCTCGTACCGGGTGGGACTGCACTTCGGCCCGTCCTGGACGTCCACGCTGGACCAGCGCCTGGAGGTCGGCAGCGCGGGCGTGTCCTTCGCCGCCGAAGACGGGAAACTGCTGTTCGGCCCGAATCCCGCGGTCGGTTCGACAGTCCAGTTCGAGGGCTCGCGCAATACGCTCACCAGGCACGAAGACGACGGCTACACGCTGACCGAGATCGAGTCCGGTAAGCGCTTCCACTTCGCGCCGGGAAACCGCGTCCTCCCGCTGACCAGCATCACCGACCGCAACGGCAACCGGATCGAATTCGACCACGACGCCGCCGGCACGCCGGTGGAGATCCGCCACACGGGCGGCTACCGAATCCGAATCGAATCCGAGAACGACCTGATCACGGCGCTCCACCTGCGCGAAGCGGACAACGGCGAAGACCTCCTGCTGATGCGCTACGAGTACACCGACCAACGCCTGACGGGCGTGGTCAACGCCTCGGGCCTACCGCTGAAGTTCGAGTACGACCAAGCGGGCCGAATAACCAGCTGGACGGACCGAAACGCCCACTGGTACCGCTACACCTACGACCACCATGGCCGCTGCATCGGCACGGAAGGCTCGGGCGGCTTCCTCACGGGCACGTTCGAGTACGAAGAAGGAGTCACCCGCCTCACCAACTCCCTCGGCCACGTCACGACGTACCACCTGAACGAAAAGCGCCAGGTGGTCCGCGAAATCGACCCCCTGGGCAACGAAACCCGCTCCGAATGGGACGCCTACGACAGGCTGCTCTCCCGAACGGACCCACTGGGCCGCACGGTCCGCCACGAGTACGACGAAGCCGGAAACCTGATAACGGTTACTCGGCCAGACGGCAGCCAAGCCCGGTTCGAGTACAACGACATGCGGCTTCCCGTCACCATCATCGCGCCGGATGGCACTGTTTCGCGTCGCGAGTACGACGAGCGGGGGAATCTCACCAGGCTCATCGACCCGCTCGGTAGTACCAGTGAATTCACCTACGACGAACGCGGTCATCGCACCTCGGTTGTGGACGCCCTCGGCCACAGTCACCGCATCGAAGCGAACGAAGCAGGCTTGCCGACCTCGGTCATCACCCCAGAGGGGGCGACGACCCGCTACCAGCGCGACGGATTCGGCCGCCTCATTTCCATCGCCGAACCCGATGGGGCTGAAACGCGCTTCGGCTGGACTGTGGAGGGTAAACCGGCGTGGCGCACGCTACCTAACGGCGCGACCGACCGTTGGTCATACGACGGCGAAGGCAACCTGCGAACTCACATCGACGAACTGGGCCGAATCACCCGCACCGAGGTAACTCACTTCGACCTGCCGTGCGCGGAAGTCCGCGCAGACGGTACTCGACTCGAATTCGGCTACGACACCGAGCTGCGGCTGGTCAGCGTCACCAACGAACTCGGCCAGATATGGAGCTACGAATACGACCCGTCCGGGAACCTCGCTGCCGAAACCGACTTCAACAACCGGACCATCGCGTACAGGCACGACGCGGCAGGCCAGTTGGTCGAGCGGACGAATGGGGCGGGAGAGGCCACTCGCTTCACACGAGATCCGCTGGGGCGGGTTGTTCGGCGTCAAAGCCGGTCAGCGAACACCGTGTTCACCTACAACGAGGTTGGCCACCTTATCGAGGCGCGAGACAACGACTGTCTCGTGACACTGCGCCGTGACGTCCTCGGCCGGGTCCTCGCCGAGACAGTCAACGGCCGCACTGTCACGTCCGCATACGATGCTCTGGGACACCGCATCAGACGGATCACGCCCTCCGGGGCGGACAGCACATGGGAGTACAACCGGAACGGTCGGCCGATTGCCTTGCACACGGCTGGCCACACGCTGCGCTTCGCGTATGACACCGCCGGTCGCGAAATTCAGCGGCATCTCGGTTCCGGAGCAGTGCTCAGCCAGGATTGGGATCTCAATGACAAGCTGTTGTCCCAGACGATCACCACCGGCGGCAACCGGCAAATCCAGAAACGCTCCTATTCCTATCAAAAGGACGGATTCCTCTCTGGGATCGACGACGCGCTCACAGGCGTTCGAAACTTCCAGCTAGACAGCGCAGGGCGTGTCACCGCAGTGCATGGGCCGGGTTGGACCGAACGCTACGCCTACGACGCAGCGGGCAACTTGACCAGTGCGGCACGGCCGGAATCGGTGGTGCCGGATTCCGGCGACCTGGGCGATCGAGAGTACGACGGCACCCTCATCCGCCGTGCCGGGAAGGTGCATTACGAGCACGATCCCCAAGGACGCCTCGTACTGCGACGTCAGACCCGCTTGTCCCGGAAGCCAGATGTCTGGCACTACCGCTGGGATTCGGAAGACCGCCTCGTTGAAGTGGTCACACCGGATGGCTCTCGATGGCGCTATCGATACGATCCTTTGGGTCGACGCATAGCGAAGCAGCGACTGACGGCCGACGGTACTCATCTGATGGAACAGACCGAGTTCGTCTGGGACGGCACTGTTCTGGCTGAGCAAGCGCACACCGACGGTCGGCCGAACGGTGCCGGGCTCGGTGACCGACGAGCGACCGTCTGGGAATACGAGCCGGGAACCTATCGTCCGATCACCCAAGTCACGCGGTCGCAGTTGCAGGACGCTCCCCAACAGTGGATCGACGAGGAATTCTACTCGATCGTCACCGATCTGGTCGGAGCACCTGCTGAGCTGGTGAACGATCAGGGCGGGATCGCGTGGTTCCACCGGACCACGCTGTGGGGCATTACGATCGACCAGAGCCAGACCGGTGCCTACAGCCCCTTGCGTTTTCCTGGGCAGTACCACGACCCGGAAACCGGCTTCAACTACAACTACTTCCGGCACTACGACCCCGCGACCGGCCGCTACAGCAGTAACGATCCGCTGGGCTTGGATGGCGGCCCGAACCCGCACGCATACGTCAGCAACCCGCACAACCGCTTCGATCCTCTCGGCCTCGCCGGATGCGACGTCTTGAACCTTGGCTCGGGCCAAAACCCGATGGACAACGCCACGAACCTCGACTACCAGCCAGGCGACGGAGTTGACGTCGTAGGGGACGCGAACAATCTCCCCTTCAGGGACGGTAGGTTCCGCGAGGTCCACTCCGTCAACCCGTACGGATTCCAGCCCGTTTCAGCGGAGACCGCGCGAGTCATGCAGCCAGGAGCAACGTTGACCGTGTCAGGCAGCCCGGTGAACCAGTTCATCCGGCGAGCTCCCGGGGCTGACGAGGCAGAGGCGATGGGCCTGAGATTGGTGTATGAAGGCCCGATGGTGCCGCAACACAATTTCGGCACTCAGGCCTTGAGCAATGGCAACCCGATCAATACCACCAACCACATCTCCCGGGTCTACCAGAGGATTTAACGAGAACATGCCCGCAATGTCGATGGAAGCGATCATGGATGGCCTGATCGAGCGCCTGCATCCCGCACTTCCAGGGTCGGTGCTCGGGGAAGTCCTCGACCAGTTGATCTACATGACGGACGACAACGGCAGCGACATCATCGAGGTGTGCCGCCGCTGGATCGCTGGCGACGACCTCAGACGCGTGGAAGCGGCACTAGCACTGAAAGAGGCATTTCTGTTCCGTACCCGTGAGGAGTTGGTGGAACGCCTTGACGCTGTGTCGAAGCAATGGCCGCAGCTCGCTCCCCGCATCGCCGAGATCATAGATGCTTGGGACCGCCAGAACACACGGGGCTGACTTGCTCCCGCATTGCACTAGCTGGTGACGCCAAGGGGTCGGCCGATGCGTTCCGGGATCGGGTACGACCTCTCCGCAGGAAGCGTTGCTCCCGCCGCTTCCAGGTTCCCCACCGCCACCAGTCCGGCGGTCTTCCGCATCGTCGGCGTGACGTCCGTGATCGACACGGTCCAGTCGTCGACGTAGCGGGCCACCGACTCACCGCCCAGTCCTATTTGGATGGACCGGTAGCCCAGTGATCACAGCTCGCCGCCGTAGCTCGACAGCCTCGTGTACACGCCCGGCGTGTCCGGCCGGCCGCAGCCCGTTCCGTAGGAGACCACGCCGATCAGGCGGTTGTCCGCCACGATCGGGCCTCCCGAGTCGCCCCCGCAGGCATCCGTGCCGCCCTCCGGGAATCCCGCGCAGAACATGCTCCGGCCGTCGTAGTTCGGGTAGGTCTTCCGGCACGCTTCCTCGGTGGTGACCGGCACCTCCACCGAGCGCAGGGTGTCCGACGGCGGCCCCGACTCGCTGGTCCGGCCCCAGCCGTAGACCCGGGCCATCGTGCCCGTCCGGTACGGCCCCGTTTCGCCCGCGCCCACCATCTCCAGCGGTCGCTGCGGCATCGGCGTCCGCAGCGTCAGCACCGCCACGTCGTCGCCGCTGGTGTAGTCCCGGAAGCCGGGGTGGACCCAGATCCCCTCGACCTCGCCGACCGTGCCCTGTTCCGTGCGCAGGTCGGTGCGCCCCGCGATCGCCCGCAATTCCTCCGGGACCCGCTTGGCGCCCGTCATCGGCGAGACCACGCAGTGCGCGGCCGTGATCACCTTGATCGGGCTCACCAGGGTGCCGCCGCAGAACTGGCGGCCGTACTCGTCGGTGAGGGCCACGGCCCAGGGCGCGTCGTCCGCCGCGACATCGGCGCCGCCCAGCACCCGCGCTTCGGGGCGTTCTTCGGCGCTCGCCGCGACCGGGTGCAGTCCGGCCAGCGCCGTCACCGCGCCGGTGACCACGAGGCGCAGCAGCGCACCGCCGCGTGCCGCTCCGGTCTTGCGCTCACTGCCACGCCCCACGTCGTGCCTCCAGCCGTCGCCGATCTTGCCGAGCGCACACCGTAGTCACCCCGATACCGGAACATCACGAGGCACAACTCACACGTCAGCAGGAAAATATTTCGTTAAGATGGATGACATCGGGAAATTTTATGGACCAGGCCGCTGCGGGCGGCTACTCATCCTTCCCGATCCGTCACGGACCCGGAACGCACACAGCGCCGGGTCCGCGAATTGCGCCTGAACAGGTGACAGAACTACGCCCGATCAAGTGATCACTGCTGCCGCATGCCGCCGCGAAGGAGGAACGCTGTGCTCCTGGACCTGACCCCGCTGCCCGCATTCCTGCTCGCCAGCATGGTCGTCATCCTCACCCCCGGCGTGGATGTCTTCCTGCTGCTGCGCACGTCGCTGAACTCCGGCCGCCGGGCGGGGCTGTTCGCGCTCGCCGGCATCCACACCGCGAGCATCATCCAGGTCGCGGTGGTGATCTCCGGGCTCGGCGCGCTGATCACCAGCAATCCGGCGGTCCTCTCCGTCCTGAAGTGGATCGGCGCCGCCTACCTGGTCTACCTGGCCGCGACGATCATCCGCGGGCTGTGGCTGACCAGGAAGGAATCCGCCGCGGGCACGCTCACCACGGCCCCGGCGGATGCCGCGAACCCCTACCTGCGCGGCCTGTTCAGCAGCCTCACCAACCCGAAGATGCTGCTGTTCAGCCTGGCTTTCCTACCGCAATTCGTCGGCGCCGCCGCGCAACCAGCGCTGCAGCTGGTGCTGCTCGGTGTGGTCTTCCTGGTGCTGGCGGCGATCTGGGAGCTCACGATCGTGCTCGGGGCCGCCAAGATCGCCACCCGGCTACAGCACCCCCGCGTCGCGAAGTCGCTCGATGTAGTCAGCGCGGCGGCGTTCCTGACCATCTCGGTCGGGCTGGTCGCCGGCTGACACCACGACGCAGGTCACCAGCGCCAGGCCGCCCAGCACCGCCAGCACCACCGGCACCGCGACGACGGGCTCCAGCAGGCTGACCACGAGCGGCGTGCAGAAGCCGAGGTAGCCGATCACCCAGAACGCCGCGGTCAGCCTGGCCAGGGCGGACGGTGGCGCGATGCGACCGACCACGGTCAGGCAGAAGGTCGCGCAGAAGCCGTAGCCGGCGCCCAGCAGGAGATCCGCGAACAGCCCCAGCCACGGCCGAACCAGCCACGCCGCGACGGCCGCGAACGCGAGCCCGGCGGTCAACGCGAGCAGCCCGACGATCGCCGGTGCGCGCTCACCTCGCCGCGCGACGCGCCGGGCCAAGGGCTGCACCACCGCCCCGAACCCCGGCGCGAGCAGCGCCGCCACTCCGGCGTAGACCAGCTCGAATCCGCGAACCTCGGCGGCGACCTGCGCGGGAAGCACGCCGAATGCCACCGTCGGCCCGACGAACACCCAGAGCGCGACCGGCAGCACCAACCGCCTGAACCGCGGGTCCCGGATGCCGCTGACCTGCGAGCTGCGCTGGACCTCGCGCGGCCGCGTCTCCGGGCACGACACCGCCAGCGCCAGGCCAGCGACGCTCAGCACCAGGTGCGGGATGTAGGCGATGACCAGCGGGTTCGACCCCCACTGCGCGATCAGCGCGGACACCAGCCCGCTCACGCTGAACCCCAGCGACAGCACCACCCCGGCGCGACGAGCCCCCACGCCATCCTCGACCGCGGTGCCGAACGGCGGGTGCGACAGGTCGCGCACCCAGGCGCTGCCCGCGGCCAGGACCGCACCCGTGCTGACCCCGGCCAGCAGCCGCCCCACCACCAGCCACGGCGTGGCGATCGCCCCGGCCATCAGCGCGGCTGTCCCGGCCACGCTGATGGCGATCGCGCCGAACACGACCGGTCGCCGGCCGTACCGGTCGCCCATCGGGCCGCCCAGCAGGAGCCCGGGGAGCAGCCCGACCACGTAGAGCACGAGCAGGCCGGTCACGGCCTGCCCGGACAACCCGAATTCGGACTGGTAACCGCCGAGCAGCGAGGAGAACTGATTCGCGCCCCAGCCCGCCGCGGTCAGCAGGAACGCGGCAGGCAACCACTTGTTCCGCACGGCATCGGTTCTATGCCGGTCGAACGTGCGACCGCACCGGCCGTTCAGGATTCGTGAACGCGGGCGTGATCTGCGCCTCGCCATTGCTTCCACGCTGCGGAAACCCGCCGCGCTTTGGCCCGTTTTGCCGGAAACCGCCGGCTCGGCACGGCGCTTCGCACGCGCCCTGCCGCAAACTGACCGGTGCCGCCCCTTCCCGCGCTTCGTACGCTGCAGGCATGGATTTGCGGCGATTGGCGTCGTTCCTGGCGGTCGCCGAAGAAGGCCACTTCGGCAAGGCCGCGACGCGGTTGTTCCGGTCGCCCGCGTCCGTAACGGCGCACGTCCAGCAACTGGAGCGCGAACTCGGGGTGCGGCTGCTCGACCGCTCCCCGGTGCGGCTCACCCCGGCCGGCGAGCGGTTCGTCGGGCACGCGCGCTCGCTGCTGGCGGCGATGGACGCCGCGGTCGCGGACGTGGCCGAGGCCGCCGCCGAGTCGACGCTGCGGATCGGCGTGATGAGCAACGGCTCGGCCGAGCTCACCCCCGCGGTGGTGCAGGCCTTCCACCGCGCCTGCCCGGAAATCCGGGTCGAGTTCGTGGCGCTGGACTTCACCGAGCACGTCTCCGCGCTGGTGCGGCACAAGGTCGACGTGGCGTTCGTGCGGCCCGCGCCGGACGACGAGCGGGTGGCGGTGGACGTGCTGACCACCGAGCGGCGGATCGTGGTCGTGCCCGCGTCGTGGGAGCTGGCCGACGCGCCGTCGGTGCGGATGGCCGACGTGCTCGACCTGCCGTTCATCGCGCTGCCCGACCACACCCCGCGCCAGTTCTCCGACTACCTCTACTTCGCCGAGGCGCGCGGCGGCCTGTCGCCGCACCGCAGCAGCTCGCACGCCGTGACCCCGCACGAGGTCCTGACCACGGCGGCGGCCGGGCGCGGCGCCGGATCCGCGCTGGAATCCTTCCAGCGCTACTACCCCTGGCCGGGCACGGTCTGCGTGCCGGTGCTGGACGCTCCGCCGGAGCACAGCGTCCTGGCCGTCCGCGCGGACGACCGCAACCCGGCCGTGCGCGCGTTCCGCTCGCTGGCCGCCAGCCTGGCCAGGGAGCTCGGTTCTCGGCTCGGCCTGACCGCCACCTGACGCCCGACATGACGTGGCCGGGGCGCTGCAGCTGCGCCCCGGCCGCGTCCGTTCGGGTCAGGAACCCAGTTGTGCCTGGACGTCGTCGTGGTAGGTCGCCACGCGGGTGTAGATGCCCGGGGCGTTGGGCCGGGCGCAGCCGTTGCCCGTGGAGACGATGCCGACCAGCTTGTTCTCGACCACCAGCGGCCCGCCGGAGTCGCCCTGGCAGCTGTCCACGCCGCCCTGCGGGAGTCCGGCGCACACCATCGCGTCGGACTTGTACTGCGGGTACGCCTTCTGGCATTCCTGGTCGCTGACCAGCGGCACTTCAGCCTTCTGCAGGGTCTGCGACGCCTGGCCGCCTTCGGCAGTGGCTCCCCAGCCGAGCACTGCGGACGTCTTGCCCACTTCGTAGAGCGAGGTGTCCCCCTTGCCCGCCACTTCGAGCGGCTGCTGCGGGAGCTCCTGGTCCAGGGTCAGCACGGCGACGTCGGCGCCGCTGTTGGCGTTCTGGAAGTTCGGATGCACCCAGATGCCGGTGACCTTGGCGACCTTGCCCTCGCTGGTCTGCTTGTCCTCCCGCCCGGCCACGACCTGGACCGACTCCGGTTTCTCACCGGAGACGCAGTGCGCCGCGGTCACGACCTTGTTGGCCTTGGCGAGCGTGCCGCCGCAGAACTGGTTGCCCTGGGCGTCCGTCAGGTACACCACCCACGGGTGGTCGGCGATCTTGGCGGGCTGGCCGCCCACGATCGGCGGGACCTTCGCCGCCGATGCATCGCGGTCCGACGCGTTCGCCGCCGTCGTCAGCAAGCCCGACGACAGCGTCGCCGCCGCCAGCAGCGCGGCCCCCGACCACATCCGGCGCCTGATGTCTGCCATCACGTTGCCTCCTCCCCCGGAGCCATCGGCACGCCGTCGTTCGACCTGCCACCTCCGGCTCGACCAAGAGTGTCCATGAGAAAGAGGATCAGAACCCGTTTTTGGATACACCTGAGTTAAGCAAGGCAATCCGATCGGGTGGAAAATCAGCCCATTTACCACTCGAATGGTCTACCTGGACTGTCTAAATAGGACATACGTTGCGTGAGCGATCACCGTACCGGGAAGCGAGTAGTTCCACGCTTGCGCGAAAGCGCGGTTCCCCAACTGCACTTCACGATTCCGGACAAGCCGCACGAAGAGCATCATCGCGCTATCAGCCCGCACGCGCGACCAAACCGAACAGATCGTCCACTGTGGCCACCAGATCGAGATCACCTGGTGTCGGCGCCGGACGTCAGGTCGGCATCGAGAAGGGGCTCCTAATTTCAGGCGAATTCGGAAAGCCCGCCCTGCGGCCGATTCCGGCGGTCACGGAGCGAAAAGCCCATTCCCAGGCGAAACCGGAAAAGCTCAGTAGCCCGCGGTGAGGTCGACGACGCCGAGCAGCGGCTCACCGGCGATGCGTCGCCGGACGTTGTCCTCCACCCGCCGGGCCAGGGCCGGGATCAGCAAGGACTTCGGATTGGCCGAGTGCGGCGAGATGATCGCGCGCGGGTGCTGGAACAACGGATGCCCGGCGGGCAGCGGTTCCGGGTCGGTCACGTCCAGCGCCGCACCGCGGATGCTCTCCGCGTCCAGCGCCGCGACCAGCGCGTCGGTGTCGACCAGCGATCCGCGCGCGACGTTGACCAGCCACGCGTCGGGCTTCATCAGGGACAGCGCGTCGGCGTCGATCAGCTTCGCCGTCTCGGCCGTCGCGGGCGCGGCCACCACGACGAAGTCCGACTCGGCCAGCAGCCGCCGCACCCCGGACGCGTCGCCGGCCGAGCACGTCCAGGCGGCCCCGTCCACCGGCTTCCCGGAGCGGTTCACCGCCAGCACCCGGACGCCGAAGGGCCGCAGCAGCTCCATCAACGCCCGGCCGATGCCGCCCGCACCGAGGATGCCGACCGTGGCCCCGGTGAGGCTGCGGATGCCGGCCGGTCGCGCCCAGTGGTCCGCGCGCGCCACCGCGTGCAGCTGCCGCGCCCCGGCCAGCATCAGCCCGAGCGTGTGCTCGGCGACGGTCTGGGCGTAGGTGCCCGCCGCGGAGGTGAAGGTGATCCCGTCGCGCAGCACGCCGGCGGTCACCCAGGTCTCGATGCCGGCCGACGGGAGTTGCACCCAGTCCAGGCCGGGGTGGTCCAACTCGGCGAACCGCTCGGGGCCGCTGCCGTACCAGACCAGCGCGGACGCCTCCGCCGCCGAGCCGATCTCGGCGCCTGCCGCGACGACGGCCGCCGTCAGCTCCGGCGGAGCGACCGGACCAATGTGGACCTTCACGACTTCTCCATCTCGGCTCGGACCGGGTCGTGAGCGTTGATTCCGGTGAGAACCGGAATCAACGCTCACGAGCTCTCGACCAACTTCGCCAGCGCCGGCAACTGCTCGGCATCCTCCAACGCCGAACCGACGGCCACCACGGTGGCGCCGGCGGAGAGGAATTCCGGCGCGTTGCGCGCGTTCATCCCGCCGGTGGCCACCAGCCGCAGCCCGGGGAACGGGCCGTGCATCGCCTTGAACCACCCGGCGCCCAGTTCGGCCGCCGGGAAGGCCTTGACCCATGACAGCCCGAGCCGGTGGGCGTGCTGGATCTCGCTGGGTGTGGCCACGCCGGGCAGGTGCGGCACGCCGAGCTCCGCGCTCAGCCGCACCACGTCGGGGTCCAGCCCCGGCGCCACGGTGAACGCCGCGCCCAGCTCCTTGGCGGTGTGCGCCTGTTCAGTGCTCACCACGGTCCCGGCGCCCACCAGGCGGCCTCGCCGCGTCCCGGCCTCCACCGCCGCGCGCAGCGACGGCTCGGCGCGCGAGGTCTCGATCGGCACCTCGACCGCCTCGATGCCCAGGTCCCAGGCCCGTTCGGCCAGCTCGACGGTCCGCTGCGGGTCCATCCCGCGCAGGATCGCCATCACCGGACCGGTGAAGAGCTCGTCGAAGAAACCCACGATCAGTCCTCCTCTTCGGATGCGACACCGCCGCCGAAGCTGAGGGTGCGCCACTGCTCCTCGTCGCAGCCCAGCCATTCCGCCACCGCCCCGCGATCCGGCAGCGGCATGTGGTCCTCGGTGCTGAGCAGGCTGTGCGCGGCCAGGATGTGCCCGAGCCGCAGGCAGCGGACGCCGTCCTCGCCGCGCAGCACGCCGGAGAGGTATCCGGCGGCGAACGCGTCACCGGCGCCCACCGGCTCGACGACCTGGACCGTCGGGGCGGGCACGATCACCGTCTCGGTGCTCAGCGCGTAGGCGGCGTCGGCACCGTCCTTGACCACGACGACGCCCGGCCCGTCCAGGAGTTTCCGCACGTCCTCGGCGGTTTCCACGCCCCAGAGGGTAGCCGCCTCGTCCAGGCCGACGAACACCACGTCGGCGAGCCGGGCGAGCTCGCGCAGCCGCGGACCGGCCTGCTCGACCGGCCACAGCGCCGGGCGGTAGTTGACGTCGAAGGTGATCCGGGCGCGGCGCTCGCGGGTCAGCAGCCACCGGACGAGCCGGTCGCAGCCGTCGGACAGCGCCGGGGTGATGCCGCTGAGGTGCAGCAGCCGGGGCGCGTCGAGCTGCTCGCCGGCCAGGAAGTTCTCGTCCATTGTGGACGCCGCCGAACCTGCCCGGTAGTAGTAGACCTTGGTGCCGGCGGGGCCGGGGTCCTTGAAGTAGACGCCGGTCGGCGCGTCCGGGCGCACCTCCACCAGGCCGGTGTCCACCCCGGCGGCGGCGATGGCCGCGAGCATCCGGCGGCCGAGGGGATCGTCGCCGACCCGGCTCGCCCAGCCGACGCGGTGGCCCAGCGCTGCCAGGTGGATGGCCACATTGGACTCGGCACCGCCGGCCGAGAGCGTGAACGTCCGCGCCTGCTCCAGGGACACCGGGACGGCCGGGGCGACCAGCGACATCGTCTCCCCCAGGCACAGCACCTCGGGGCCGTTGCCGGACTCCGCCACCTTCGCCTCCTCGGTCCCGCGGCATTCGTCGCCGGACAGCTTAACCGCTCGATGCTGCGAAATGCACATCCCCGTTGCACACCTTGCAACACACTGGCTCCGGCCCGAGCCCCGGCGGCCAACTAGGCTGGGAATCCGGTGATCACGCACACCCCAGGAAAGGGAGGATGCTCGAATGAGCTTGGAGCGCCCGATCGATCCGGACCCGTACTCGCTGCTGCCCGCGGTTCCGGCGTTCACCGTCACCTCCGACGACGTGACCGACGGCCGGCCGATGGCGCAGGCCCACGCCTACGACGGCATGGGCGCCGACGGCGAGAACCGCTCGCCCCAGCTGCGCTGGACCGGTTTCCCGGACACCACCAAGAGCTTCGTGGTGAGCTGCTTCGACCCCGACGCGCCCATTCCCGGCGGCTTCTGGCACTGGACCCTGGTGGACGTGCCCGCCGACGTGACCGAGCTGGCCGCCGACGCGGGCAACCGCAACGGCCACGGCATCCCGGCCGGGGCCTTCCACGTCGCCAACGACCTCGGCGAGCACGCGTTCGCCGGCGCCGCCCCGCCGCCCGGCGACCGCCCGCACCGCTACTACTTCGTGGTGCACGCGGTCGACACCGAGAAGCTCGGCGTGGACGAGAAGGCCAGCCCGGCGGTGGTCAGCTTCAACCTGGCCTTCCACACCGTCGCCCGAGCCGTCCTCACGCCGACGTACCAGCACTGACGTCGCCTGCAAACCCGCGGCGGTGCAAGTTGCGAAGTGGGGGAAGGGAAAGCGGCCTCGCCGCTTGCCTGACGCCACTGTTGCCCCGTCCAGGCTTCCACAGCTGCCGAACCGGTACGCGAAAGGGCCGCGCCTCCCGCGAGGGAAGCGCGGCCCTTTCGCGCACTGGGATCGCCCGATCGAGATGTATCTGAATCGGCACCTCGCTCCTCTTTATCTGCGGGAGGTTTTCCGGGAGTCAGGAGGCCGAGATGAGCGTGCTGCCGGGTTCGTTCGCCGCGCTGGCCGCCACCGGGGTGGCCGCGCTGCTGTTCGCGCCCTTCGTCGCCGGTGAGCACCGGCGGCACGGCGAGCTGCGCGTGGGCATCGCGCTGCAGCGCTTCGCCGTCCTGCTCTACGCCTTCGGGCTGTTCTCCTACGTGTTCCTGCCGTTCCCGTCCGGCGCGGCCTGCTTCGCGCCGCAGTGGCGACCGCTCGCCGGGCTGACCAGCCCCGCGATGCTGGCGCAGTTCGCGTGCAACGTCGCGCTCTTCGTCCCGCTGGGCGCTCTCGTGCGGGGCGGCCGGTCGGCAGCGGTGCTGGCCGGGGCGGCGACATCGGTGCTGATCGAGCTGACCCAGCTGACCGGGTTCTGGTTCGCCTTCCCCTGCCCGTACCGGGTTTTCGACGTGGACGACGTCATCGCGAACACCGCGGGCGCGCTGCTCGGCGGCCTGCTCGCGCCGCTGCGGCAGCGGCTGCCGGTCGCCACCAGCGGGCGCCCGGCGACGCAGCCGCGCCCGGTCACCCCCGCCCGGCGGCTGCTGGGCATGTGCTGCGACGTCCTGGTGCTGTGGCTGCTCGGCGTGGCCTGCGCCCGGGCCGCGGACATCGCGCTGCGGCTCACCGGCACCGCCCCGACGCGGTGGTGGGAGGCGGCCGCGCTGTGGCTCGCCCCGGCGGCGTTGCTGCTGGCCACGATGCTGATCGGGCACGGCACCTCGCTCGGCCAGCACACGGTGATGCTGCGTGCCAGGGCGCCCAACGGCCGCCCACCACCGGCCGCCACGCTGCTGCGGTGGTCCGCCGGCATCGGCGGGCTGGCCGTGGCGCAGGGCGTGGCGGAGGGAACGCTCGGGGAACCCAGTGCCGTGCTCGGCGTGCTGTGGTGCGCCGCGCACGCTTGGGGTGTGACCAGAACCCGTGATCATCGCGGAATCACGGGGCTCGTCGCCGGGTTGGAGATGATCGACGCCCGAAGAAGCCACGGCGCGCCGGACCCGGCGCGCCCGACTTGAGGCAGGATGGACCAGTGCGGCACTTCGATCTAGTAATCATCGGTTCCGGCTCCGGAAACTCGATCCTCGACGACCGGTTCGCCGACTGGGACGTCGCCGTGGTCGAGAAGGGCATCGGCCCCAACGACGCCTACGGCGGCACCTGCCTGAACGTCGGCTGCATCCCGACGAAGATGTTCGTGCACACCGCCGACGTGGCCGCGGCCCCGGCGGGCGGCGCGAAGCTCGGCGTCGACCTCGAACTGCGCGACGTGCGCTGGCACGACATCCGGGACCGGATCTTCGGGCGGATCGACGAGATCTCCACCGGCGGCCGCCGGTACCGCGCCGAGGGCAGCCCGAACGTCACCCTCTACGAGGGCGTCGCCCGGTTCACCGGGGTCAAGCAGCTGACCGTGGAGACCGCCACCGGCCCGGAGACGATCACCGCGGACCGCTTCGTGGTGGCCGCCGGCGGCCGCCCGGCGATCCCGGACATCCCCGGTCTGGACCAGGCCGGCTACTACACCAGCGACACGGTGATGCGGCTCGACGAGCTGCCCGCCCGGATGATCATCATGGGCACCGGCTTTGTGGGCGCGGAGTTCGCCCACGTGTTCAGCGCGCTGGGCGTCGACGTGACCATGATCGGCCGCTCCGGCCGGGTGCTGCGTGCCGAGGACACCGACATCTCCGAGCGGTTCACCGAGCTCGCGGCCGCGCGCTGGGACCTGCGGCTGAACCGCAAGGAGATCTCGGTCGAGCGCGACGGCGACCTCGTCCGGCTGCACCTGGAGGGCCCGGAGGGCGCCGAGGTGGTGGAGGCCGAGGCGCTGCTCATCGCGATCGGGCGGGTGCCCAACTCCGACCTGCTGGACGCCGCCGCAGGTGGTCTCGAACTCACCGCCGACGGCAAGATCAAGGCCGACGCGACCCAGCTGACCTCGGTGGACGGCGTGTGGGCGATGGGCGACATCAGCTCGGAGCACGAGCTCAAGCACGTCGCGAACCACGAGATGCGCGTCGTCCAGCACAACCTGCTGCACCCTGACGAGCCGATCTCCTCCGATCACCGGTTCGTGCCGCACGCGGTGTTCTCCGCGCCGCAGATCGCCTCGGTCGGCCTCACCGAGCAGGAGGCGCAGCAGCGCGGCGTCAGCTACGTGACCTCCATTCAGGACTACGCGGGCATCGCCTACGGCTGGGCGATGGAGGACGGGACCGGCTTCGCCAAGCTCCTGGCGGATCCGGACACCGGACAGCTGCTGGGCGCCCACATCATCGGCCCGCAGGCGCCGACGCTGCTGCAGCCGCTGATCCAGGCGATGCAGTTCGGCCTGGACGCCCGGACGATGGCCCGCGGCCAGTACTGGATCCACCCGGGCATGCCGGAGCTCGTCGAGAACGCGCTGCTCAACCTGCCGCTGAAGTGACCGTTGCGCCCGATGTGTCGGGCGTCATCTTGAGCAGTTCCAGTTTAACGGGTCACCTTAGGAGGATCGAGCTGCTCGCTGTTGCGCTCCCGCCGTGGCGGAGCGGGCCCGGGCGGCCCGGAACGTCATCGGACAAAGGAGCTTGCCTGTGCTTCACGAACGCCTCGAACCGGTCTACGAGAACGTGGTCCAGCGCAACCGCGGCGAAGACGAGTTCCACCAGGCAGTCCGGGAAGTGCTGGAGAGCATCGGTCCGGTGATCGACAAGCATCCCGAGTACGCCGAGCAGAAGATCATCGAGCGGATCTGCGAGCCCGAGCGGCAGATCGTCTTCCGCGTGCCGTGGGAGGACGACCGCGGCGAGGTGCAGATCAACCGCGGCTTCCGGGTGGAGTTCAACAGCGCGCTCGGCCCGTACAAGGGCGGCCTGCGCTTCCACCCGTCGGTCTACCAGGGCATCGTGAAGTTCCTCGGCTTCGAGCAGATCTTCAAGAACGCCCTGACCGGGCTGCCCATCGGCGGCGGCAAGGGCGGCTCGGACTTCGACCCCAAGGGCCGCTCCGACCGGGAGGTCATGCGGTTCTGCCAGAGCTTCATGACCGAGCTGCACCGGCACATCGGCGAGTACACCGACGTGCCGGCCGGTGACATCGGCGTCGGCGGCCGCGAGATCGGCTACCTGTTCGGCCAGTACAAGCGGATCACCAACCGCTACGAATCCGGCGTGCTGACCGGCAAGCACCTGTCCTTCGGCGGCGCCCGCGTCCGCACCGAGGCCACCGGCTACGGCTGCGCGTTCTTCGTGCAGGAGATGCTGACGGCCCGCGGCCAGTCGTTCGACGGCAAGCAGGTCGTGGTGTCGGGATCGGGCAACGTGGCCATCTACACGATGGCGAAGGTCCACCAGCTCGGCGGCACCGTGGTGGCCTGCTCGGACTCCTCCGGCTACGTCGTCGACGAGAAGGGCATCGACGTCGAGCTGATCAAGCAGATCAAGGAGGTCGAGCGCGGCCGCATCGCGACCTACGCCGAACGCCGCCCGGGCGCGAAGTTCGTCGCGCAGCGCAGCGTCTGGGAAGTTCCGTGCGACGTGGCGATGCCGTCGGCGACCCAGAACGAGCTCACCGGCGCCGACGCGGCCACCCTGATCGCCAACGGCTGCATCGCGGTCGGCGAGGGCGCGAACATGCCCACCACGCCGGAGGCGGTGCGCAGCTTCCAGGAAGCCGGCATCGCGTTCGGCCCCGGCAAGGCCGCCAACGCGGGCGGCGTGGCCACCTCGGCGCTGGAGATGCAGCAGAACGCGTCCCGCGACAGCTGGAGCTTCGAGTTCACCGAGAAGCGCCTCGAAGAGATCATGAAGGACGTGCACGCCCGCTGCTACGCCACGGCGGCGGAGTACGGCATGCCGGGCAACTACGTCGCGGGCGCGAACATCGCGGGCTTCACCAACGTGGCCGACGCGATGCTCCGCCTCGGCCTCGTCTGACCGAACGGGGTGCGGCTGGCCGGCGCGCCGAGGGGCGATGTGCCGGCCAGCCGCGCGACCCGTTGCCGAAGGCCGGGGATCAACGGCAGCGAGCCGGGTCTCCCGGCGGCGCCGCGTTCCCGCGACACCACCCACGGCGATCAATGGTGTCAGTGCCGTCTCGCCCGCAAATCCGATTCGGCGTCGTTCACACCATCGGCTCAGTCCACCAGATGCGAAGGGCGTCTTCGACCGGACCGGCCGAAGACGCCCTTCGCAGAACCGCGGGGTGTCAGATGGTGCGGGGGCGACCCGCGATGACGCCGAACACCGCCTGGATCGCGACGATCACCACGATCGCCGTCAGCGACGCCGACCAAGTGCCGGTCACGTCGTGCAGCACGCCGAACAGGAACGGCCCGAAGGACGCGATCAGGTAGCCGACGCTCTGCGACATCGCGGACAGCGACCCGGTGTCGGCGGCGTTGGCGGTCCGCAGCGAGATCAGCACCAGCGCCAGCGGGAACGCGCTCATCCCGATGCCGATCGCGAGCGCCCACACCACCGGCAGCGCCTGCGGCGCCAGCAGCAGCCCGAGCAGTCCGGTGAGGGTCAGCACCGCGAGCCCGATGGCCCACCAGGACTGGCTGCGGGTCCGGGTCACCAGCGGCGGCAGGATCATGTTGATCGGCACACCGATCAGCAGCAGCAGACCGAGCAGCATGCCCGCGGTCGTGCTGTCGATCCCGGCACCCTTGAACACCTCGGGCATCCAGCCCATCACGACGTAGGCGACCAGCGACTGCAGGGCGAAGTAGACGGTGATCACCCACGCCAGCGGGCTGCGCATCAGCGAACGCCGCGGACTCGTCGACGCGGTGCCCGACACCTGCCGCGTCGAGGAGCGGCGAGCCGTCGCCGGCACCCACACGCACAACGCGGCCAGCGCCACGACCGCCCAGGTCGCCAGCGACAGGCGCCAGCTGCCGGTGGTGGAGTTCAGGTACGGCGTGAGAGCCGAGCCGGTCGAGCCGCCCGCCGCCATCGCGGTGGTGTACAGCGCGGTCGCCATCCCGACGCGGGTCGGGAAGGACTCCTTGACCACCACCGGGATCAGCACGTTGCACATCGCGATCGCGGCGCAGACCAGCACGGTCCCGCCCAGCACCGTCCACGGACCGTCCACGACGCGCAGCAGCATCGCGAGCGTCAGCACCGCCAGCGACGCGCCGATGACCTTGTTGATGCCCATCCGCCTCGCCAGCAGCGGAGCGCCGATGCCGGCGATCCCGAAGCACAGCGTCGGCACGGAAGTCACCACGCTCGCCCAGGTCGTCGAGGCACCGAGCGAGTCGCGGACCTCACCGAGCACCGACGCCAGGCTCGTGACCGCCGGGCGCATGTTCGCCGCCGCGAGCGCCACGCCGGCGAGCAGCAGTCCCCCACCCGCGACGGCGACGTGCCGGTTCGGGAAGACCGGCTCCGCGGCGCCCTGGTTCTCGGCGGAGAAGCCATCCGGATGGCATCCGGCGGCGAGTCGCGTGGCATCCTGGTCAGCCACCTGGTCGGGGACATGCTGGGGTCGTGACTTCGTAGACATCACGGCCTATTATGTCAAACGTAGGATGTTTGGACGAAAGGACCTGTCAGTGCCTTTGGTCACTGCCAAACGGACCGGGCTGGTCGATCAGGTCATCGCCCAGATGCGCGAGCTCGTGGCGTCCGGGGAATGGCCGCTGGGCGAGAAGATCCCGCCCGAGACCGAGCTCGTGAACGCCCTCGGCGTCGGCCGCAACACCGTCCGCGAGGCGGTGCGCGCGCTCTCGCACGCCGGGCTGCTGGAGGTGCGGCAGGGCGACGGCACGTTCGTGCGCGCCACCAACGAGATCTCCGGGGCGGTGCGCAAGCTGTGCGGCCCGGAGTTGCGCCAGGTCCTGGAGGTCCGGCGCGCGCTGGAGGTGGAGGGCGCCCGGCTCGCCGCCGGAGCGCGCACCGACGAGGACCTGCGCGAGCTGACGGCCTGCCTGGACAGCCGGAACGAGGCGGTGCAGCGCCTGGACAGCGCGGACGTCATCGTCACCGACGCCGAGTTCCACCGGCTGCTGGTCGCGGCCTCGCACAACCCGGTGCTGATCTCGCTCTACGACGGGATCCGCGAGACGGTGGCATCCAGCGTGGCGACCACCTTCAACCCCGAGATCCCACCGGAGCAGCACGTCTCACACACCGAGCTGCTGGAAGCGGTGCGCGACGGCGATCCGCGCCGGGCGGCCGAAGAGGCGGGCGGATTCCTCGACGAACTGCTCAGCCAGGTGGGTTCAGATCCTGGTCAGGCAGAGGAGTCCGGCCAGTAGTCGGTTCCGACGTCGAACGCGTCTCCGGCGGCCGGGGCCACCCACGCCGCCGCGATCACCCCGGCGGCGAAACCACCGCCGGTCGATCCGCCGCGCGCGGGCTGCAGCCACACCGACGGCGCACCGAACCGGGTGATGACGATCTCCTCCCCCGATTCGGCGCGGTCGAGCAGCTCCACCAGCCGCTCGCGGGCTTCATCAACGGAAAACTCGGCCATGACCAAGACGTTACCGGGATCACAACCGATGACCCAGTTTCAATTGAAACTGTGGTGCACCACCGGGAGCCCGGCAGGTGCGCCGTCGTCGAGCAGTCGGCGCAGGGCGTCGGTGTCCAGGTGCTTCTCCACCAGGTCGCCGAGCAGGTCGAGCTGCCCCGCCCGGACCTCGGCGAAGACGGTGCCATCGGCCGGTTCGAAGCCGTCCCGCCCGGCGCGCCGCGCGGCCCAGCGCAGGAAGGACCGGCGGAAGGCGTCGTTCTCGAACAACCCGTGCCAGTGGGTGCCGAGCACGGACTCGGCCACACCGCCCTCGACCCGCCCGTCGGGCAAGCTCACCAGCGGCGCGAGGTCCCCGCGGCGGACCGCGACGCCGTGGTGGATCTCGTAGCCCTGGACGGGCTCGCCGAAGGCCTGGCCGCGCGGCCGGGCCAGCGTCTTGCGCGGCGCGAACTCGATCTCCAGGTCGAGCAGCCCCAGCCCGTCGACCGCACCGCTACCGGACTCGACCTCGTCGACGATGCGCCGCGTCAGCATCTGGAAACCGCCGCAGATGCCGGCTACCGGCAGCCCGGCGCGGGCGTGCGCGTCGATCGCCTCGGCCAGGCCGCTGCGCCGCAGCCAGTCCAGGTCCGCGACCGTCGACTTCGAGCCGGGCAGCACGACCAGATCCGCGTCGGCCAGCCGCGACGGCTCGGTGACGAACCGGACCGCGACGCCGGGTTCCGCGGCCAGCGCCTCCACGTCGGTGGCGTTGGAGATCCGCGGCAGCCTCGGCACCGCGACCCGCAACCACTGCGCGGCCTTCGGCGGCGCAGGCCGCCCGATCACCCCATCGGCCACATAGGACAGTGAGTCCTCCGCGTCGAGCCACAGCTCCTCGGCCCACGGCAGCACGCCGTGCACCGGGCGACCGGTCAGCGCGCGCAGCTGGTCCAGGCCCGGTTCCAGCAACGCCGGGTCGCCGCGGAACTTGTTGATCAGGAATCCGGCGACCAACGCCTGATCCGCCGCGTCCAGCAGCGCGAGGGTGCCGAAGAGCTGGGCGAACACGCCGCCGCGATCGATGTCGCCGACCACCAGCACCGGCAGCCCGGCGGCCTGCGCGAGCCCCATGTTGGCGATGTCGTTGGCCCGCAGGTTGATCTCGGCCGGCGACCCGGCGCCCTCGCACACGACGTAGTCGTACTCCGCGCGCAGCCCTTCCAGCGTGGATACGACGGTGTCCAGCAGGGCCGTCTTGCGGGCCCGGTAGGACATCGCGGTCACCTCGCCTGCGACCCGCCCCAGCACCACGACCTGCGAACTGCGGTCGCTGCCGGGCTTGAGCAGCACCGGGTTGAATCGCACCGAGGGCTCGACGCCGCACGCGGCAGCCTGCACGGCCTGAGCCCGCCCGATCTCGCCGCCATCGGGCGTGACCACGGAGTTGTTGGACATGTTCTGCGCCTTGAAGGGCGCGACCCGAGCGCCGCCGCGCGCGAGCCAACGACAGATCCCGGCGGTGACCACACTCTTCCCGGCATCGGAGGTGGTCCCGGCGATCAGCACCGCATTCACACGAAGTTCCTACCCCATCACCCGAGCTCACCAAAGGCACCACGAACCACCTGCGACACCCACGCGAAACCAGCCTGAACGTCTCCCCAGGTGAGGGCCCGTGAGTGCTTTTAGCGGCTATGACAACCAAAACCGCTCACGACCACCCACCTGCACAAACACAGGCGCCGCCCAAGACACACCGGCGTCGATACCAGGCACCTGACGCAGACAGGCCAGCGGAACGCCGATTTCGCGCGAAATCGCCGACCAATCCAAAAGCCCCTGCGGGCAGCCGAAGGTACGCACCGCAAACGCACAACCGCCGCCGCGATGCTCGAATCTCACGCCCAATAGCCGCCGCAAGCGGCGCAGCCGCTTAGCCCACCTAAGCAACTTGCACCGCCGCGGGTTCTCAGACGTCTTCTCGCGAGGACAGCCCCGACGCCGCGTATTGGTCATACGAAAGTCGGGGATCCCACAGCGAGAAGGCGTCTGAGGTTCCGCTACTCGCACCGCTTCGCAGAACGAGCCTGGAAACAGGCCCTAGGGCAGGGTCAGGATTTCGTTGCCTTCTTCGGTGATCAGGATGGTGTGCTCGAACTGGGCCGTCCAGCTCTTGTCCTTCGTCGTCACCGTCCAGCCATCGCTCCACATGTCGTACTCGTGGGTGCCGAGGGTGATCATCGGCTCGATGGTGAAGGTCATGCCCGGCTCCAGGACGGTCTGCACCGACGGCTCGTCGTAGTGCAGGATCACCAGTCCACTGTGGAACGCACGGCCGATGCCGTGCCCGGTGAAGTCGCGGACCACGCCGTAGTCGAACCGCTTGGCGTAGGACTCGATGACCCGGCCGATCACGTTGAGCTGCCGCCCCGGCTTGGCCGCCTTGATGCCGCGCATCAGCGCCTCGTGGGTGCGCTCCACCAGCAGGCGCACCTCCTCCGAGACCTCGCCGGCCAGGAACGTCGCGTTGGTGTCGCCGTGGACGCCGCCGATGAAGCCGGTGACGTCGACGTTGACGATGTCACCGTCCTCGATCACCGTCGAGTCCGGGATCCCGTGGCAGATCACCTCGTTCAGCGAAGTGCAGGAGGACTTCGGGAAGCCCCGGTAGCCCAGCGTCGACGGGTAGACGCCGTGGTCGCAGAAGAACTCGTGCACCACCGCGTCGACCTGGTCGGTGGTCGCGCCCGGCTGCACCGCCTTGCCTGCCTCGACCAGGGCCTGCGCGGCGAGCTTGCCGGCCACCCGCATCGCCTCGATGACCTCGGGCGGCTGCACGTACGGGTCGGTGCTGCGCTGGGGAGCCGGCTTGTCGACGTACTCGGGGCGCTCGATGTGCGCAGGGACTGGGCGACGCGGCGTCTGCACGCCTGGCTTCAACGGAGCTCGAACCGGCATGCCCACCACTGTAACCGCGGTGCCCGCCCGAACTCCGGGTGGCGGTCACGAGCGCTCCGCGCCCGATCTCCTCACGGTCGGGCCGCAATTTCCATTGAAATCGAAGGTTCGATTTCAATGGAAATTGCGGCGGATCGGCGTCAGCTCGCGCCCGGGGAGGCCGTGGTCAGGCCCGCCTCGGCGGCCGCCGCCAGCAGCCCCGGGTCGTAGGAGACGTAGGCGTGCAGGCCGTCCTTGATCTTGTAGGCGGAGGCCAGGTGGATGGCGTCCACCGGGCCGACGTTGCAGCGCAGCTCGGTGGCCACGTCCAGCACGTCCTGCTTCACCGGCAGCTGGTCGATCTTGGACACGATGATCGACGCCAGGTCCTCGGCGGCCGGACCGACCTCGCGGAACGTGCGCAGCACGTCCACCTTCGACAACGCGCTGGTGACGCGGGGCTGCTCCCAGCGCTCGCGGACCCACTGGCTCAGCGCCTTGCTCTCCGGTTCGGGGGCGATCAGCTTGATCAGCGCGGAGGAATCGAAGTAGATCAAAACCGCTCCTGTTCACGCCTGCGCAGCAGCCGGTCGGAGACGTTCGGGGTCGGTGCTGCCGGCAACGGTTCGGGGAGCTCACCGCCTTCGCCGGGCACGAGCTCCCCGGCGGCGACGAGTTCGTCGTACAGGGCCTGGTCACGCGTGGGCGGACTGAGCACGGCGACGACGCGACCCCGATCGGTCACCAGGATCGATTCCCCGGCGGCGACCCGCTTCAGGTATCGACTGGCGTGCTGCCGCAGCTCGCGGACGCCGATCCGCTCCATGAGCTACAACGTAGCACCAAGATGACCCTAGGTGATCACCCGATCACGTGAAGCGGTCAGGCGCCCGCCAGGAAGCGCTTCGCCACCTCGACGGCCGGCCCCGACGAGCCCGCGTCCGTCACCAGCACCGCGAAGGCCAGGTCGCCTC
The DNA here is from genome assembly GCF_053605825.1 of Saccharopolyspora sp. NPDC003752. Lineage (NCBI taxonomy): Bacteria > Bacillati > Actinomycetota > Actinomycetes > Pseudonocardiales > Pseudonocardiaceae > Saccharopolyspora > Saccharopolyspora sp. NPDC003752. Next base: position 100,069 of record NZ_JBSGJZ010000023.1, on the reverse strand, counting down.
GGTAGCCGACGAACCAGCCGTGCGAGTGGGTGCCGTCGCCGAACTGCGCGGTCCCGGTCTTGCCCCGGACGTCGCCGGAGCCGTTCAGCGCGGTCGCCGTCCCGCCGGTGACCACCTCGCGCATCATCGCGCGGAGCTGGTCGAGGGCCTGCGGCGCCGGCGGCTGCGGGGTGGCGTCCGCCTTGGTCTGCGCGCCCCGGACCAGCGTCGGCACCGGCATCCGCCCCTCGGCGATCGACGAGGTCACCAGCGCCATGCCGAACGGGCTGGCCAGCACCGTGCCCTGCCCGATGCCGTTCTCCGCGCGCTGCACCGTGCTGCTGGCCGGCGGCACCTTCCCGGTGATGGTGGTCGCGCCGGCCATCTCGAAGTCCACGCCGAGGCCGAGCTGGCGCGCGGCGTCGGTCAGGGCCTCCCCGGGCATGTCGACCGCGAGCTGCGCGAACGACGTGTTGCAGGAGTGCGCGAAGGCCGTCCGCAGCGGCACCACGCCGAGGTCGAACTTCTTGTCGTTCGGCAGCGGCCGACCGTCGAACACCTTCTCCGCCGGGCATTCCACCGGGGTGTCGATGCCCGCCTTCCCGGATCCCAGCGCGGCGGTCGCGGTCACCGTCTTGAACGTCGAACCCGGCGGGTACTGGCCGGACAGCGCGACCGGGCCCTGCGCGTCGGCGGGCGCGTTCTGCGCCACGGCGAGCACTTCGCCGGTCGACGGCTGCATGGCCACCAGCATCGCGGCCTGCGGAACCGGGTCCACCGCCTGCTCGGCGGCCCGCTGCGCGCGGTCGCCGAGGGTCACGTTGGTCGGCGCGACCGGCCGCTCGGCGACGCCGTGCAGCTCCGCGGCCTCCTGGCCAGCCGCGTCGAGCGTCACGACGCGCCACCCGGCGTTCGCCTGGACCTGCTGGTCGACGACGCGCGCCACGCCCGCGAGCACCTGCGTGCCGTACCCGCGCTCGGTGGTGACCAGCCGCGTCTGGGCCGGGAAGCGCACGCCCGGCAGGTCGTAGATCCGGGACTTGACCTGCTCGTAGTCGCCCTGCCGGAGCGTGACCACCGCGTAGGGCTGGCCCTGCGGCGTCTTCGCCACGCCGTCCAGGATGGACTGCTGGGTGATCGCGGGTTCGATGGTCTTCAGCGCGTTCGCCAACGAGGCCGCGACGCCGGGCACGTCCCCGGCCTCCTGCGCGCTCAGGCTCACCGTGACCAGCTGCTCCGGCCCCATGAGCTGCTTGCCGTCCCGGTCCAGCACCGGCGCCGGGTCCGGGCGCTGCTCGCGGTAGGCGAGGGTCTGCCCGGCCGCCAGCTGCGGGTGGAGCACCGCGGGCGCCCAGCGGACCTTCCAGCCCTGCTCCTGCTCGACGAGCTTGAGCTCGTTCGAGTAGTTCCAGACCTTGCCCGCGCCGAAGTCCCAGGACATGTCGAACCGGGCCGTCGGCGTTCCCTGCGCGTCCTCGGTCACCTCGCGTACCGTCGCGTGCGCGGCCGTCGGCGCCAGGTTCCGCCGGGCCGCTTCGAGCGCCTGCTTGGCCTGATCGGGGGCGTCGGTCTGGTTCGCCGCACCGACCGCGTCACCCGCCGCCACCGCGTTCACGAAGGAGGCGGCGACGTCTTCTTCAGACGGCCCGGTGCTGCAAGCGGCCAGCGGCAGCAGCAGGAGCGCCGCCGCGCCGACCAAGATCCGCGAGGAAACCATGTCCGCGAGTATGCCGAAATGCCCCGAAACGTCCACACCCCTTTTTGACCCGTTGCCCGTTCGGTCAACGCACGCCGCACGGGAGACCACGGTTTCAATTGAAACCGGGGGTTCGGCACCCGCCGGTGGCCTGCAGTTTCAATTGAAACCGCAGATCACCATCCACAGTGGACATTCAGAGGAGGACCGTGCTGAAGGAGCCGACCTGGCGGAAACCGACCTTCTGGTACGCCACCCGGGCCGCGGTGTTGTAGCCGTTGACGTACAGGCTCGCCGTGCGGCCGAGGCCGCGCACCAGCCGGTCCGCGACCGCGGCCGTTCCCGCCGTGCCCAGCCCGGTGCTGCGCCGGTCCGGGTGCACCCAGACGCCCTGGATCTGCCCGACCGTGCGGGACAGCGCGCCGATCTCGGCCTTGAACACCACTTCGCCGCCCTCGAAGCGGGCGAACGCCCGGCCACCGGCGATCAGGTCGGCGACCCGCGCCCGATAGCTCGCCGCGCCGCCGTCGCTGGACGGGTCCACCCCGACTTCCTCGGTGAACATCGCGATCGCCGCGGGCAGGTAGCGGTCCAGCTCATCCGGCCGGACCGGGCGCACCAGCGGGTCCGGGGCCACCCAGGGCGGCTCGGACAGCGCCATGAGCGGCTGATCGGCGCGCACTTCGCGCGCCGGGCCCCACTGCGCCGCGACCTCGCTCCAGAGCGCGAGCACCTGCTCGGCCGGGCCGACCAGCGACGAGCAGACGCGGCGCCGGCGCAGCGCGCGGTCGGCGAAGGCGCGCATCGCGGCCGGCCCGCCGCGCAGCGGGATCAGGTTCGCGCCGGAGAAGCACATCCCGGTGAGCTTGCCGCCGTAGCCCCAGAGCTCGCCGCCGAGGCGCAACGGGTGGATGCCGGCCTCCTCGACGCGCGCGGCCACCATGCAGGCCGCGACGGGGGCGGAATCCAGCACGGAACGGACCAGCACCGCGTCGCGTTCCTCCAACAGCCGTGCACCGGCGAGCTTGAGCACCTGCCAAGACTGCCAGAAACCCGGGGTGCAGAGCCCCACCGGCCGGTGTGCACCACACCGCCCCGAACCGGCACTCACCCATTCGGAGTAGCCCGGTCGACGGATCGCCGCGGATTCGCCGCGGGCGCGGCGCGCAGAAGCCCGGAAAAGCGAGACCGGCCGCCCCCTGATCCGGGGACGGCCGGTCGCACTGGATCAGCTGACGGTGACGACCGGCGCCCCGGCCGCGTCGTCGGCGGGCTCCATGTCCTCGGCGATGCGCATGGCCTCCTCGATCAGGGTCTCGACGATCTGGTGCTCCGGCACCGTCTTGATCACCTCGCCCTTGACGAAGATCTGGCCCTTGCCGTTGCCCGAGGCCACCCCGAGGTCGGCCTCCCGCGCCTCGCCCGGCCCGTTGACCACGCAGCCCATCACGGCGACCCGCAGCGGCACCTCCATGCCCTCGAGCCCGGCGGTGACCTCCTCGGCCAGCTTGTACACGTCGACCTGCGCCCGGCCGCACGACGGGCACGACACGATCTCCAGCTTCCGCGGCCGCAGGTTCAGCGACTGCAGGATCTGGGTGCCGACCTTGATCTCCTCGACCGGCGGCGCCGACAACGACACGCGGATGGTGTCGCCGATGCCCTGCCGCAGCAGCGCGCCGAAGGCGACCGCGGACTTGATCGTGCCCTGGAACGCCGGGCCCGCCTCGGTGACGCCGAGGTGCAGCGGGTAGTCGCACTGCTCGGCGAGGATCTCGTAGGCGCGCACCATCACGACCGGGTCGTTGTGCTTCACCGAGATCTTCAGGTCGTGGAAGTCGTGCTCGGCGAACAGGCTCGCCTCCCACAGCGCCGACTCGGCCAGCGCCTCCGGGGTCGCCTTGCCGTACTTCTGCATCAGCCGCGGGTCCAGCGAACCGGCGTTGACGCCGATCCGGATCGGCGTGCCGTGGTCCCTGGCGGCCTGCGCGATCTCCTTGACCTTGTCGTCGAACTTCTTGATGTTGCCCGGGTTGACGCGCACCGCGGCGCAACCGGCCTCGATCGCCGCGAACACGTACTTCGGCTGGAAGTGGATGTCGGCGATGACCGGGATCTGCGACTTCTTCGCGATGGCGGGCAGCGCCTCCGCGTCGTCCGCGCTGGGGCAGGCCACCCGGACGATGTCGCAGCCCGCGGCGGTCAGCTCGGCGATCTGCTGCAACGTGGCGTTGACGTCCGCGGTGACGGTCGTGGTCATGCTCTGCACGGAGATGGGCGATTCGCTGCCCACTCCGACCGGTCCGACCTGCAACTGCCGGGTCTTGCGCCGTTCCGCGAGCACCGGAGCCGGGGCCGCGGGCATGCCCAGATCGACGGTCATCGATTCCTCTCCACCTCTGCTGGTGTTTTCGGACGGCTTGCACCGCCCGCGCTCCACGATACCGGCGGCATTTCATCCGGCCGGATGTCGTCATGGTCAGCCGAATCACGTTCGGTGATCATCAGAGCCGGTTCACGTCTCGTTCGAGCGAGCGTCGCACACCCGTCACCACTCGATCCGGGTATCGGGTGGGACGCGCGCCGAAGTCCGTTCGGCCGCGCCGACACGGGTTCCGCTTCCCCGCAGGCGCTCGGCCACGCGAGTGAAATCGCCGCCGGTGTCGCGCGGAACCGGCGCCCACCACGCGTGCTGAGCGCCGGTTCCCGCCGAAGACCGATCAGAACAGCTTCACCGGGTTCACCACGTCGGCGACCAGGACCAGCAGCGAGTACGCGATGAAGACAAGGCTCACCGCGTACGCCAGCGGCATCAGCCGCGCCGTGTCGAACGGACCCGGGTCGGGCCGGCGCACCAGCTTGGCGAACTTGCGGCGGATGCCCTCCCAGATCGCGCCGACGGCGTGACCGCCGTCCAGCGGCAGGATCGGCAGCATGTTGAACACGAACAGCGACAGGTTCACGCCAGCAAGCAGGTTGAACATCATGATGATCCGGTCGTCGACGCCGACCTTCTCCGAGGCCAGCACCTCGCCGCCGAGGCGGCTCGCGCCGACGATGCCCACCGGCGAGTCCTGGTGCCGTTCGCCGCCGAAGATCGCGGCGACCAGGTCGGGCACCCGCTGCGGCAGCTCGACGACCTTCTGCGCGGTGAGGCTCACGAAGCCGCCGATGGTGCTCGCCACGCCGCCGATGTCCTGCTTGACCAGCACCGATGTCGGAGTCAGGCCCAGGAAGCCGACCTTCTCGTACTCGCTGGTCGAGTTCAGCTTCGGCCGGTCGGTCTGCATCAGGTCGGCCTGCAGCGGAACCCGCTGCCCGTCGCGCTCGATGATCACCGGCACCGAGCCGCTGGACGCGCGGATCGCCAGCTGCAGCTCGTCCCACGAGGCGTAGGGCTTGCCGTTGAACTCCAGGATCCGGTCGCCGGCCCGGAATCCCGCGGCCGCGGCGGGCGACGGCGGGGCGTCGGCCGGGCAGGTCTCGGTGTTCGGCGCGGTGGCGGGCAGCACGCACGCGCTGACGTCGGCGACCGTGGTCGTCGGGGTCGCGATGCCGTGGCCCATCAGGATCGCCGTGAAGATGCCGACCGCCAGGATGAGGTTCATGAACGGCCCGGCCATCATCACCACGACCCGCTTCCACGGGCTGCGCTGGTAGAACTGCTTGTGCGCGTCCTCCGGGGTGATCTCCTCGGCGGACATCTGGCGGGCGTCCTCGATCATCGCCCGCCACGGCGCGGACGACGTGGTGCGGCCGTACTTCTCGTCCTTCTTGGGCGGGAACATGCCGATCATCCGGATGTAGCCGCCGAACGGGATGAGCTTCAGGCCGTACTCGGTGTCGCCCTTCTTGCGGGACCAGATGGTGCGGCCGAAGCCGACCATGTACTGGGTGACCTTGATCCCGAACAGCTTCGCGGCCGCCAGGTGCCCCAGCTCGTGCCACGCGATGGAGAACAGCAGCCCGAGGAAGAAGATCAGGATGCCAACGACGACCAGCATCTACTCCGCCTTCCCGACGAGCTCGCGAGCCCGAGTCTGTGCCCAGTCCTCGGCCGCGAAGACCTCGTCCAAGCCCGCCGGGTCGCTGCGCCACTGGTCGGCGCCGGCGAGCACGTCACCCACAGTTTGCACGATCGCGGTGAACCCGAGGCGGCCCTCGACGAACGCCGCCAGCGCCTCCTCGTTCGCCGCGTTGTAGATCGCGGGCAGGCAGCCTCCGCCGGAGCCCGCCGCGCGGGCCAGCTCGACGGCCGGGAACGCCTCGTCGTCGACCGGCTCGAAGGTCCACTCCTGGGCCTTCTCGAAGGTCAGCGCCGGGGCGGCCTTGGGCACCCGGCGCGGCCAGTCCAGGCTCAGCGCGATCGGGATCCGCATGTTGGGCGGGCTGGCCTGCGCGATCGTGGAGCCGTCCACGAAGGTGACCATCGAGTGCACGATCGACTGCGGGTGCACGACGACGTCGATGCGGTCGAAGCCGATGCCGAACAGCAGGTGCGCCTCGATCAGCTCCAGGCCCTTGTTCACCAGCGTGGCGGAGTTGATCGTGACCACGCTGCCCATCGACCAGGTCGGGTGGGCCAGCGCCTGCTCCACGGTGACGTCGACGAGCTCGTCGCGCTTGCGGCCGCGGAACGGCCCACCGGAGGCCGTCAGCACCAGCCGCTCCACCTCGTCGGCGCGCCCGCCGAACAGGCACTGCGCCAGCGCCGAGTGCTCGGAGTCCACCGGCACGATCTGGCCGGGCGCGGCGCTGTTGAGCACCAGCGGGCCGCCGGCGATCAGCGACTCCTTGTTGGCCAGGGCCAGCGTCGCGCCGGTGGCCAGCGCGGCCAGCGTCGGTTTGAGACCGCGCGAGCCGTCGACGCCGTTGAGCACCACGTCGGCGGGAGCGGATTCGATGAGGTCGGTGACCGCGTCCGGGCCGGCCAGCAGCCGCGGCAGCCGGAACTCCCCGGCCGCGTAGCCGCGCCGCTGGGCCTCGGCGTAGAGGGCGAGCTGGACGTCCTCGACCGCGGTGCCCTTGGCGACGGCGACGGCCGGGACGTCGAACTCCAGCGCCTGCGCCGCCAGCGCCTGCGGGTCGCTGCCGCCCGCGGCCAGCCCGGCGACCCGGAACCGGTCGGGGTTGTGCCGGATCACGTCCAGGGCCTGGGTTCCGATGGAACCGGTCGAGCCGAGCACCAGGACGGTGCGGGGACCCGGTTCGCTGGGTGCGCTCTGATTCGGGGTGTCGGCGTGCATCACCGGCCATTGTCCCCGAAGAAGGTGAGCCCCCGTCGCTCGCGGTGCGCAAATCACTTTCGGGGCCCACGATCAGGTGGTCGGCCCGGCAGGGTGCGGCGCAGGACGTGAGGAGAACAACCATGGGCATCATCGGATGGATCGTTCTCGGCCTGATCGTGGGCGCCATCGCGAAGGCGATCATGCCGGGCAAGGACCCGGGCGGAATCCTGGTCACGATGCTGTTGGGCGTGGTCGGCGCGTTCATCGGCGGGCTGATCGGCAACTGGATCTTCGGCGTCGGCATCGACCGGTTCTGGTCGCTGAGCACCTGGCTCCTGGCGATCGCCGGCTCGGTCATCGTGCTGGGCGTCTACCGGGTGATCGTCGGCCGCAAGGCGGTGCAGCGGTAGCGCCGGCGCGAGCGGACGCTTTTCGGGGTGTTGCGGAAATCTCTTTCCGCGACACCCCTTTTCGCTGCTCGTGCCGGGTGGGCGCGCGTTCGGTCGCGGAGGGCGTGTGCGAGGATGGGGGCAATGTGGATCGCCGGTCGGTGATCCGCGCACCGAGCACTGTCTTCCGGCCCGCGCGGCCGGCGTGGCACAGGAGGGGAACGTGGCGAGCACCGAGCTGGAGAAGAAGCCCAGCCAGGCCATCGACCCGGCCGAGGAACCGTCGGTCGAGTGGGGCTGGCACGGCGGTTTCCCGAAGGGCACCCAGTTCATGGGCTGGTTCTCGGTCATCGCGTGCCTGGCCATGCTGATCGGCAACCACGGCGGCATCATCAGCGGTGGCGGGCACTTCAAGACCGAAGACGGCTACCTGGTCGTGATCGCGGCGATCCTGGTCATCGGCCTGCTGATCGACCTGCGCCGGAAGCGGACCGCCTGGCGTCGCTGACGCACCGAAGCACCGAAAACGCCGCCCCGGTCACCGGGGCGGCGTTTTTCGTGCGTTCAGCGGGCCTGCCGAACGGCCGTGGGTGGTCGACCGCAGTTTCAATTGAAACCGCGGCCACCGCTCACGGCCGCCGATTCAGGGGTTGATGCCGGTGAGGACCGTGACGTGCTCTTCGGTGAGGTCCGTCATCGCCGCTCGGACGCCTTCGCGGCCGACGCCGGACTCCTTCACCCCGCCGTAGGGCATCTGGTCGGCGCGGAAGCTCGGCACGTCGCCGATGACCACGCCGCCGACCTCCAGCTCGGACGAGGCGCGGAAGGCCAGCTGCAGGTCGCGGGTGAACACGCCGGCCTGCAGGCCGTAGCGGGAGGCGTTGACCTTCTCGAACGCCTCGTCCACCGAGTCGACCGGCGAGATGACCAGCACCGGGCCGAAGATCTCCTCGCACGAGACCTTCGCGTCCTCCGGCGCGTCGGCCAGCACCGTCGGCGCGTACGTCGCGCCCTCGCGGGTGCCGCCGGTGAGCACCCGGGCGCCCGCCTCGACGGCTTCGCCGACCCACTGCTCCACCCGCTCCGCGGCGGCCACGTCGATCAGCGGCCCGACCTTGGTGGCCGGGTCCTTCGGGTCCCCGGTGCCCTGCGCCTCGACCGCCTTGACCACGCGGGCGGTCAGGTCGTCGTAGCTGTCGCGGTGCACGTAGACGCGCTGCACCGAGATGCACGACTGGCCGCCCTGGTACATCGCGAAGGTGGCGATCCGGTCGGCGGCGTAGTCGAGGTCCGACCAGTCCGAGTCGACGATCACCGCGGCGTTGCCGCCGAGTTCGAGGGTGACGTGCTTGCGCGGCGCCGAGTCGCGGATGCCCCACCCGACCGGCCCGGAGCCGGTGAACGACACCACCGGCAGCCGCGGGTCGGCGACGAGCTCGGCGGCCTTCTCGTTGGTGGTCGTCACCACCGACCAGGTCCCGGCGGGCAGCTCGGTCTCGGCCAGGATCTCGCCGAGCAGCAGCGCGGACAGCGGGGTCTTCGGCGCGGGCTTGAGCACGATCGGGGTGCCGGCGGCGATCGCCGGGGCGACCTTGTGCGCCACCAGGTTGAGCGGGAAGTTGAACGGCGAGATGCCCAGCACCGGCCCGCGCGGGACCCGGCGGATCAGGGCCATCCGGCCCGTCGCGCCCGCGTCGGTGTCCAGCCGCTGCAGCTCGCCGGAGAAGCGGCGGGCCTCCTCCGCGCCCCAGCGGAAGGTGGAGGCGGCGCGGGCGACCTCGGCGCGCGCCCAGGTGATCGGCTTGCCGTTCTCGGCGGTGATCAGCTGCGCGATCTCCTCGGCCCGCTCGGTGAGGCGGCGGCTCACGTGGTCCAGCGCCGCCGCGCGGGCGTGCGCGGGCAGCGTCGCGAACTCGCGGCGGACCGCGTGCGCGGCCGCGACGGCGCGCTCCACGTCGGCGTCGGTGGCGTAGCACGCGGTGGCGACCGCCGAACCGTCGTAGGGGTGCCGCACCTCGAAGGTCTCGTCGCTGGTGACCAGCTCGCCTGCGATCCAGTTCCCGGTGACCGATGCCATCGGCTGCCTCCTGTCGTTTCGTCCTCGCCGTGACGCTACGAGCCCGCTGTGGGGGCCGGGAGTGCCAATCTGGCCACCCCCGGCCACCGACCTGGCCGAACCGGCACCTCGGGGCGGCGCCGGTCCCGCGTCGCCGGTCAGGCGTGGTTGTGCATGACGTGCTTGATGCGGGTGTAGTCCTCGAAGCCGTAGCGGGAGAGGTCCTTGCCGTAGCCCGAGTGCTTGAAGCCGCCGTGCGGCATCTCCGCGACCAGCACCATGTGGGTGTTCACCCACACGCACCCGAAGTCCAGCCTCGCCACGAGCCGCTGCGCTCGCCCGTGGTCGCGCGTCCACACGCTCGACGCGAGCGCGTAGTTCACGCCGTTGGCCATGCTCAACGCCTCTGGCTCGTCGCGGAAGGTCTGCACCGTGAGCACCGGCCCGAAGATCTCCTCCTGCACTACCTCGTCGTCCTGCCGGACGCCGCCGAGCACGGTCGGCGCGAAGAAGCACCCCTCGTCGCCGATGCGCTGCCCGCCGGTGAGCACCTGCGCGTGCGCGGGCAGCCGGCCGATGATGTCCTGCACCCGCGCCAGCTGCGCGGCGTTGTTCAGCGGGCCGACGACAGCGTCCACATCGGACGGTGGGCCGCAGCGCAGCGCCGCGACCTCCTCGACCAGCAGCCGGGTGAACTCCTCGGCGACCGGCTCGGCCACCAGGACCCGGGTCGCCGCGGTGCAGTCCTGCCCGGCGTTGAACGTGCCTGCGGCGGCGATGCCCACGGCGGCCGCGGCGAGGTCGGCGTCGGCGAACACCAGGGCCGGGGCCTTGCCGCCCAGCTCCAGGTGCACGCGCTTGACGTCCTCGGCCGCCGCTGCCGCCACCTCCCGGCCCGCCCGGGTGGACCCGGTGATCGACACCATCGCCGACGCCGGGTTCGCCACCACGGCGCGGCCGGTTTCCCGGTCACCGCACACGACGTTGAGCACGCCCGGCGGCAGGATCCCGGCGGCCACCTCGCCGAGCAGCGCGGCGGTCGCCGGCGTCGTGTCGGAGGGCTTGAGGACGACGGTGTTGCCCGCGGCGATCGCCGGGGCGATCTTCCACACCGCCATCAGCAGCGGGTAGTTCCAGGGCGCGACCTGGCCGATCACGCCGACCGGTTCGCGCCGCACGTAGGAGGTGTGGCCCGGGGTGTACTCCGCCGCCGCGGTGCCCTCCAGGACGCGGGCCGCCCCGGCGAAGAACCGGATCTGGTCGATGGCGGCGCCCACCTCTTCGGTGCGCGTGGCGGCGACCGGCTTGCCGGTGTTCTCCACTTCCGCCGCGACGAAATCCTCGGTCCGGCGCTCCATTTCGTCGGCCAGCCGCAGGAGCAGCCGCTGCCGGTCGGCGGGTGTGGTGGTCCGCCAGTGCTCGAAGGCCCGCTGCGCTGCGGCGTACGCAGATTCGACGTCCGCGGCGGACGAGAGCGGCGCGGTGCCGAACACCTTGCCGCTGCAGGGATCGACCAGGTCGGTGGTCCGGCGGTCGGCCGCGTCGACCGGCCGGCCGTCGATGATGTTGCGGATCTGGCGCATCAGCGTCCTCCCGGCAGGATGCACAGCAGGTCGTACAGCACGTGAGCGGCGGCGATGCCGGTGATCTCGGCGTGGTCGTAGGCCGGGGCGACCTCGACCACGTCCGCGCCGACGACGTTCAGGTCGGCCAGGCCGCGCACCACTTCGAGCAGCTCGCGGCTGGACAGCCCGCCGGCTTCGGGGGTTCCGGTGCCCGGCGCGAAGGCCGGGTCCAGCACGTCGATGTCGATGGACAGGTACACCGGGCGCGAGCCGAGCCGGGCGCGGATCCGGTCGATGATGGTGTCCAGCGGCGTCCGGGCGAACTCGCGGCTGTGCACCGCCGCGAAGCCCATCCGCTCGCTCTCGTCGAGGTCGAGCTTCGAGTACAGCGGGCCGCGCAGGCCCACGTGCATCGAGTGCTCGAAGTCGATCAGGCCCTCCTCGGCGGCGCGCCGGAACGGGGTGCCGTGCGTGTAGGGCGCGCCGAAGTAGGTGTCCCAGGTGTCGAGGTGCGCGTCGAAGTGCAGCACCGCGATCGGTCCGTGCCGCTCGTGCTGCACGCGCAGCAGCGGCAGCGCGATGGTGTGGTCGCCGCCGATGGTGAGCAGGGTGCGCCGGGTTCCGGACAGCTCCCGCGCACCGGCCTCGATGGTGTCGATGGCCTCCCCGAGATCGAACGGGTTCACGCCGATGTCCCCCGCGTCAGCCACCTGCCGCGCCGCGAACGGTTCGACGCCGTTGGCCGGGTTGTACGGCCGCAGCAGCCGCGAACTCTGCCGGACGTGGTTGGGGCCGAAGCGCGCGCCGGGCCGGTAGCTGACGCCGGTGTCGAACGGCACGCCCCAGATCAGCACGTCGGCGTCGGGCACGTCGGTCAGCCGGGGCAGCCGGGCGAAGGTGGTGTCGCCGCCGTAGCGCGGCACCTTGGTGGCGTCCACCGGACCGATCGGGTTGTTCATGCATTCCTCCACTTTTTCGTGAGCGCGCAAGCGGGCTGGAGCCCGTTCTCGCACTCACGACGTCACTTCTCGGCCGCCAGGATCTCCGCCGCGGAGCGCTTGCCGGATTCGATCGCGCCGTCGATGAACGCGCGCCAGCGGCGGGCCGTGTGCGAGCCGCCGAAGTGCACCCGGCCCTCCGGACGCCCCACGCACAGCTCGTACTTCGCGAACTGCCCGGCGGCGAACGTCGCCCAGGTGCCCTTGGAGAACTCGTCGTGCACCCAGTCGTGCGAGCGGGCGTCGACGACCTCGGCGTCCGGCGCGAACTCGCGGACCGCGCGCTGCACGTCGGCGAGGTCGCCGGCGTCGACGCGGTCGTGCTCCGGGGCGAAGCACACGAGCACCACGCCGCGCTCGGTGGTCTCCATCGCGCCGACGTAGTCGAAGCTGGTGCCCCAGCCGAAACCGCTGATGTCCTCGGGGACGTTGCGGGCCAGCGCCCAGACCTTCTGGCCCTGCCCGGCGTGGTTCTCCCGCGAGATGGCGAGCTTGTCGGCGGGCAGCTCCGGGCTGAACTCGACGTCCTGCCAGATCCCGACCGGCGTGGTCATCAGCACCCGGTCGGCGCGCGCCGCGCCGCCGTCGTAGGTGACCGTCACGCCGTCGTCGTCGGCCTCGACCTCGCGCACCGGGCTGGACAGCCGAAGCTCGGCGCCGCCGTCGGCCTGGATCGCCCGCGCCAGCGAGGCGGTGCCGTTGACGAAGGTGAAGCCCAGCACGCTGGCCTGCACCATGCCCCACAGCGAGTTGTCCATCGAGGAGCACCAGCGGAGGATGTCCAGCGCCGAACCGGTGTCCTCGCTGGCGTTCGCGCAGCCGCAGAACCAGGACATCATCAGTTCCTTGGCGTTGCCGGTCAGCCCGACGTTCTCGGCCCACTCGCGGATCGGCACGTCGAGGTCGGCGACGTCCTGTTCGGACAGCGGACGCAGCGGGTCGAACCGGGAGGCGGCCTCGATCAGCGCCCGCACCGCGTGTTCCAGCTGCTCGTACTCCTGCGGCGGCACGGGCAGCAGCGTGTCCAGCACCTTGCCGTGGTCGGACCAGGTCATCCGGCCGGGCAGCTCGCTGTCCTTGATCGGGACGTCGTAGCGCTGCACCTCGCCCCACACGTGCGTCTGCTGCGGGACGATCCAGGTGCCGCCCATCTCCAGCCCGAAGCCGTCGAAGCCCTCCGGCTGGTACCAGGTGGAGCCGCCGATGCGGTCGCGGGCCTCCAGGACCAGCACGTCCTTGCCCGCTTCCCGCAGCTCGCGGGCCGCGGTCAGGCCGGCGAAACCCGCGCCGATGACGACGACGTCGTAACGATCCATGCTCGCACTTCCTTGATTCGTAACGGGATTCAGACGCTCGCTGCGACTCGAACGTCGGATTGCCGCGGCATCGGCTGCGGACTGCCGATGCACAGCAGCAGGTAGGCGGCGGCCGTGGCCGCGGCGGCCAGCAGGAAGCTCAGGTCGATGCCGCCGGTGAGCTCCAGCAGCGGCCCCTTGTACAGGGCGGTGTCCACGGACAGCAGGCCGACCGACGAACCGGTCAGCCAGGCGGCCGCCGCCCGGAGGTTCCAGCCGCCGGTGTACCAGTAGATGCCGCCCCGCGCCCGGCGGTTGTAGACCTGCAGCGCATCCGGGTCGTAGCGGCCGCGGCAGCGCGCGAAGCCGATCAGCGTGATCACGGCCCACGGCGTGCCGATCGCGGTCAGCAGCAGCACGAACGCGGTGACCGCGTCCTGGGCGTCCCAGACGAAGTAGCCGAGGAACACCAGCACCGTCGACAGCACCGAGGTGAGGATGGTGGCCTTGACGCGCGACAGCGGCGGCACGATCGCGTCCAGGTCGAGCCCCATGCTGTAGATCAGCACCCCGGCGTTGCCGATCGTGCCGAACACGCCGTTGAGCAGCAGCGGCAGCAGGAACCACAGCGGCGCGGCGGCCACCAGCGGCCCGACGTAGTCGTCCGCGGCGCGGGCCGCGAACGCGGTGAAGGTGCCGAACAGCTGCGGGATCAGCAGCCCGAGGAGCATGCCGGCGCAGGTCGCGGCGAACACCTTCCGGGATGAGTAGCGCTTCGGCGAGACGTAGCGGCTGTAGTCGCCGAGCAGCGTGATGAACGCCATCGGCCCGCTCAGTCCGGCGGCCACTGTGGACAGTGCCCACGTCGTCCAGAAGTCCCCGAGCAGGTAGCCGGCGTCGGTGACCGGCCCGGTCCGGAACTGGTCGCCGTAGGCGAACAGGCCGGCCGCCATCAGCACCACGGTGCCTACCGCGACCCACTTGCTCATCCGGGTCATCAGCTGGTAGCCGAAGATCGCCACGAGCACCGAGAGCACCGCCAGCGCCGCGTACGTGACGCTGTGGCTGACCCCGTCGTCGGGCAGCCCGAACAGCCGGTGCAGCGGGCCCACCACCGCGGCCCCGCCGGTCCACACCGTCAGCGCGGCGTAGCCGAGCGAGAGCAGCAGGCCGATCACCGAGCCGATCAGCCGGCCGCGCACGCCGAAGGTGCCGCCGCTGCTGGTGGACAGGTTCGTGCCGGTCTTCAGCGACACCAGGGCCAGCGGTGCGACCAGCAGCGTGCCGAGCAGCGTCCCGGCGATCATCGAGGTGACGGCCGCCCAGAACGACAGCCCGAACGAGGCGGGCAACCAGCCGAAGATGACCACGCCGAGGCACATGTTGGAGCCGAGCAGGATGCCGGCGACATCGCGGGGACGGCCGGTGCGATCGGTGTCGGGGATGGTGTCGACGCCGTGCGTCTCAATGCCGACGCGCGCGGCCGGTGGCGGATCTGGGGTCATCCGTTGACCTCCTTGGCGGATGGCGGGAGCGTTGAGCCGCGCGGCACCGACCAAGAGTGGGCCGGGTCACCGATCGGAGGTAGTCACCGATCGTCCGAAGTCCACAACCACCGTTGGACGTTCGCACAACGCCGCGCCGAAGATCGTCCGGCGCCGGGATCGAGGCCGCGGCTTCCCGGCGACATGCGCGGCGTTTTCGCGCGAAACCGTCATCCCGCCCTCACGCGGGGCGCCGGTTTCGCGCGAAACCGGCGCCCCGAACGGCCACGCCCACACGGCGGCGCACCGCGCTGAAAGGGATTCAGGCCTGGAGGGCGCGGAGCGCGAGGAAGAGGTCGACGCGGTCCGCCGTGTTGGAAAGGCTTCGGCCGGTGAGCTCTTCGACCCGGTTCATCCGGTGCCGCAGGGTGTTGATGTGCACGTGGAGGCGCTGGGCCGCCTCCTGCCAGCGGCCGCCCGCGTCGAGGAACACCGCCAGCGACGGGATCAGGTCGCTGCCCCGCCGCTCGTCGTGGTCGAGCACCGACCCGAGCAGCGCCCGCGAAGTGGCCGCCAGCAGCTCCGGATCCTGCGCGGAGAGCAGCAGCGCCGGGCTGCTCAGCTGCTCGTGCGTCATCCAGCCGCGCTCCGCCCGCGACGACACCGCCTCGGCGGCGTGCGCCGCCTGCAGCAGGCTCACGCGCAGCTCGGACGCGGTGCCCGGCTTGCCGACGCCGACGTGGACGACACCGCTGGCCACCGCATCGGTGATGCGGCGCGCGAGCTCCGCCACGGTGTCACGGACCTGGGCGAACGCGACGACGTCGCCGCCGCGCTGCGCCGCGACCCCGTCCGTGCCCAGCAGATCGCCCAGCCGCGCGGAATCCGCACCGGGGCTCGACGTGCGCACCACGACGGCGGCGAGCGGCCCGTCCGGCTGCAGGCCGAGCGCGTGCAGCCGGGTGCGCACGGTGTCGATCCCGACCGTTCCACTGTGGACCCATTCGAAGAGTTCCCACGCGTAGCGCAGTTCCGTCGCCCGCACCGCGCGAGTGCGTTCGATCTCCAGCGCGATGAACGGCATCGCCTGCACCACCGCCGCGTGCTGCTCCACGTCGAGATCCGCCAGCGGCCGCGGCAGCAGCAGCTCGGCCTCGGCCAGGCCCTCGCCCACCAGCGGCAACGGGTGGTTCGGCTGCGGCGCGGTACCCGCGACCACGCCTCCGGCGACCCGCACCGCCACGGCTTCGCCCAGCTGCTTGGCCAGCGTGTCCAGCACCGTCTCGACGCCGCGCCGCAGCCGCAGCGCCGCGACGATCGCGTCGTGCTGCGCCAGGTGGCGGCGCAGCGGGCGCTCCCACTCGGCGCGCTTGGTGTTCACGAAGGCCTCGACGATCTGCAGGAACGCGACCTCCACGGGCACCACGAAGCAGGTCAGGCCGTGCTCGCGCGCCGCGTCGACGAACGCCTCGGGGACCTGGGTTTCCGGTGGCACCAGGCCGTATCCGACCGCCGCGACGTCGGCGGCGACCAGGTCGGCGATGAAGGCCTCCGGCGTGGTCCCGGCGGTGCGCCACACCCCGGCGGTGAGCACGACCTCGCCGCCGCGCAGGAACCGGCCGGGGGCCTTGATCTCGATGGTGTGCACCCAGCGGATCGGCCGGTCCACCCGGCCGCGCACCCGCACCTGCAGGGCCAGTTCCGGCCGGTTCAGCAGATCTTCGACGAGCACCGCGCCACCTCCGTCACTCGCCGGGCCGGTCCAGGACCTGCAGCGCCAGCCACAGCTCCGCGCGCACGCCGGGCTGGTCGAGGCTGCGCCCGAGCAACTCCTCCACCTTCCGCACCCGGTTGCGCAGGGTGTGCCGGTGCACGCCCAGCCGGTTCGCCGCCGGATCCCACTGCCCATGGTGCGCCAACCACGTCTGCAGCGACTCCAAGAGCACGCCCTGCCCGCGCAGCGGTGCGAGAACGGCCTCGGCGAACGCCTGCGCGTCGGCGCCGGGAACCAGGTTCAGCAGGCCGTATCCGGCGAGGTCGGCGAAGTGCACCACGGTGTCGCTGCGCTTCGCCGCCCGCGCCGCCTGCTGCGCCTGCCGCAGCCCTTCGGCGAGCCCGGCCAGCCCGCACGGCTCGGACACCCCGATGGCGACGCCGGCCTGCCCGGTGAGCCAGTCGAGCGCGCCGTCGCCGACGAGCCCGACCACCACGTCGCCGTGCTCGGCCAGGTAGGCCGGGGCGCTCGGCTGATCCGCCGCGAGCCGGGACAGCAGCTCGTCGCGATCGCGGGCACCGGCCAGCACCACCACCCGGAACGGCTCGGGCGGCAACTCGGCGTGCAGGTCGGCGAGCACGTCCTGCACCTGTTCGCCGCGCAGCATCAACGCCAGGAAGTCCGCGCGCAGCCGGCGCCGGGCGGAAGCGAGCGCCTCCACCTGCTCCAGCGCCAGGGTCAGCAGCGAGGCGGCCGAGTTGATCACGTGGTGGTCGGTGGTGGCGAACGGTTCGCCGCGCCCCACCACCAGGAACCCGCGCGCCCGGCCGCCGAGCGCCTGCATGCTCACCTCCTGGTCGCCGAGCGAGAACCCGGCCGCGGCCAGGCCCCGCTTCGCCCGCACCTTCGCCACCTCCGGCTCCAGGTCCGGCAGCCGCGAACCGGCCGTCGCCGGTGCGCTGTGCAGGAGCCGGCCGCCCGCGTCGAGCAGCAGCACCCACGAATCCAGCAGCAGCGCGAGCTTCCGGACCAGCGCGGCCACGCCGTTGGTGGTGCCGGCCGCCTGCGCGAGTTCGTGCTGGGCGCGGCTGGTGCGCCGCAGGCTCGCGTACTCGTCCGCCGCGACGGCCCGTGAAACCGCCTTGCTGATCGCGATGAACGGCGTCGGCCGGGGCACTTCGAGCAGCGGCAGCCCGGCTCGTTCCGCCGCGGTCACGAGCTCGGCCGGGATCTGCCGGTGGCTCAGCCTGACGCCGAACCCCAGGCCCGCGACGCCGACGGCGGTGAGCCGCTCGACCAGCCCCGCGCAGTCCTCGGCGCGCAGCGCGAGGCCGGTGGTCAGCAGCAGCTCGCCGCCCTCCAGGAACGGCGCCGGATCGGTCAGTTCGCTGGTGTGCACCCACGCGATCGGGCGGTCGAGGGAGCTTTGACCGGCGCGCGCGACGAGCCCCAGCGCGGCGTCGGCGACCAGGTCGCGCACCGTCAACGGCACCTAAAACCTCCTGACAGTGTGTCGAATCCCGAAACCCGAGTTAAACAGATCGTCCACTGTTCGGTTGCGGGTGGCGGGGCGAACCTGTTCGCAGGACAACACGACCAGAGCCCCTCCCAAGCGGCGACGGGCGCTTGCGGTGCGGGACGCGGCTTGCACCGCCATCCGCACCGCTGCGCAGGCCACTTTCAAGACTGTTCTAGGAGGTCACCACCGTGACGGTTTCCCCGGCCCAGGCGGCACTGCCCCAGGCGCGCGTGCTGCGCACCGAGATCCCCGGCCCGAACTCCCGCGAACTCCAGCGGCGGCGCGCGGCGGCGGTGTCGACCGGCGTGTCCAGCGTGCTGCCGGTCTTCATCGCCGAGGCGGCCGGCGGCGTGCTGCACGACGTCGACGGCAACTCGCTGATCGACCTGGGCTCGGGCATCGCGGTCACGAACGTCGGCAACGCGGCGCCGGAGGTCGTCGAGCCCGTGCGCCGCCAGGTCGGCGAGTTCACGCACACCTGCTTCATGGTCACGCCGTACGAGAATTACCTGCAGGTCTGCGAGGAACTCGCCGCGCTCACCCCCGGCGACCACGACAAGCGCAGCGCCCTGTTCAACTCGGGCGCGGAAGCGGTGGAGAACGCCGTCAAGATCGCGCGCCGGGCCACCGGGCGGCAGGCGATCGTGGTGTTCGACCACGCCTACCACGGCCGCACCAACCTGACCATGGCGCTGACCGCGAAGTCGGTGCCGTACAAGCACGGGTTCGGCCCGTTCGCGCCGGAGATCTACCGGGTGCCGATGTCCTACCCGGCGCGCGATCCGCGCACCGGCGAGCAGGTGGCGCGGGAGGCGATCGACCGCATCGAGAAGCAGCTCGGCGCCGATTCGGTGGCGGCGGTGCTGATCGAGCCGATCCAGGGCGAGGGCGGATTCATCGAGCCCGCGGCGGGATTCCTGCCCGCGATCTCGCGGTGGTGCACCGACAACGGCGTGCTGTTCATCGCCGACGAGATCCAGACCGGCTTCTGCCGGACCGGTGCCTGGTTCGCCTGCGACCACGAGAACGTGGTGCCCGACCTGATCACCACGGCGAAGGGCATGGCAGGCGGGCTGCCGCTGGCCGCGGTCACGGGTCGCGCGGAGCTGATGGACGCGATGCCGCCGAGCAGCCTGGGCGGCACCTACGGCGGCAACCCGGTGGCGTGCGCGGCAGCGCTCGGCGCGATCCGCGCGATGCGCGAACGCGACCTGGCCACCGCGGCGCGCGAGATCGGCGACCTGGTGTTCCCCCGCCTGCGCGCGATCGCCGAGACCACCGACGCGATCCTCGACGTGCGGGGCCGGGGCGCCATGATCGGCATCGAGTTCGTCAAGCCGGGCACTGCGGAACCGGACCCCGAGGTGACCTCGCGGATCGCCAAGGCCTGCCACGCCCAAGGCGTGGTGATCCTCACCTGCGGCACCTACGGCAACGTGATCCGCCTCCTCCCGCCGCTGGTCATCGACGAGGCCCTCCTCGAAGAAGGCCTGACGGTCCTGGAAGGCGCCATCCGCGAACACACCCGCTGACACCGCGGGCCGCAGCTCACCCAGCACGGCGCGGACGCCCGGCGCACCTGTGATCGCCTCCGGACGCTCGGGGTGCTGGTGGAGCCCTTCACCGCCGACGACGCCCTGTGCGCGGGCGAGTTGTGGGCGCACACCCGGTCCTCCGGGTTGTCGCTGGGAGATCGGGCCTGCCTTGCGGTGGCGCTCCGCTTGGACGCGCCCGTCATGACAGCGGACAAGGCTTGGCGGGACATCGATGTTCGCGTTCCGATCCGGCTTCTGCGCTGACGCCACCGGATCTTGGACCGGACCGGTGCGCGCCGTTCGGGGGGCTGGGCGGCGCGCACCGGCCGGGCACGGGTCGGAGCTCCCGCTCCGGCCCGGGTCTTCTCAGCGGAGCCGGTGCTCGGCGAAGAACCGCATGATGATCGGCGTCGCGTCGATGACCGACGGCTGGTCGGAGTCCGGGTTCGGCCGCGTGCTCGGCCAGTCGTGCCCCAGGCCCTCGATCCGGTAGTGCACGACGTTGCCGCCCCGGTCGCAGCCGATCCACTTGCTGACCCGCACCCCGTTGCCCTCGTCGCGGACGATCGGGGTGTCACCGCAGTCGTTGCGATCGGCCCAGCCCGCGAGCCATTCCGGGATCGGCGGCAGGCCCTTCTCCGGGTTCCCCGGATACGGGATCGTCTGGTCGTCGGTGCCGTGGAAGTCCAGGATCGGCGCCGCGCGCTCCGGCTCGCACTCGCCGCCCTGCGGGTAGAACGCGCCGGACACCGGCGCGAAGGCGGCGATGCGGTCGCTCATCCGGCAGGCCAGCACGCCCGTGAAGCCGCCGCCGTTGGACTTGCCCGCGGCGTAGATCCGCGTGCGATCGACGCAGAAATCCCGCTCCAGCTGGTCGAGCAGGTCGCCGGTGAACAGCACGTCGTCGGCCGCGGCGGAGTACGGCGCGCCCTGCCAGGCGGTTTCGCCGTCCGTGCCGACGAGGCCCTGCGGGTACACCGAGATGGCGTCGGTGGCCGAGAAGCCGGACAGCTCTTCCTGGTACTCCGAGGTCCGCGAGTGGCCGTGGAAGGACAGCACCACCGGGGTCGGCTCGTGCGGCCGGTAGTCCGCCGGCACGTGCAGCAGGTAGCTGCGGGTGATCCCACCCGAAACGATCGTGCGGGTCTCCGACGCCCCGGGCACCGCGGCCTCGCCGCAGCCGGCGGACGGCGAGCGATCGATCCGGGATTCGGCCTGCGCCGGCGCCCCGCCGAGCACCGCGACCAGACCCACCGCGGCGAGCAGCGCCAGAATCCGTCCACTTCGGACTGATCGGGCAGATCGGCGGACGAGACCTCGTTTCGCACGGCCAGGCACCATTGCCTCCCACCTCGATCGAGTTCGGGTGCGAGGATCATGGGACCGCCCAGGGCCGGCCGTCACCATTCTGTTCATTGCGTTCACGGAAACCAGCGCGCCATCGGTCAGGGCACGAACGCCGCCAGGATCCGCTGGAGCTTCAGCCGCCGGTTCCGGAGGGAAACGGTGTCGACCGGGGCCAGCCACGAATGATCCGCGAAGTAGTAGCCGGAAGCCGCGGCCCGTACTCGATCTCGCCTGACATCGCGCTCCCCCCGGTCCGCCGGCGCGGGGACCGGACCGCCCCGATCGCGCGGATCCCCGGCAAGATACCGGAGATCAGGCGCGGAATTCGCGACCCGAGGCGATCCGCCGAACGCTCATTCCTCGGCCGCGAGCTGGCCGCAAGCCGCCGCGATCTCCTGGCCCCGGGTGTCCCGGACCGTGCACGAGACGCCCGCTTCGCGGACCCGGCGGACGAACTCCCGTTCCACGGGCTTCGGGCTGGCGTCCCACTTGCTGCCTGGCGTCGGGTTCAGCGGGATCAGGTTGACGTGCGCGAACTGCCCGAGGTGCCGGTGCAGCAGCTTGCCGAGCAGGTCCGCGCGCCACGGCTGGTCGTTGATGTCGCGGATCAGCGCGTACTCGATCGACACCCGGCGCCCGGTGTGGTCGGCGTAGCCGCGCGCCGCCTCCAGCACCTCGGCGACCTTCCAGCGGTTGTTCACCGGCACCAGCGTGTCGCGCAGCTCGTCGTCCGGGGTGTGCAGCGACACCGCCAGCGTGACGTGCAGGTCCTCCGCGGTCATCTTCTTGATCGCGGGCACCAGGCCGACCGTCGACACGGTGACCGACCGCTGCGAGAGGCCCAGCCCGTCCGGGGCCGGGTCGCAGATCCGGTGCACCGCGTTGATCACCCGCCGGTAGTTGGCCAGCGGCTCGCCCATGCCCATGAACACGACGTTCGACAGCCGGCCGGGCCCACCCTGGACGTCGCCGTCGCGCATCGCCGCCGCGGCCGAGCGCACCTGGTCGACGATCTCCGCGGTCGACAGGTTGCGCTGCAGCCCGCCCTGGCCGGTGGCGCAGAACGGGCAGGCCATCCCGCAGCCCGCCTGGCTGGAAATGCACACCGTGGCGCGGTCCGGGTACCGCATCAGCACGCTTTCCAGCAGCGTGCCGTCGTGCGCGCGCCAGAGCGTCTTGCGGGTGGTGCCGTCGTCGGTGTTCAGGTGGCGGACCGGGCTGAGCAGCGTCGGCAGCAGGTGTTCGCCGAGCTTCGCGCGGCTGGCCGCTGGGATGTCGGTCATCGACTCCACGTCGGCGTTGAGCCGGCCGAAGTAGTGGTGCGCGAGCTGCTTGGCGCGGAACGGCTTCTCCCCCAGCTCGGTCACCGCGGCACGCCGTTCGTCGGCGGAGAGGTCGGCGAGGTGCCGCGGCGGCATGCCACGGCGCGGGGCGTCGAAGACGAGCGGAAGGGAAGTCGCAGACATAGCGCCCACCAGTGTCCCATGCCCCGGAACGACCTTGGCGGCGACCACCGGACGAGGCGCGAGTCCGGCCGCCACGCGGCGTCCACGCGGGTGGTGGGTGCGTCCACCGGCCGAGTAGCGCCCGTATCGTGCAAGTATGACGAGTATGGCCGAGCGCCCCTCGTCGTCCGTCGAGGACTACCTCCGGGCGATCTACGGGCTTTGCGAACGGGGTGTGCCCGTCACGAACGCGACCCTGACCCAGCGGCTCGGCCTGAGCCCGTCATCGGTCTCCGGGATGATCAACAAGCTGGCGCAGCTCGGCCTGGTCACGCACGTCCGGTACCGCAGCGTCGAGCTGACCCCGGAGGGCCGCCGGCTGGCCTTCGACGTGCTGCGCAGGCACCGGCTGATCGAGCTGTTCCTGGTCGAGGAGCTCGACTACAGCTGGGACGAGGTGCACCGGGAGGCCGACGCGCTGGAGCACGCGGTGTCCGACGAGCTGGTCGCGCACATCGCCGCCAAGCTCGGCAACCCCACCCACGACCCGCACGGCGACCCGATCCCTACCGCGGAGGGCACCGTCGAGAAGCCCGCGACGCTGCTGCTGGACCAGGTCGAGCCGGGCACGATCGGCACCATCGCGCGGGTCTGGGACACGGATTCGGAGCTGTTGCGCTACCTGACCGATCACGGCATGACGCTGGGCTCGCGGATCGAGGTCGTGGAGCGCAAGCCCTTCGGCGGGCCGCTGGTGGTGCGCGTCGGCGAACCGCCGGACGACGAAACCCACTTCGTGGGCGACGAGATCGCGGCCGCGCTATCGATCAGCGTGCACCGGTGAACCCGCCCCGTCGGTGAGCCGGGAGGCGACCGTGCGGGACGCGACGACGCGCGACACCGGCCACTCCAGCGGATCCGACGGCGGGTCGTCGCCGTAGACCTGCTCGGTCACCAGCCGCCCGTGCAACTCGTCGGTGCGGTGCGCGCCCAGCACCGCGAGCAACAGGTCGAACCGGCTGTCGGTGAGCGCCACGGCGACGTAGCAGAACCCGGCGAGGCCGGTGAACACGAGACCGGACACCCACCACACCGATGCGCCCTGGACCAGGAACATCACCGCGAGGGCGAGCAGCAGCCCGGAGGCGAAGGCGATCCCGCGGGCGATCGTGACCTGCCTCAGCATCGACCGGAACGCCGGGTACTGGTGGCACAGCTGCTGGATGATGCGGGCCCGCTCGCGGCGGTCCAGCTGAGCAAGCCGGCTCAAGCCCGCGGTCACCGGCTTCGCCGCGCGGTTGGCCATGGCTGCTCCTGTAACCCTGGTGCGTGCTTCGATCGGGTTGCTCGGCATGCAAATACGCACACTGAGTGACCGCTACTAGTCGATCACGCGAGACGTTCAGTATCAAGGCGTCATTCGGGGGCGTTCCCATTGCGGAAAAGGCACCGAACAGTAACGCCATCGTGCGGCCGAACATCCTTGATCCGCCACGCGTGTTTTCCGAACCGAAACCTCGGTCACCCTGGGGATACCCCCTGAATTCACCTCGTGTCGAAGTGCATTTCGGAGGAGGAGCGATGGCCATCGCAGTAGGCGCCCCAGCCTGGGTGGACCTGGCCACCCACGACGTCACCGAAGCCCGGGACTTCTACGCCGGCCTGTTCGGCTGGCACTGGATCCAGCGCCCGGACTACAACATCGCGATGAAGGAGCACAAGCCGGTCGCCGGGCTGCTGCTTCCGGAGACGGACGCGCCGACGGCCTGGACGCTGTACCTGGAGTGCGGCTCGGCCCGCCGCGCGGTGGAGCGGATCCGGGCGCTCGGCGGCAAAGTGCTGGTCCCACCGACGGAAACGCCTGCCGACGAGACGTTCCTGGTCGCCGAAGATCCCTCCGGCGCGGCGATCGGCCTGTGGGAGGCGCCGCCCAACGGCACCTTCGGCCGCGACCACGCGGGCATGCTCTGCTGGGCGGAACTGCACACCCGCGACGGCTCGTCCGCCGATCCGTTCTACGCCGAACTGCTGGGCTACCGGCAGGAGCAGATCGGCGAGCCGGGGGACGGCTTCGACTACACCGTCTGGTACGTCGACGACCTGCCCACGGTGGGCCGGTTCGAGACCAGTTCGGCGCTGCCCGAGGACGTGCCCGCGCACTGGCAGCTGTACTTCCAGGTCAACCCGGACAGCAACGCCGACGACGCGGCGGCGAAGGCGGTCCAGCTGGGCGGCAAGGTGCTGCGCGAACCGTCGGATTCCCCGTACGGCCGGCTCTCCCTGATCCAGGACGTCGTCGGTGCCACGTTCTTCATCATCGACACCGCCCAGCGCACCGGGGAATGATCGGCGACGCCTGAACGCCCTGGCAGGAGCAGCCCATCCGGCCGGCGGAGCCCCGACGCGCCCCGGCGAACCTGGACGTCTAACATCCAGGTATGCGAATGGGCGAAGGGGTCGAGTGGGGCCTGCACTGCTGCCTCACGCTGGCGTGGCTGGACGACGAACCCGTGCCGACCGCCCGGCTCGCCGCTCAGTTCGACCTGCCCCCGGCATACCTGAACAAGCGCCTGCAAGCGCTGGTCCGGGCCGAGATCCTCACCTCCACACCGGGGGCGCGCGGCGGCTTC
The DNA here is from genome assembly GCF_053605825.1 of Saccharopolyspora sp. NPDC003752. Classification (NCBI taxonomy): domain Bacteria; kingdom Bacillati; phylum Actinomycetota; class Actinomycetes; order Pseudonocardiales; family Pseudonocardiaceae; genus Saccharopolyspora; species Saccharopolyspora sp. NPDC003752. The sequence goes on along the minus strand of NZ_JBSGJZ010000023.1, from coordinate 75,189 downwards.
CGGCTGGCCAGGCCGCCGGCGAAGATCACGCTGATGGACGTCGTCGCCGCCATCGAAGGCCCCGAGGACGCGTTCCGCTGCGCCGAGATCCGGCAGCGCGGAGCCGGGACCGGCACCCCGGCAGGCGAGTTCCGCAAGCGCTGCGGCATCGACGTCGCCATGCGCCGGGCCGAGCTGGCCTGGCGCCGCGAACTGGCCTCGCAGACCATCGCCGACCTGATGGCCACCGCCCCGCCTCGCGCCGCCGGGCGAGTACGGCGCTGGCACGCCGCCGACTGACTTTTCCGGATCACCTGCTCAGCAGGGCCTCTTCAGCTGGAGAACCTGGATGTCAAATGTCCCGAATCCGACGCGGAGCCGAGGCCTGACGGCCACCCTGGTGCTGGCGCTGGGGACCTTCGCGGTCGGCACCGACGCCTTCATCGTCGCCGGATTCCTCCCGGTCATGGCGGACTCGCTGGAGGTGACCACGGCCGCGGCAGGACAGTCGGTGACCACGTTCGCGGTGGCCTACGCGGTCCTCGCCCCGGTCCTGGCGACCGCGACCGCCCGGATCCCGCGCCGCGCCCTGCTGGTGGCCGCCCTCGTCCTGCTCGGGATCGCCAACATCGGCTCCGCGCTGGCCCCGAACCTGGCGGTGCTGATCGTCAGCCGGGTCATCGCGGCGGCCGGTGCCGCCGCGTACACGCCCGGCGCGGGTGCGGTCAGCGCGGCGCTGGTGCCTGCGGAGTTCCGCGGCCGGGCGCTGGCCGTGGTCGTCGGCGGCCTCACCGTGGCCACGGCGTTGGGCGTTCCGCTCGGCGATCTGGCCGGCGAATGGTTCGGCTGGCGCGCCGCTCTGGGACTGGTCGCCGCGCTGTGCGTGCTCGTCGGCGTCGGCGTCTACCTGATCATGCCCGCGCTGCCGGGCGGCGCCCGCGTCCCGCTGCGCGACCGGCTCGCGCTGCTGCGCCGCCGCAGCGTCATGGCGGTTCTGCCGCTGACGGTGCTCGGCATGGGAGCCAGCTACACCGTCTACGCCTACAGCGTTCCCGCTCTGAACGCCGTCGGCGTCCCGGTGAACTCGACCATGCTGATGCTGTTCATGTACGGGCTCGGGGCGGTGCTGGGCAACCTCCTGTCCGGCTACGCGACCGACCGCTGGGGCCCGACCAGGGTCTTGACCTGCGGTTACCTGAGCATGACGCTCGCGCTGGCGCTGCTGGCGTGGTTCGCCTGGACCGGCACCACGCCGCAGGTCGCGGTCGCCATCCTGGTGTTCGCGTGGGGCGGGAGCACCTGGACCCAAACGCCGCCGCAGCAAACCCGCCTCATCGACGCGGCGCCGCAGGAGGCGGCGATCGTGGTGTCGCTGAACGCGTCGGCGATCTACCTCGGCATCGGAGCGGGCACCCTCCTCGGCGGCGCGCTGCTGGCTCTCGGCCCGGCCCCGATCTTCACCGCAGCGGCCGCGGTCGCCGCCGTCGCGGCGCTGTACCTGCGCATCACCGCGTCCTGAGCCACCGGAAATGTCCGCCCGCGCTGGCACGATCGGCGGCGCGAGATCGAAGCACGGGCTTGAGCAGTGCGTTCAGGACTGGGTGCGCGGTTGGCTACTCCGGCTCAGATGCCGTGCCGGCCCGCGACTCTTGCCCGGTGGCGGGCCACCGCATCGTTGTTCGCGCAGCGCAGGGAGCAGTAGGCCCGCCGACCGTTCCGGGAAGTGTCCACGAAGGCCTGGTCGCAGACTTCGCGCGCACACCGGCCGAGGCGATCCGCCCCTGCGAAGCAGACCACGTAGGCGAGCCCGGCAGCCGTGACCGCACGGATGTGGGCCACCCGGTCCGCACCCGGCGCGCTGTAGTGCAGGTGCGGGTGCCCGTCGTGCAGCGAGATGTACGGCTGGCTCGCGGTCTCGGCGAGCAACTGGTTGATCTCGTAGCACCGCTGCTCCAGGTCCTGCGGATCGAAGCAACGGCCGAGCCGATCGCACCAGAGCGCCAAGTCGCGGACCTGCTCGGCGTCCAGCGCGCCTCCCGCGACGCCGCGCGCGGACAGGATCGGCTCCAGCGCTTCGGCGGTCAGCGGGCCGACCGCGTTGACGAGATCGGCCGCCAGGCAGGCCGCCTCGCCGCCGTAGTCGTTGAACCGCATCGATCACCTCGCCGGAGATCTCGTCGGCGAGCGCACCTCGCGGTCGTCGAGGAAAACGCCGATCCGGCCGCAGATGCACATCCGATAGGTGACCTCGCCCTGCGACGTCCGGTGCCGGGACAGCACCACCCACCGCGCGCGGTCCCCGGGACAGACCCCGTTCGTGCTGGTAGCAGGCATGGGTCTCACCCTGGTGTCAGGGACTAGTCCACTTCAACCATTACATCGCTCAGGCGCGCAGCAGGCCGGTCGGCTTGCGGCGGGTCCGGACGCGGTAGCCGACCGGAACGGTGCGGTCGGGCACCTCGCGAACCGCGCGGGCGGCGACCTTCGCGGAGAACTCGATGCCCAGCACCTTTTCGAGGGTCTCCCGGTCGTCGAAGCGCCACAGCGTGTCCACGGAGGCGCTGTCGAAGCCGTGGCGCTGGAAGAACGACTCGATCGCATGCGGATCGACCTGCGGCGCGTCCGCCCGCATCCAGTCCCCGTACGGCGAGCTCGACGCGTCCAGATCGACGATCGCGATCACCCCGCCCGGACGGAGCACCCGCTCCGCCTCGGCCAGGCCCGGTTCGCAGCCGGGACCGAAGAAGTACGCCGTGCGGGCGTGCACCAGGTCGACGCTGCCGTCGGCGACCGGCAGCTGCTGGGCGGGCGCGATGCGGACGTCCACGCCCGGCGTGCCCGCCATCCGGGCACGGGCCCGCTCGGCCAGCGGCGGATGCGGCTCGATGCCGATGACCGTCCTGGCCGCGGCGGCGAACAGCGGCAGGTGGAAGCCGTCGCCGCAGCCGATGTCGACGACGTCCAGCCCGGCCCAGTCACAGCGCTCCCGCAGCGCCTGCCACAACGCGCCGGTGGAATCCTGCGCGCGGTTCTCCAGTTCGAAGAGCTCGGGCCAGTGCCAGATGTTCGGGCTCGGCGTCACCTGCGGCCGCGCCTGCTTCCGCCAGGTACGCATTCACAGTCCTCTCTCCGACGCGATTTCAATGAGGTTTTCTCAACCTGGTCCGCGGCGTCAGGCCAGGTCCCGAGTGTGCAGGGGTCGTGAGTGCCCATGGTCGCCATAGCAGCCATAGCCACTCACGACCCGACGTCCCGCGGTCGTGAGTGCCCATGGTCGCCACAGCAGCCATGACCACTCACGACCCAGGACACAGGCCATCCGCTGGTCGGCCCGCAGCCGCGGGTCGCAAAGCCACACGTCGATGGGTGTCGCATGCGCCGCAGGCGCATAAACCCGCCTACGACGCTGGCATCGCCGCGGGTTCACGGTGCCCACCCCTCCGGGGTTCCCTCGGCGAGGACGGCCCCTCCGCCGTGTATTTGGACATACATCAGGAGGGGCACCCACAGTCCAGGGAGCCTCTGTAACTCCCGCAGGGGGCCGCTACCCGCACCGCCACGCAAAACGAGGTTGGAACAACCTCATTGAAATTGCGCACCCCGAGCCGGGGTTCCCTCAGCCCGGGACGAGCCAGAAGAGCATCATCCAGGCGGCCGCGGCCGACGGCAGCAGGGAATCCATCCGGTCCATCAGGCCGCCGTGCCCGGGCAGCAGGTTGCCCATGTCCTTGATGCCGAGGTCGCGCTTGATCAGCGACTCCATCAGGTCGCCCAGCGTCGAGGTGCACACCAGCGCAGCCCCGAACAGCGCGCCCTGCCACCACTGGCCGTCGAGCATCAGGGTCACCGAGAGGACCCCGGCCACCACGCCGACCAGCATCGACCCGCCGAAGCCCTCCCAGGACTTCTTCGGGCTGATCTTCGGCGCCATCGGATGCTTGCCGAACAGCACGCCGAATGCGTAGCCACCGGTGTCCGAGGCGACGACGCCGATCATGAAGCACAGCGCCCGGAAGGCACCGTCCTCCGGCCGCACCAGCATCGCCGCGAACGCGGCGAACAGCGGCACGTAGGCCGCGGTGAACACCGATGCGGTCACGTCCCGCACGTAGCCGTCGACGCCGTGCCGGAACCGCCACGCCAGGCACGCCAGCACGGTGATGACGAACGCCACCAGCGTTCCGCGCAGGCCGAACGGCCAGGACAGCCACAACATCGCCTGCCCGCCCACCAGCACGGGGAACAGCGAGATGCGGATGTCGGCACCGCGCTTGAGCGCGTTCGCCAGCTCGACGGTGGACACCGCCACCGCGGCGGCGACGATGCCGATGAATACGAACCGCACCATCAGCAGCGAAAGGATGATCGCGGCACCGAGCACTACCCCGACGCCGATGGCGGCACGGAGATCGCGTCCGGCCCGGGAAGGACGCGAAGGCGGGTCCGGGCTGTCTGCGGACATTCCGGACTCACCTTCGCATTGGCCGGCCGTCACCACTCAGACCTCGAGAAGTTCTGCTTCCTTGTGCTTGACCAGCTCGTCGACCTGGCCGGTGAAGCGGTGCGTGAGGTTCTCCAGCTCCTTCTCGGCGCGGGTGCCCTCGTCCTCGCCGGCCTCGCCGTCCTTGACGATCCGGTCGATCTCTTCCTTGACCTTGCGGCGGATGCCCCGGATGGTGATCTTGCCTTCCTCGCCCTTGTGCTTGGCGAGCTTGACCATCTCCTTGCGGCGCTCCTCCGTCATCTGCGGAATCGCGACCCGGATGAGCTGGCCGTCGTTGGACGGGTTCACGCCGAGGTCGGAGTCGCGGATGGCCTTCTCCATCGCCGCCAGCTGGCTGGCGTCGTACGGCTTGATGACCACCAGCCGCGCCTCCGGCACGGAGACGCTGGCGAGCTGGTTCAACGGCGTCGGCGAACCGTAGTAGTCGACGACGATGCTGGAGAACATCGCGGGGTTCGCACGGCCGGTGCGGACGGTGGCCAGGTCGTCCTTGGCCACCTCCACCGCCTTTTGCATCTTCTCCTCGCCTTCGAGAAGAGCTTCGTCGATCACGGCTGCTCCTTAAGTCTGCCGACCGGTGGACATTCGTAGTGTCGCCTGCTGCGCAGCGCCGCCCCAGGGCGGGCCACCCCAGATCAGGATTCCAGCACCCCTGGTGGGGCGACGTGCCGGGTCGCTCAGGTGGTCACCCGGCACGACCTCGAATGCGCGTCGCTCAGGCCTGCTGCTCGGCCGGGGTGCTGACCAGCGTGCCGATCTTCTCACCGCCGACGGCGCGGGCGATGTTGCCTTCTTCCAGCAGGTTGAACACCAGGATCGGCATGTGGTTGTCCATGCACAGGCTGAAGGCGGTCGCGTCGGCGACCTTCAGCCCGCGCTCCAGCACCTCGCGGTGCGTGATCCTGTCGAACAGCTGCGCGTCCGGGGTGGTCTTCGGGTCGGCGGTGTAGACGCCGTCGACCGCCTTGGCCATCAGCACCACCTCGCAGCCGATCTCCAGCGCCCGCTGCGCCGCGGTGGTGTCGGTGGAGAAGTACGGCATGCCGGTGCCGGCGCCGAAGATGACCACGCGGCCCTTCTCCATGTGCCGCATCGCGCGCCGCGGGATGTAGGGCTCGGCGACCTGCCCCATGGTGATCGCGGTCATCACCCGGGTGTCGATGCCGTGCTCGCGCTCCAGGAAGTCCTGCAGTGCCAGGCAGTTCATCACGGTGCCCAGCATCGCCATGTAGTCACCGCGCGCGCGTTCCATGCCGCGCTGCTGCAGTTCGGCGCCGCGGAAGAAGTTGCCGCCGCCGATCACGATGGCGACCTCGACGCCATCGGCGACGATCTCGGCGATCTGCCGGGCCACCGCGCCGACCACGTTCGGGTCGATCCCGACGCTGCCCCCGCCGAACATCTCGCCGCCCAATTTGAGCAGCACCCGGCTGTAGCCGCGGTGCGCTGGGCCGTCGGTCACTGGATTCCTCCCGCGAAGTTCGGTTTCGCTCTAAGTTTGCGCGGATCGCTCCGCTCGCCGACAGCGGCACCGGGTTCCGGCGCCGTGATCTTGCGAAAGCGCCCCGCCTTGCGAACGAAGGCGGGGCGCTGATGCCGTGAGTCGCGGCCGCCGGGTCCCCACCGGTTTCACCTCACCCGGTGAACCGGCGGCGCACCACCTGATCGGGGTGCCGCCCGGCGTGCCGCCGAACAGCGACCGGTCAGGCCTGGCCGACCTCGAACCGGACGAAACCGGTGACGGTGACGCCGGCCTCGTCGAGCAGGGCCTTGACGGTCTTCTTGTTCTCCTGCACGGACGGCTGGTCCAGCAGCGCGTTCTCCTTGAAGAACCCGTTCAGGCGACCCTCGACGATCTTCGGCAGCGCCTGCTCCGGCTTGCCCTCGGCCTTCGCGGTCTCCTCGGCGATGCGCCGCTCGTTGGCGACGATGTCCGCCGGGACGTCGTCGCGGCTCAGGTACTTCGGCTTGAGCGCGGCGACCTGCATCGCGGCACCCCGAGCGGCGTCCGCGTTGCCACCGGTGAACTCGACCAGCACGCCGACCGCCGGGGGCAGGTCCGCGGAGCGGCGGTGCAGGTAGGTGGCCACCTCGCCGTCGAACTTGGCGACGCGGCGCAGCTCGAGCTTCTCGCCGATCTTGGCCGACAGCTCCTGGATGACCTCGGAGACGGTCTTGCCGTCCAGCGGGGCCGCCAGAGCGGCTTCCAGGTCACCGGCACCGGCGGCCTTGACCGCGGCGACGATCTTGTTGGCCAGCTCGATGAACTCGTCGTTCTTGGCGACGAAGTCGGTCTCGCTGTTCAGCTCGATCAGCACACCGCCGTCGGCGGCGACCAGGCCCTCGGCGGTGGCGCGCTCGGCGCGCTTGCCGACGTCCTTGGCGCCCTTGATGCGCAGGCTCTCGACGGCCTTGTCGAAGTCGCCGTCGGCCTGCTCAAGAGCCTTCTTGCAGTCCATCATGCCGGCGCCGGTCAGCTCGCGAAGACGCTTGACGTCGGCCGCACTGAAGTTCGCCATCGTGCGTTATCCGTCCCTCTTAGTACGCAGCTTCGAAGGTCTTGCAGACATCGGCCGGGCCGCGTCCCGTGGCGTTCAACCAGCTCAGCGAGGATGCGAACCCGGCCCGGGTGGCACCCGCCAGATCGTCTGACGGATAGCCGGACCGCGCCGCGCGCCGATCTTCACGACCGGCGCGCGGCAAGCGGACTCAGGACTGCGCGGCCTGCTCGCCGCCCTCGGCGGCCTGGCCGGAGCCGGCCAGCAGCTCCTTCTCCCACTCGGCCAGCGGCTCGCCACCGGCCGGCTTCTCCTCGCCCTCCGGGGCACCGTTGGTGCGGCCGCTGCGGGCCATCAGGCCCTCGGCGACACCGTCGGCGACCACGCGGGTCAGCAGGGCGGCGGAGCGGATCGCGTCGTCGTTGCCCGGGATCGGGTAGTCGACCTCGTCCGGGTCGCAGTTGGTGTCCAGGATCGCGACGACCGGGATGCCCAGCTTCCGGGCCTCACCGACGGCGATGTGCTCCTTCTTGGTGTCCACGATCCACACGGCGCTGGGCACCTTGCTCATGTCGCGGATACCGCCGAGGGTCTTCTCGAGCTTGTCCTTCTCGCGGGTCAGCATCAAGATTTCCTTCTTGGTGCGGCCCTCGAAGCCCCCGGTCTGCTCCATGGTCTCGAGTTCCTTGAGACGCTGCAGACGCTTGTGGACGGTCTGGAAGTTGGTGAGCATGCCACCCAGCCAGCGCTGGTTCACGAACGGCATGCCGACCCGCAGGGCCTGCTCGGCGATCGCTTCCTGCGCCTGCTTCTTGGTGCCGACGAACAGGATCGTCCCGCCATGCGCGACCGTCTGCTTGACGAAGTCGAACGCCCCGTCGATGTAGGTCAGCGTCTGCTGCAGGTCGATGATGTAGATGCCGTTGCGCTCGGTGAAGATGTAGCGCTTCATCTTCGGGTTCCAGCGCCGGGTCTGATGCCCGAAGTGCACGCCGCTGTCGAGCAGCTGCTTCATGGTGACGACGGCCATGGCCTGGTTCGCACCTCTTGAGTCGGGCGCGCCGGTCGGCGCGCGATTCGGTTGCCGCGACAGACCGGGTGGTCCGTCGCCCTGGTACCCGCCCGGTCACCCCCACCCTCGCTCAACGAGCTCGGGACCGCGGGAGCACCGGCACCCTGCGAGAGCAGCAGCATCCGAAGCGTTGAACTCGGTACTGTTCCGCTCAGCGGCCGACCGCGAGGTCGGGCCACTTGCGCAGGCATGGCGTGCGGGCACGCGAAGTCGGTCCGTGCGGACACGAAACCGCGCTGACAGTGTACTGGACGCCCCGGCTGACCCGATCGTGGACTGCGAGTTGTCCACAGCGGCCTGGTTTGTCCACAGATCTGGTTTCCCCCCTGTTCACCTGGACCGCCGGCAGCCACCGTTGCACCATGCGCTTGTTGATCTCCGCACTCGTCTGCTGCGGTGCCGCCGCATCCCTCGGCCTCCCCGCCGGACTCGAACCGCCCCGCGGACTGCCTGCCGCGGAGCAGGCACTACCGATGCCTGGCGCACCCCTGCGCGCCTCGCCTTCGGCGGACGCGTTGTTCGGCTGGCCGCTGGCGCCGCCTCCTGCCGTCGTTCGCCCCTTCGAGGCCCCGGCACACGCCTTCGGCCCAGGTCACCGGGGCGTCGACCTCGCAGGTGAGGTCGGCCAACCGGTGCTGGCCGCCGGAGACGGCGTGGTCGTCTACGCGGGCTGGATGGTGGACCGGAACCTGGTCTCCATCGAACACACCGGCGGCCTGCGCACCACCTACGAGCCGGTGGCGCCGGGCGTCTCGGTCGGCGACCAGGTCACCCGCGGGCAGCCGATCGGCCATCTGGAACCAGGACATCCGGAGTGCTCCGCCGAGCCGCCGCCGGTCTGCCTGCACTGGGGCGCTCGGCAACGCCTGAACTACCTCGACCCGCTGCGCCTGCTCGGGTTCGGCCACGTCCGGCTCAAACCGCGGCAGTGATCTTCGGTGGGGACCGGCACGCCGGTCCCCACCGGGTCGCCGATCAGGCCTGTTCGGTGAGCTTGGTGCGCAGGCGCAGGACCGCGCGGGTGTGCAGCTGGCAGACCCGCGATTCGGTGACGCCGAGCACCTTCCCGATCTCGGCCAGCGTCAGGTTCTCGAAGTAGTAGAGGGTCACCACCACGCGGTCCCGCTCACTGAGCCGCTCCACCGCCTCGGCCAGCTGGCGCCGGCTGTCCCGGTCCACCAGGGCCGCGACCGGGTCTTCGGCCCGGTCGTCGGGCAGCGTTTCGGCCAGCGACGCCTGCGCCGTTCCCGCGCCGATCAGGTCGTCGAGCGCGATCACACTGGTCATCTGCAGCTGCGCGAACAGCTCGCGCAGCTCGTCGAGCGATAGTTCGAGCTCGCTGGCCAGTTCCGCATCGGTCGCGGTGCGCTGCAGCTTCGCCTCCAGGCGCTCCAGCGCCCGCTCCACGTCGCGGGCGCGGCTGCGCACCGACCTCGGCACCCAGTCCTGGGCCCGCAGGTCGTCGAGGATGGCGCCGCGGATGCGCTGCATGGCGTACGTCTCGAACTTCAGGCCGCGTTCTGGTTCGAACTTCTCGATCGCATCGACCAGCCCGAAGATCCCGGACTGGATCAGGTCGGAGACCTCGACGTGCGACGGCAGCCCGGTTCCGACGCGGCCCGCCACGTACTTGACCAGCGGCGCGTAGTGCAGCACCAGCCGGTCGCGCAGTTCCTGGTCGCGGCGCTGGCCGAATGCCTGCCACAGCGCGACTATCCCGGCCTCGACCTCGTCTCCGCTGCGCTGGTCCCTGCCCGCGGCCGGCCCGGCAGACGCGGTGGTCGCCACGGACAGCCGACGCGCGAGGCGGTCACCGACGTGGCCGTTGGTTCCACCGCCTTGGTCACGGGCAGTCACCGGTACCGAGGTCGATCTCGCGGCCACCGTGTCGGCGCCGCCCCCGGTGTGGTCAGGAACGGGGGTGGGTTCGGTCATGGATCGCCTTCAGCCGTTCAACGGTCACGTGGGTGTAAAGCTGGGTCGTTGCGAGCGTAGCGTGACCAAGCAACTCCTGAACGCTACGGAGGTCCGCACCGCCCTCCAACAAATGGGTCGCAGCCGAGTGACGTAGCCCATGCGGACCGACGTCCGGGGCACCGGAAACCACGCCGACCGCGTCGTGAACGGTGCGGCGCACCGCACGCGGGTCGAGCCGTCCACCTCGGACACCCAGGAACAACGCGGCGCCCGACGATTCCCGGACCAGGCTCGGCCGACCAGCGGAAAGCCAGCGGCTGAGCGCCTGATCCGCCGGTACGCCGAACGGCACGACGCGTTCTTTGTCACCCTTGCCGATCACGCGGACCAGCCGGCGCTCGCGATCGACGTCGTCGACGTCCAGCCCGCAGAGCTCGGCGACGCGGATTCCGGTGCCATACAGCAGTTCGAGCACCGCGTGGTCCCGCAAGGCCACCGGGTCCCCCTGTTCCGCGCCCACCGCCGAAGCCTGCATCGCCGAACCTGCCTGGTCAACGCGCAGCACGGCGGGCAGTTTCCGCTGCTTAGACGGAACCGCGAGCCGCGGGCCCGGGTCGACGCGCAGCAGCCCTGCGCGGAACGCCCACCCGGTGAAGGTGCGAGCCGACGCGGTCCGCCGGGCGAGCGTCGCCCGGCTCACGCCATCCGCGTGTTGCGCCGAAAGCCATTCCCGCAGGACGGAAACGTCCAGCAAAGCAAGGGTTGCATCGTCTGCCGAGCCGGCGAGGTGCCCCAGCAACGAGACTATGTCGCCGATGTATCCGCGAACGGTGTGCGCGGATAGCCCGCGTTCCGCGGCGAGGTGCCTTTCGAACGCGTCGACCGCGGTTCCGAGCGGCTCGGGCAATTTCGCCCGAGCCGCGCGAAGATCCGGTCTTCGCGGTTCGGCGGAACGTGTGCGGGCCATGTATCGAAGCTGGCCGTTCCACCGGCGTCGGTCAAGCATCGCCACGCCGAATCATGATCACTTGACCGGTATGCGAATCATCTTGCGTGACGGGAGGCCATCTGCCTCGACCTCATGACCCCGTCATCGACCACCCCCGTTCGGATCGAGCCACGAACCCGGCCAGCTCCAGCTCCGGCAACAGCGCCCGGACTTTGCCCAACGGCAGCCCCGAATCCCGCGCCAGCTCGTCCGCGCTGGCGCAATCGATGCCGGTCAGCGCATCGTGCAGGCGCCGCGCATCCGGATGCAGCGCGTCGGTCCGGCGCGGCTGGGCGGGGATTTCCACCGGCAATTGCGCGCCGAGCGGACTCAGCGCTTCCAGGACCTCCTGTGTTCGGGTGACCAGCACGGCCTGGCCGGACCGCACCATCCCATGGCAACCAACGGAATTCTTCGAGGTCACCGGCCCGGGCACGGCCAGCACGGGCCTTCCCAGGGCATCCGCTGTGTGCGCGGTGTTGGCGGCGCCGCTGCGCGCGCCCGCCTCGACCACCACCGTCGCGCTGCCGAACGACGCGATCAGCCTGTTGCGCACCAGGAAGCGGTGCTTCCGCGGCGGCGTGCCGAGCGGATACTCGCTCACGACGGCGCCCTGTTCGGCGATGGCGCGCAGCAACCTGCCGTGCCCGGCCGGGTAGTCGACGTCGACGCCGCAGGCGAGGAACGCCACCGTCAGGCCGCCTGCGGCGAGCGCGCCCCGATGCGCGGCGCCGTCGATGCCGTACGCCGCCCCGGAAGCCACCGTGAACCCCGCCGTCGCCAGCCCGTGGCCGAACTCCGCCGCCACGTGCTCGCCGTAGCCGGTGGCGGCTCTGGCGCCGACGATGGCCACCGCTTGCTCCGCCGCCTCGGCCAGCGCCGCCTTGCCGCGGACCCACAGCGCGATCGGCTCGGCGATCCCCGGCAGGTCGACCGATCTCGCCCCGAACAGGCCGTCGAACGCCTCGCGCGGCCACTCCGGGGCCTCCGGCACGACCAGCCGGACACCGGCGGCCTCGGCCGCCACCAGCAGCTGTTCACCCGAAACGTGCCATCGCCGCGCCTCGACCTCCGCCGTGACATCCGCCGGTGCCTTCTCGCGCTGGATCAGGCCGACCGCGCGGCAAGGGCCGTACTCCGTGACGAACCTGGCCAGCGCCGGAGCCGGCGGTTCGGCGACGGCGCCCAGGAAGGCCCTCGCTACCAGCAGTTCTCGCTTCGACCTCTCCCCCATCGACGCCCACCGAGCCATCACGCCGCCCTCCTGTCCCGGAACTCCAAGGCCGCAGCCACGTGCTCCGCATCCGGTCGATCCCGGCCGTCCAGGTCGGCCAGCGTCCAGGCGACGCGCAGGCACCGATCCGCACCGCGCGCCGTGATCGCGCCGACCTCCAGCCCGCGGTCCAGCAACGCCGTCGCCGCCGCGGGCAGCGCGAACTCGCGCCGCAGCACCGGCCCCGGCACCTCCGTGTTGGTTTGCCACCCGTGCGCGGACCACCGCTGCCGGGCCGCCGCTCGCGCGTTCTCCACCCGCTTGCGCACGACCGCGCTGCCCTCCGGCTCGGCACCCGCCTGCACGGTCATCGCGGTGATCGGGCGCATCCGGACCCGCAGGTCGACCCGATCCAGCAGCGGCCCGGACAGCTTGCCGAGGTAGCGCCGCCGGACCTGCGGCGGACACTGGCAGTCGAGGTCCCGAGCCGGCGCGCACGGGCACGGGTTCGTCGCCAGGACCAGCTGGAACCGCGCCGGGTAGCGCAGCGTGCCGTCGCGCCGCGCCAGCCGGACCTCGCCTTCCTCCAGCGCCGTGCGCAACGCCTCCAACCGCTTCGCGCCCAACTCGCAGGCCTCGTCCAGCAGCAGCACGCCGCGATGCGCCCTGCTGACCGCACCCGGCCTCGCCAACCCGGTGCCGCCGCCGATGAGGGCCGGGATCGACAGCGAGGGGTGCGGCGCGACGAACGGCGGCGTCCGGATCAGCGTCGCCGACTCGGACAGGTCACCAGCGATCGAGCGGATCGCGGTGACCTCCAGCGCCTCCGGCACGGTCAGGCTCGGCAGCAGTCCGCTCAGGCGCTTGGCCAGCATCGTCTTGCCGGTGCCCGGCGGCCCGACCATCAGCAGGTGGTGGCCGCCCGCTGCGGCGACCTCCAGGGCCCACCTCGCCTCCGGCTGGCCGAGCACGTCGGAGAGGTCCGGCGCATCGTCCTCGGCCGGCGGCTCGGCGTCCGGTGGCGGGCGGCGGTCGAGCTCGCCGAGGTCGCGCAGCCAGGCCACCACGTCCCGCAGGTGTTCGGCGCCGAGCACGTCGATGCCCTCCACGAGGTGCGCCTCGGCCAACCCGTCGGCAGGCACCACCGCGCGGCGCATGCCCTCCCGCCGAGCCGTCAGCAACGCCGGCAGCAGCCCGCGGACCGGCCGGATCCGCCCGTCCAGGGCCAGCTCGCCGAACAGCACCGTGCCCGCCAGCCGGTGTGGCGGGACCAGTTCCGCCCCGGCCAGCACCGCGCAGGCCAGCGCCAGGTCGTACGACGTACCGGTCTTGGGCATCGCGGCCGGGGACAACGCCAGCGTCACGCAGCTGGCCGGCCAGTCCTCCTTGCAGTTCTGGATCGCCGCGCGCACCCGGTTCTTCGATTCCTGCAGGGCCGTGTCGGGCAGCCCGAGGAGCTGGACCGATGGCAGTCCTCCCTTGCGCACGTCGGCTTCGATCTCGACGAGCGCGCCGTCCACTCCGAAAAGCGCGACCGCCCACGTCTTCCGCAGCGCCATCTAGAACACCCCCTCGAGATGCTTGATGCGGGGGCGCTTGCCCGGTGGCCACAGCACAGACACGACGTCGAACCGCACCCGGCAACCCACCAATCGGCGCGCGGCCAGCCAGGACCGGGCCGCGCTCCTGATCCGGTTGATCTTCTCCGGCACGAGCGCGTACTCCGGTCCGCCGTAGTCCACGCCGGAGCGGGCCTTGACCTCGCAGCACACCACCGTGTCGCCGTCGGTGGCGACGATGTCGAGTTCTCCTTGCGGGCACTGCCAATTCCGGTCCAGCACGGTCAGACCGCGGCGTTCCAGGAGCACTGCCGCCAGCCGCTCCCCTTCGATTCCCAGCGCGTGTCTGCGGCCCCTGGTGTCGTCGTCCGACAGCCGGCCCACGACCTTCTTCCGGCGCACGGCTTCCTCCTCGGTTCGGGATTCAGGTTCCCGTGCCGGTATCCCGGGCGCATGTGAGCGAGTTTCGCCAACTGCGCCAACGGTTCCGGGCACGTCGATGAATCCAACGTGCCCGGAAGCGAAGCCGATATCCAGTGATATTCCGGAATCTGTGGACTAATCGATCCCCTGTGGACAACTCGGCTCACCCCGACGAGTGGGGACGGCCCACTTCCGAACCAAAAATGCTTGGCACACTGCGCAATTTGCAAAATCTGCGGCGCCGCCACGACCCACCAGCCTGCGCGCATGAAAAAGCTCGGGCGGCCGGATTTCAGGCCGCCCGAGCTTCCTCGAGACCGGGATCAGGAACCGAACGGGCCGCTCTCCGGCAGCCGCAGGTCCGGTTTGTCCAGCTCCTCCACATTGACGTCCTTGAACGTGATCACCCGCACGTTCTTGACGAACCGCGCCGGGCGGTACATGTCCCACACCCACGCGTCCGACATCGCCACCTCGAAGTAGACCTCCGAGTCGGAGTTGCGCACCTGCACGTCCACCGCGTTGGCCAGGTAGAAGCGCCGTTCCGTCTCCACGACATAGGTGAACTGCCCGACGATGTCGCGGTACTCCTTGTAGAGCTGCAGCTCCATCTCGGTCTCGTACTTCTCGAGATCCTCGGCGCTCATCGCTGTGCGAGCCCTTCTGCATTGCCGTTCGGACTACAACGCCTCATTGTCCACCACATCCCTGTCGGAAGCATCGAACAACCCGGGCTTGCTCGTCACGGTTCGCGGCGAGCGCATCCCGTGCCGCTGCGCCGCGGCCACCACGTTCGCATAGGACCACCGGTGCTCGACGCAGGGGCCGAACTGCTTCAGCCGGGCCGAGTGCACCGGCGTGCTGTACCCCTTGTGCTCGTCGAACCCGTAGTCCGGGAACTCGGTGTGCAGCTGCGCGGTCATCATCCGGTCCCGGGTCACCTTCGCCAGCACCGACGCCGCGGCCACGCAGGCCGCGACCAGGTCGCCCTTCACCACGGCCACGCTGGGCGTCGCGAGCCCCGACACCCGGAAGCCGTCGGTCAGCACGTAGCCGGGATGCGGGGTCAGCTGCGCGACCGCCCGCCGCATGCCCTCCAGATTCGCCACGTGGATGCCGAGCGCATCGACGTCCTCGGCCGAGATCACGATGGTCGACCAGCTCAGGGCACGCTCGGTGATGCGGCCGTACAGGCGCTCCCGGTCGGCCTCCGAGAGCACCTTCGAGTCCGTCAGCCCGTCGAACCGCCGCGCGTCGCCCGGGCGGAGCGCGCACGCCGCCACCACGAGCGGGCCGGCACACGCACCACGCCCGGCCTCGTCCACACCTGCCACCGGCCCGAGACCCCGGCGGTCCAACGCGCTCTGAAGGGCCCAATTACCGCTGCTGCGCCGGATCACCGACCTCGGCGGCCGGAACGCCGCCACCGTCACGTCGACGTCACTCCGACGACCGTCGCTGTTTCACCACACCGACGAGCCTACGACCCAACCAGAGCGTCGGGAACGCCGCGGCGAAACCGACGCCCAACGGCACCCCGGTCTGCCAGGCGGGCGCGCCCAGCGCGGTGGTCTGCGGGTTCGGCTCCGGGATGCTCTGCCAGCGGGTCGGCGGCAGGACGATCAGCTGAGCCTTGCCGATCACGTTGTCGACCGGCACCGCACCGTTGGTGCCGCCACCGCCCTGCACCCGCGAGTCCGCCGAGTCGTTGCGGTTGTCGCCCATCACCCACAGGTGACCCGGCGGGACCGTCACGGCCTTGAACTCGTCCTGGCCGACCCCGCGGCCGGGCTCCCAGTACAGGTACGGCTCGTTGAGCGGCTTGCCGTCGACCAGCACCCGGTTCTGCGCGTCGCAGCACTCCACGGTCTGACCGCCGACGGCGACCACCCGCTTGACGAAGTCCTTCTCGTCCGGGGCGCCGAAGCCCAGCAGCGAAGCCGCGCCCTGGAAGAAGCCGGCGACGGGGTTGGACGGCTCGTCCGCCTCGAACTCGTTCTGCACCCAGGGCTGCGGGCCGCGGAACACCACCACGTCACCCGGCTCCGGATCGCTGAACCGGTAGGTGATCTTGTCCACCAGCACCCGGTCGTTGTTGCAGCCGGTGCACCCGTGCAGGGTCTGCTCCATCGACTGCGACGGGATCACGTACACCCTGGCCAGGAAGGCCTGGATGAGCACCGTCAGCACGAGTGCGGTGACGATCAGGATCGGCAGCTCGCGCCAGAACGAGCCCTTCTTCTTGTCCTTGGGCTTGCGGCGGCGGGAAGCGCCACCCGGCGCGTCCGGGGCACCGCTGGAGTGCTCCGCACCCTGGGGGTCTTCCGCTGATCCGCTGCGCACGACGTCGGCCACCCGGCCAGGCTACTGGAACCGCGGTGGGCGCCGTCGCGCTCCCCCGGCTCCGGTGGCCCGTTCCACCGCCTCGCGGCGCCGCTGTGACGTGCTCTTTTCCGGTACATCCGATTCGCGCCGGCACGACGGCGGGGCTCAGCACCCCCGGCGATCACTCAAAGGTGGAACATCCGGTTCCCCCGGCCACCGGGCAAAACGAGCGCGCCCGGACACGCGAAACGGCCCAGGTGCGTGCACCTGGGCCGTTGTCGTGGTTCCGAATGGCTATCGATCAGGAAGCCGGCGCGGTCTCGCGCTTCTCCTTGATCTTCGCCTTCTTGCCGCGCAGCTCGCGCAGGTAGTACAGCTTCGCCCGCCGAACGTCACCGCGCGCCGCGACCTCGATCTGCGCGATGTTCGGGGTGTGCACCGGGAACGTCCGCTCCACACCGACACCGAAGGAAATCTTGCGCACGGTGAAGGTCTCCCGGATGCCATCGCCGTGGCGGCGGATGACCACGCCCTGGAAGACCTGGATCCGCTCGCGCGAACCCTCGATGACGCGGACGTGGACCTTCAGCGTGTCGCCAGGCCGGAAGGCCGGAATGTCGGAACGCAACGACTGGGCGTCCAGCGCGTCCAGGGTGTTCATCGGTGGTCCGTCCTCATCCGTGTCGAAGGCACCCGTGTTCTCCAACGTCGATGACCCGACCTACTGGTGGGCACCGCCTGACACGGGGTGAACTTGCATGTGAGCTCGCCGAACTCGTCATTCGGCTGCATCAACCGTTCCAGTGTGCCAGATCCGCATTTCGGCGTCTGAACCGCCCCCGCCGACGCGGGGTCAGCGCTGCGCGTCTCCGGCATCCCGGGACTCGTCGGAATGCTCCGACTCCCGCAGTTTATCGAGTTGCGCTCGGTCGGCCGCGTTCAGGGTGCCCTCCGGCAGCTCGGCCAGCAGTTCAGGGCGCCGCAGGTAGGTCCTGGCCAGCGCCTGATCGCGGCGCCAGCGGGCGATCGCGGCGTGGTTGCCGGAGCGCAGCACGTCCGGCACCGCGCGCCCGCGCCACACCTCGGGGCGGGTGTAGCAGGGGCCTTCCAGCAGCCCGTCGGAGAACGAGTCCTGCTCGGCCGACAGCGGGTTGCCCAGCACCCCGGGCAGCAGGCGGGCCACCGCCTCGATCATGACCAGCGCGGCGACCTCGCCGCCGACCAGCACGTAGTCGCCGATGGACACCTCCTCCACCGGCATCCGGGTGGCGGCGTCGTCGATCACCCGCTGGTCGATTCCCTCGTAGCGGCCGCAGGCGAACACCAGCCACGGCTCGGCGGACCAGCGGATCGCGGTGCGCTGGTCGAACGGCCGCCCGGCCGGGGTCGGCACGATCAGCCGGGGCACCGGGGCGGTGGAGTCGGCGGAACCCTCAGCAGCGCCGCAAACGCCGTCCAGCGCCTCGCCCCAGACGTCCGGCTTCATCACCATGCCGGGGCCGCCGCCGTAGGGGCTGTCGTCGACCGCCCGGTGCACGTCGTGCGTCCAGTCCCGCAGGTCGTGCACGCCGACCGCGATCCGCTCGCGCTCGATGGCCTTGCCGAGCAGCGCTTCCCGCAGCGGCGCCAGGTAGTCGGGGAAGATCGTGATGACGTCGATGCGCATGTGGCCCTCGGAAAAGGAAAACCCCCGCTCCGGCGGCGGGGGCGGTTTGATCTTGCTGTTGCCGGTCCGGCGTCACTCGGCTTCGAGCAGGCCCTCCGGCGGATCCACGACGACGCGACCGGCGGCGAGATCGACCTCGGGGACGATCTCGGCGACGAACGGCACCAGGACCTCGCGGTCGTCGGCGGTGCGCACGGACAGCAGCTCACCGGCCGGCGTGTGCAGGACTTCCCGCACCTCGCCCACCTCTTCGCCGGAGGCCCGCTCGACCCGCAGGCCGATCAGCTCGTGGTCGTGGAACTCGTCCGGGTCGTCGATCGGTTCGAGGACGTCGGAGCTGACGGTCAGCAGCACGCCGCGCAGGTCCTCGGCGGCCTCCCGGCCCTCGACGCCCTCCGCACGCACGAGCAGCCGCCCGGCGTGCTGCCGGGCGGCTGTCACCGTCAGGTTCTGCGCGCGGACCACCCCACGACGCTGCATCCCGAGCACCGAGCCGGGAGCGAAGCGCAGCTCCGGGCTGTCGGTGAGCACCTCGACGACAAGCTCTCCCCGCACGCCGTGCGGCCGGACGATGCGGCCGACGGCCAGGGTTTGCAGCTCGGGCTCGCTCATGTTCGTGCTCAGCGGTCGGTGTCGACCACGTCGACCCGGATGCCGCGGCCGCCGATGCCGGACATCACGGTCCGCAGCGCGGTCGCGGTGCGACCACCGCGACCGATGACCTTGCCCAGGTCGTCCGGGTTCACGTGCACCTCGAGGGTGCGACCGCGTCGGGTCGTGAGCAGCTGGACGCGGACATCGTCGGGGTTGTCGACGATGCCGCGCACCAGGTGTTCAAGCGCGTCCGCGAGGACCGTCACGCCTGACCTTCCTCGGACTTCTGCTCTTCAGCCTTGTCCTCGGCCTTCTTCGCACCCTTCTTCTTCGGGGTGGTGGCCTCGGTGGTGGGCTCCTCGCCGGCGGCGGCCAGCGCGGCCTCGAACAGCTCCTGCTTGCTCGGCTTCGGCTCGGCGACCTTCAGCCGACCCTCGGCGCCCGGCAGGCCCTTGAACTTCTGCCAGTCGCCGGTGATCTCCAGGATGTTCTGCACCGGCTCGGTCGGCTGCGCGCCGACACCCAGCCAGTACTGCACCCGCTCCGAGTTGACGATGATGCCGCTCGGGTTCTCCTTCGGGTGGTACTGCCCGATCGTCTCGATGGCCCGGCCGTTGCGGCGGGTGCGGGCGTCGGCAACGACGATGCGGTAGTGCGGCTCGCGAATCTTGCCGATCCGCGCGAGCTTGATCTTCACAGCCACGGGTGCTGGTGCTCCTCAGACTCTCGTTGGTGCTCCGGTTGAGCATGCCAAGCCGCGTGGGGCAGCGGAGTGGAATGCTCTTAGTCAAAAGCGGCCACAAGCGGTGAGAGGGACCCCTCGCGGCGAACAGCATCCCATTGTGCCAGATACCGCCGCCGCCATGACTCCGGACCCATCCGGCGGCCGTCGCGCTAGGCCGGGAGCAGACCCAGCGAGAGCAGCAGGAGGCCGAGCGCGGGCAGGAAGTTGTTCACCTGGTGCGCGACGACGCTCGCCGTCAGCCTCCCGGTGACCATCCTGGCGACGCCGATCGGGATCGCGATGACCAGCAGCAACGCGGTGCGCTCCGGCTCCAGGTGGCCGATGGCGAAGACGGCCGTGCTGAGCACGAACACGTTCAGCTGGCTCCACCGCAGCCGTTCCATCGCGCCCCAGAGCAACCCGCGGTAGAGCAACTCCTCGCACAGCGGTGCGACCAGCCAGACGTGCAGGAAGATCACCACCGCCAGCGCCGGGGGCAGCTGCACCCCGTCGAGCAGGCTGCTCACCGTGGACTGCGCGTCCGGCCCCATCCACTGCGCCCACAGCATCGTGGCGATGGTCGTCGTGACCAGGCCGATGCCGCCGATGGCCAGCCCGGTTGTGACGTCCGACCAGCGCCATTCGAGGCCGAAGTCCAGTCGCGGTCCGTTGCCGCGCACGACGGTGATCAGGACCGCCACCGCCCCGGCGAGCACGGTCGGCAGCACCAGCATCAGGACCAGCGCCATGCCGTCCGGGCTGCCCAGCGCGGCCGCGAGCGTCACCGAGACCAGCACGAAGATCGCCTGCGCGAAGAAGAACGCGCCGAGCCCCCAGCGGTGGGTCCGGGTCGGTGCGGCCTCCGGCCCGGCGGGTTCGAGCGGCGCGTTCGCGGCGGGATCCGACTGGTTCGGGGTGTTCATGGGCGCCTCCGTGGTGCCGGTCGGCGGCCATTTTCCTGGCCGTGTCGGCGTGCGGACGCCGGCGAAGCCGCCAGGTTACCCCTGGCGGCACGGCGAACGGCAGCGATATTCATCCGGCGATGGCGAACAGCAGCAGTGCGGGCAGGAAGTTGTTCGTCGCGTGCGCGATCATGCTCGCAGCCACCCGGCCGGTGATCATCCGCGCCGCGCCGATCGCGAGGCCGCCGAAGAACAACACCGGCGTGCGCCACACCTCCTGGTGAATCAGGGCGAAGATCAAGGCGGTCAGCACCAGGATCGCGTACCGCGGGATGCGGTAGTGCTCCAGAGCGCCCCAGAGCGCGCCGCGCATCAGCAGTTCCTCGGTCAGCGGCGCGCCGAGGAAGGCGAACAGCGCGAACAGGAACAGCCAGACGGTCCGCTCGCCCTGCATCAGCCGCGCCAGGTCGGTTTCCGGGGGCGGGCCGGAGATGGCGATGATCACCAGCGTCAGCGCCCAGGAGCCGAACAGCGCGATGCCCCCGCAGGCCAGGCCCACCTTGAAGTCGCGGCGCTTCGGCAGGATGCCGAAATCCGAGCGCAGTCCCCTGCCGCGCCACCAGGAGAACACCGCGGGCACCAGGCCGAGCAGGATGTTCGGGGCGAAGGCCAGCAACAGCAGCGGGCCGGTGTTGGGCGGCGTCGTCGGATCGAACCCGCCGGCCCGGGACGGCCTGGCGGCGTTGAGGATCAGCACGGTCAGGTAGTAGCCGCCGTAGCCGATGAAGAACGCCGCGAACCCCCACGCCAGCGAGCCGCGGCGCGCCGCCTCCAGCTGCGCCTCCCAGAAGCGGGGGTGCAGGTCGGCGTCGGTGGTGTCCTCCACCGGGCGCATCGGTTCCCCGGGGTGCTTCGGGAACTCCCGCGGCTCCCGCTCGGGCTGTTCCCCCACGCTGCGCTCCCCTCTGCCGGGCTCACCCTAAGCATCCACCAGGAGCCCACGCCGTCTCCGGCGCCACGACCTGCGGCTTCGCGCGAGGAAGATCACATCGGGAGCGCGGTCCGGAATCAGCCGCCGACGACGTTGCCGCGCAGCACGATCCGCGTCGGGTGGTCCAGGACCGACAGGTCCTTGCGCGGGTCCGCGTCGTAGCAGACCAGGTCGGCCGCGGCACCGTGCTGCAGCCCGGACCAGCCCAGCCACTCGCGCGCGGCCCACGACGCCGCGCCGAGCGCCTGCTCGGTGGACATCCCGACCCGGTGCAGCGCGCGCACCTCGTCGGCCAGCAGGCCATGCGCGATGCCGCCGCCGGCGTCGGTTCCCGCGTACACCGGGATGCCCGCCTCGATCGCCTTCGCGACCGTCCGGTCGGCCCGCTCGTAGAGGTCGGTCATGTGCGCCGCGTAGGCCGGGTACTTGGTCGCGGCCGACGCGAACGAGGGGAAGTTCTCGATGTTGATCAGCGTCGGGACGAGCGCCGTGCCGTTGCGGGCCATCAGCTCGATCGTGTCGTCGGTGAGCCCGGTGCCGTGCTCGATGCAGTCGATCCCGGCGTTGATCAGGCCGGGCAGCGCGTCCTCGCCGAACACGTGCGCGGTGACCCGCGCGCCCAGCCGGTGCGCCGTCGAGATCGCCTCGGCCAGCACCTCGTCGCTCCACAGCGGCGCGAGGTCGCCCACCGACCGGTCGATCCAGTCGCCGACGAGCTTGATCCACCCGTCGCCGTACGCGACCTGCTCGGCGACCGCCGCGGGCAGCTGCTCCTCGTGCTCCAGCTGATCGGCCAGGTACGGGATGTAGCGCTTGGGGCGGGCCAGGTGCTTCCCGGCTCGGATGATCCTGGGCAGGTCCTCGCGTTCCTGCAGCGGCCGGGTGTCGACCGGCGCGCCGCAGTCGCGGATCAGCAGCGTTCCGGCGTCGCGGTCGGCCTCCGCCTGCGCCACGGCCTCGTCGAGCTCCACCGGCCCTTGGGGGCCGATGCCGACGTGGCAGTGCGCGTCGACCATGCCGGGCAGCACGAAGCCGCCGTCGAACACGGTCTCGGCGCCGGGCACCGGGTCCAGGCTGATCCGGCCGTCCTGCACCCACAGCTCCCGCTGCGCGCCGTCGGGGAGCACGACGGCGCGCAGGTGCAGGGCGGTCACTTCTTCTTGCCGAAGTTCAGCTTCGACGGGTCGAAACCGGCGGGCAGGTCGTTCATGCCGCCCTCCAGCTTGGACAGGTCCGGGCCCGCGCCCGGCATGCCCATGCCGCCCGGCGGGAGGCCGGGGAAACCACCGGGCAGGCCGCGCATGCCCTTGGGCTGCGTCGGGCCGCGCCCCTTCTTGCCCTTCTTCCCCTTCTTGCCCTTGCGGTTCTTGCTGCCCCCGCCACCGCCGAAGCCGAAGCCGCCCGCCATCTGCTGCATCATCTTGCGGGCTTCGAAGAACCGGTTGACCAGGTCGTTGATCTCGCTGATGGCCACGCCGGAACCGCGCGCGATGCGCTGACGGCGGGACGCGTTGATGATCTTCGGGTCGGCCCGCTCGGCGGGCGTCATGCCGCGGATGATCGCCTGGATGCGGTCCAGGCTCTTCTCGTCGAAGTTGGCCAGCTGCTCCTTCATCTGGCCCGCGCCCGGCAGCATGCCCAGCAGGTTCTGCAGCGGGCCCATCCGGCGGACCGCCTGCATCTGCTCCAGGAAGTCCTCCAGGGTCAGCTGGCCGGTGCCGAGCTTCGCCGCGGCCTGCTCTGCCTGCTCCTGGTCGAAGGCCTGCTCGGCCTGCTCGATGAGGGTGAGCAGGTCGCCCATGCCCAGGATCCGGTTGGCCATCCGGTCCGGGTGGAAGACGTCGAAGTCCTCCAGCTTCTCGCCGCTGGAGGCGAACATGATCGGCTGGCCGGTGACCTCGCGGACCGACAGCGCGGCACCACCGCGGGCGTCGCCGTCGAGCTTGGTCAGCACCACGCCGGAGAACCCGACGCCGTCGCGGAAGGCCTGCGCGGTGTTCACCGCGTCCTGACCGATCATCGCGTCCAGCACGAACAGGGTCTCGTCCGGGGTGATCGCGTCCCGGATGTCGGCGGCCTGCTTCATCATCTCTTCGTCGATGCCCAGCCGGCCGGCGGTGTCGACGATGACGATGTCGTGCTGCGCCCGGCGGGCCTCGTCGATGCTGCGGCGGGACACCTCGACCGGGTCACCGACGCCGTTGCCGGGCTCCGGCGCGTACACCGGCACCCCGGCGCGCTCCCCGACCACCTGCAGCTGGTTCACCGCGTTCGGGCGCTGCAGGTCGCAGGCCACCAGCAGCGGCGTGTGGCCCTGCCCGGCGAGCCACTTGGCGAGCTTGCCCGCCAGCGTCGTCTTACCGGAACCCTGCAGACCGGCCAGCATGATCACGGTCGGCGGCGTCTTCGCGAACTCCAGCCGCCGGGTCTCACCGCCGAGGACGGTGACGAGCTCCTCGTTGACGATCTTGATGACCTGCTGGGCCGGGTTCAGCGCCTGCGAGACCTCGGCACCCTTGGCGCGCTCCTTGACTCCCTTGATGAAGCTGCGCACCACGGGGAGCGCCACGTCGGCTTCGAGCAGGGCGATGCGGATCTCCCGCGCGGTGGCGTCGATGTCCGCGTCGGACAGCCGCCCCTTGCCGCGCAGGTTCGTCAGGACCGAGGTGAGCCGGTCGGAGAGAGTGTCGAACACGGGTTCACGGGCTCCAGAGTCGAGGGATGTACCTGGGTACCTATGCGAGGGTAACCGGCCGGGTCACCGGCCCGGCGTGGGCTAGGAAGCGCAATTTCACGAGAAATGGCGCGGCCACCGGGTGACCTGCCGCCAGGTGCGGGAACCCCAGCGTGATCGAGGGCCGCGAACCCGGCGGCGCCGTCACCCGGTGGGGGGCCGGTTTCCCGGGAAACCGGCCCCCCTTCCGCTCAGCTGTGCGAGTAGTCCTCGCGGCGCTTGCCGGTCGCGCGGGGCTGCGGCGAACGCTGGCCCTTGCGGTGCGGGCGCGGCTTGTCGCGGTCGCGGTCCCGGGCACCGTCCCGGCCGGGGCGGCGCGGGCGGCGGTTGATGAACTCGCCGTCGGCGCGGCTGATCCGCAGTCCCCGCCCGGCCACCTGGGTGTTGCGCAGCTTGCTGAGCAGCTCGTCCGGCAGGTCGGCGGGCAGTTCGATCAGGGTGTGCTCGTTGCGGATGTCGATGTGCCCGATGTGCTTGCTGGGCAGGCCGCCCTCGTTGGCCAGCGCCCCGACCAGGGCCCGCGGGGTGACCCGGTTGCGGCGGCCGACCTCGACCCGGTAGGTCTCGGTGTCCGAGTTGGCCGGGTGGAACGACGAGCCGTCGCGGCGGGCCGGCGGCTCGACGGGCTCCGGGTCCAGCAGCAGCGGCCGGTCGCCCTGGGCCATGGCGGCCAGCGCGGCGGCGATCTCCACGGCCGGCACGTCGTGGGTCCGCTCGTACTCCGCCACCAGCTCCTGGAAGACCTCCAGGCCGCCCTTGGCGAGGGTGTCGCTGATGCTCTGCGCGAACTTGGCCAGCCGGCGGTCGTTGACCGCGTCGATGCTGGGCAGCTCCATCTGCTGGATCTGCTGGCGGGTGGCCCGCTCGATCGACCGCAGCAGGTGCCGCTCGCGCGGCGAGACGAACAGGATCGCCTCCCCGCTGCGCCCGGCCCGGCCGGTGCGGCCGACGCGGTGCACGTAGGACTCGGTGTCGTGCGGGATGTCGTAGTTGAGCACGTGCGAGATGCGCTCGACGTCGAGGCCGCGGGCGGCGACGTCGGTGGCCACCAGGATGTCGATCTTGCCGTCCCGGAGGTGGCCGATGGTGCGCTCGCGCTGCGCCTGCGCGATGTCGCCGTTGATCGCCGCCGCGCTGAAGCCGCGGGCCTGCAGCTTCTCGGCGAGCTCCTCGGTCAGCTGCTTGGTGCGGACGAACACGATCATCGCGTCGAACGACTCGACCTCGAGGATCCGGGTCAGCGCGTCCAGCTTGCTCGCCGCGCGCACCGGGACGTGCCGCTGGTTGATGTTGGTCGCGGTGCTGGTCTTGGTCTTGACCGAGATCTCGACCGGCTCGTTGAGGTAGTTCTGGCTGATCTTGCGGATCGCGCCGGGCATGGTCGCGGAGAACAGCGCCACCTGCCGGCTGGCCGGCACGGACTGCAGGATCTTCTCCACGTCCTCGATGAAGCCCATCCGCAGCATCTCGTCGGCCTCGTCGAGCACCAGGTTCTTGAGCCCGGTCAGGTCGAGCGAGCCCTTCTCCAGGTGGTCGATCAACCGGCCGGGGGTGCCGACGACGACGTGCGCACCGCGGCGCAGGCCGGCGAGCTGCGGGCCGTAGCTGGTGCCGCCGTAGATCGGCAGCACGTGGAAGCCGGGGATGTGCGCGGCGTAGCGCTGGAACGCCTCGGAGACCTGGATCGCCAGCTCGCGGGTGGGCGCGAGCACCAGGGCCTGCGGGCCGGTGGCGTCGAGGTCGAGGCGGGACAGGATCGGCAGGGCGAACGCGGCGGTCTTGCCGGTGCCGGTCTGGGCCAGGCCCAGCACGTCGCGACCCTCCAGCAGCAGCGGGATGGTCTTCTCCTGGATCGGCGACGGGGTCTCGTAGCCGATCTCGGTGAGGGTCTGGCGGACGCGCGGGTCGAGGTCAAGTTCGTCGAATGTCGGCATGCTGGAAGCGGATCTCCTCGGTGGACTCGGCAGGGGGCTGATGGTCTGCGGAAACGGCCCTGCAACTACCCGCCCGGGGTCCGGGGTGATCGGCGAGGCGTCGGCTCGTGAGCCCTAGATCGCCGCGGGGCGCCGCTTGCGCATTTCGAACCGCGCGCTCAGCTGGACGCACACCCTGTTGCCAGTCACCCGCAGCTCGATCATTCTCAGCCTGGCGCCGCGGCATCCTGCCGCTGCGCCGAACATCCAGCCTAGCGATCGCCATCGGGGAGCGGGGCGGTGGCCCGGCACAACGGGACGCAAGTCACGCTGCGACGTCCAGCCGGAGGCCATCGGCGACCTGGTTCCGGGTGAACAGGTGCACCCGGTGCCAGCCCCGCGGGGTCGCGCCGTCGCGCAGCTGCTGGTGCATCCGGTCGGCCCGGTGCACGTGCCGGAGGAACGATCCGGCCCGGATCAGCCGGCCGCGCGCCCGCTGCCCGGCCAGCGCCTCGCGCGGGTCCACGTGCAGCCACACCAGCACCCGCTGCCGTCCGGTGAGCCAAGCGAAGGTCAGCAGCAACGCGCGGGTGGTGGCGCGGGTCGCGGGCTCGTGCGCGACGACCGGCCCGGACGTGCGCGCGCACCGCCAGGCGATGCGGCTGCGGTGCACCAGGTGCACCAGCGGGCGGTAGTAGCGGTAGGGCAGGCGGCTCGGCAGGACCTCGCGCAGGACGGTGCGAACCTGGTCGGAGTCCAGCGTCGAGATGTCCGCGCCACCGCGGAGCTTTCCGAGCACCGTGCTCTTGCCCGCGCCCGGCAGGCCGGCCAGGACGACGAGCGAACGCCGCCCGATGCGCACCGTCGGCGGCGGGCTGGTGGCCGAGGGGAGTACGTCCGATATGTCCACGACGGCGTCCAGGTTACGCGCGATCGATCTTGGCGGACGGGCCGAGTGCGCAACGCCACCGAACACGAAAGCGGAAGGCGGCTCGCTCCCCCCGAACGAACCGCCTTCCCCACCATCCCCCTGGGGCGCCACGAGATACCGCACCCGATCCGCGTGGGCGACCGTGTCCCCCCGGCCACCCACGCGGCTCCCCCGTCGCGAACGCGAAGCCCGGTGTTTCCCGCCCGACCCCCAGTACGGGCGGGGCCCCCTCCGGTTCCCCCTTGTCACCGCGTCGCACTTAGGAGTCTGCCGTCCGAGCGGGCCCGGCGAGACCGTGAAGCCCCCTGAGTACGGCTGCGTAGTGTTACGCACTCGCCACCGAGCAGTCCGGCGAAATCCACTCAGGCACACCGATCGCACGCGGGTAATCGTGAGCGTTTTGGATCGCCATGGCACTCCAAAACGCTCACGAGCCAGGAGCCGCGGAACGCGGAGGGCGCCGCCGATCGTTCGATCGGCGGCGCCCTCCGGCTCGGTCGGGAAACGGGGTCAGATCGCCTCGACCCCGGTCTCCCCGGTGCGCACCCGGACCACGGTTTCCACCGAGGTGACCCAGACCTTGCCGTCGCCGACCCGGCCGGTGCGCGCGGCGGTCACGATCCCGTCCACGGCCTTGTCCACATCGGAGTCGTCGACGAGGACCTCGACGCGCAGCTTCTCGATGAAGTCCACGGCGTACTCGGCGCCCCGGTAGACCTCCGTGTGGCCCTTCTGGCGCCCGTAGCCCTGCGCCTCGCTGACGGTCATGCCCAGCACCCCGAGCCGACCGAGCGCCTCCTTCAGATCGTCCAACTTGGACGGTTGGACGATCGCGGTCACCAACTTCATGCGCGGCTGCCCTCCAGCTTGCGTTCGACCTCGTCGGCAGGCGCCGCGGACCGGCGTCGCGCGGAGCGGTCGTCGCCGAAGTGGTACGCGGTCTCGGCGTGCTCGGTCTCGTCGATGCCCACGGCCTCGTCCTCGGCGCTCAGCCGGAACCCTACGACCGCCTTGACCAGCAGCGCCAGCACCAGGCTGAGCACGAAGGAGTAGGCGAGCACCGCGACCGCGCCGACCGCCTGCCGCCACAACTGGTCGAGCCCGCCGCCGTAGAACAGGCCGTCCACCCCGGCCGGGGCGGCCGACGAGGCGAACAGGCCGATCAGCAGCGTGCCCAGCAGGCCGCCGACCAGGTGCACGCCGACGACGTCCAGCGAGTCGTCGTAGCCGAACCGGTACTTCAGGCTCACCGCGAGCGCGCACACCGCGCCGGTGATCGCGCCGACCGCGATCGCGCCCAGCGGCGTCACCGAGGAGCAGGCCGGGGTGATCGCCACGAGGCCCGCGACGATGCCGGACGCGGCGCCGAGCGTGGTCGCGTGGCCGTCGCGGATGCGCTCGACGAGCAACCAGCCGAGCATCGCGGCGCTGGTCGCCACCAGGGTGTTCACCAGCGCGACCGCGGCGGTGGTGTTGGCCGCCAGCGCCGAACCGGCGTTGAACCCGAACCAGCCGAACCACAGCAGGCCCGCACCGAGCACCACGAACGGCAGGTTGTGCGGCTTGCCCGGATCCTTCGGCCAGCCCTTGCGCTTGCCGAGCACCAGCACCAGGGCCAGCGCGGCGGCGCCCGCGTTGATGTGCACCGCGGTGCCGCCGGCGAAGTCGATCGCGGCCAGCCGGTTGGCGATCCAGCCGCCGACGGCGGTCACGTTGCCCGCGTCGTCCTCGGTGTCGAAGGCGAACACCCAGTGCGCGACCGGGAAGTACACCACCACGGCCCACAACCCGGCGAACAGCAGCCACGGGCCGAAGCGGGCCCGGTCGGCGATCGCGCCGGAGATCAGCGCCACGGTGATGATCGCGAACATCGCCTGGAAGCCGACGAACGCCAGCGTCGGGACGCTGCCGGAGACCTGGTCCCCGGCCAGCAGCGAGCTCAGCCCGAAGAACTCGGCCGGGTTGCCGAGCAGGCCGACCCCGCCGATGTCGGAGCCGAACGCGGTGGAGTAGCCGATGAGCACCCACAGCACGCCCACCACGCCGATGCTGCCGAGGCTCATCATCAACATGTTGAGCACGCCGCGGGAGCGCACCATGCCGCCGTAGAAGAACGCCAGACCCGGGGTCATGAGCAGGACCAACGCCGCGCTCATGAGCACCCATGCGGTGTCGCCTGAATTCACATTGCCTCCCGATGCGACCGAGTTGGCCCGCATCCTGAGGAATGCCTGTTTCCGGCGGCCCGTTCCGCTGTTACGCGGCCGTGAAATCCGGCTCACCGACGGTTACAGCGGTGTTGTGAGGTCACCGCCGCGTTTCGCCGTCGATCACCGAAGGCACCTGGACGGGCCGCCCGGCCAGCAGGCCCGTGCAGAGCCAGATCGTCGAGCAACCCAGCAGCAGCACCAGCGGCGCGATCCAGCCGCCGGTCACGTCGTGCAGCAGCCCGATCAGCAGCGGGCCGGCCGCGGCGATGAGGTACCCGCCGCCCTGCGCCATCCCGGACAGCGCCGTCGTGGTGTCGCTGTCCGGCGAGCGCAGCCCGAACAGCGTCAGCGCCAAGCCGAACGCCGCGCCCTGCGCCAGGCCGAGCACGACCACCGCCGGCCACAACCCGGCGGACGGGCCGACGAGGATCCCGGTGAAGCCGAGCATGAGCAGCACCGCCAGCACCACGGCGATCAGGCGCTGGTCGCGCAGCCGGTGGCACAGCACGGGCACGCTCATCGAGCCCACGGCCTGCACCGCGGCCTGGATGCCCAGCGCCAGGCCGGCGAGCCCGGCGCTCATGCCCCGGCTCTGCAGCATCGTCGGCAGCCAGCCGAACGTGACGTAGGCCATCGCGGACTGCACGCCCATGAAGACGGTGACCTGCCAGGCCAGTGGGTTCCGCCACAACCGGCCGCCGCTGGACGGCTGCGGCGGCGCGCCGGAGCTGCGCCGCAGCGCGAAGAGGCTGATCACCAGGGCCAGCAGGACGGGAACCGCGAGGAGCCCGAGCGGGGCGCGCCAGGCGGACGACAGCGCGGCGCCCAGCGGCACGACCACGCTCGCCGCGATCGCGCCGCCCAGCGTCAGGCACATCGTGTAGACCGCCGTGATCACCGGCACCTTGTGCGGGAAGTCCCGCTTGATCAGGCCCGGCAGCGCCACGTTCGCAACCGCGATCCCGGCGCCGACCACGACGGTGCCGGCCAGCAGCGTCCAGATCGACCCCAGCGCACGCAGCGAGTTGCCGATCAGCAGCACGATCAGGCAGCCGACCAGCACCTTCTCGTCGCCGAAGCGCTGCCGGAGCTTCGGCGCGACGAACGCGAACACCCCCAGGCACACCACGGGCAGCGTCGTCAGCACGCCGCCGAAGGTGTTCGACACGCCCAGGTCCTGCTGGATCTGCTCCAGCAGCGGCGCGACGGCGGTGAACGGCGGCCGCAGCGCCAGCGCCACCAGCACGACCAGCACCAGGGTGGCGGCCACGGCGGTGCCCACCGGGGACGCCGGTGCCTGCTGGGCTCGGGTGCTCACTGCGCGTTTCCCCTCTCGTCGAGAACGCCCCCGAGGGACGTCAGGCTCGGCTTGATCACGGCGTGCGCGGCCGCCGCGGCGGCCTCCGGGTCACCGTCGACGATGGCCTCCAGCAGCGCCCGGTGGGTGACCGGCCCGCCTTCGGACAGCGCGGCATCCGCGCGGAGCGTTTCCAGGCTCTCCTGGAGACGTTCGCTGAGGTAGCGGTACATCTCCGAGAGCACCGGGTTGCGCGCCGCCGCCACGACCGCGACGTGGAAGTCGACGTCGGCGGCGGCGAAGGTCTCGGGCGAGGCCGCGCGGTCGCGGAGGTCGAGCAGCTCGCGCAGCCGCTGGATGTCGGTGTCGTCGCGACGCATCGCGGCCAACCGGGCGGCCTGCACGTCGTAGGCGAGCTGCACCTCGAAGACGTCCCGGACCCCGGCGAGCCGCAACTGCCGCAGCATCGGCGCCGGATCGGCGGTGGACACGACGAACGTCCCGGCGCCCTGCCGGGATTCCAGCCGGCCGAGGTGCACGAGCGCCCGCACGGCCTCCCGGACGACGGTCCGGCTGACCCCCAGCTCGGCGACCAGCTCCAGCTCGGTCGGGATCCGCTCACCGGGAGCCCAGGCCCCGGCGGAGAGCTGCTCGTTGAGCGCGGCGATGACCTCGTCCACCGAGGACCGGTGCCCCACCACCCGCATGCCAACACCTCCGGGTGAACCATAGGCCAGACATCAGTCGTCAGACAAATTTTCATGATCAAAAGGTCCGGCCGATCGGCCAGATTTGCCGTCATGCGGCTCTGGTCGATCAGCCGGACCGGAAACATCGCCTGGCCCCGTCTGGTGCAGCCGATCCACTCGGAGTGCTCAGCTCCCCCCGCCGAGGTCGTCGGAGCGCCCTGCTCCTAGTGCTGCGGCCAGTCGGCGGGCGAGTCCTCCCAGGGCTCCTGCCGGCCGTAAACGGTGCGGTCCAGCAGCGCGTAGTTGTTGTCGAGCGCCTCGACGCCGCGGCCGGTGGTCCAGTAGGTCTCGAATACCCGATCGCCCTCGCGCAGATAGCACACCAGGTAGAACATCCCGACCCGACGACCGGCCAGCAGTGCCTCGGCGCTGTCCCGCACCGAGTACCACGGCATGTCCCAGCCCATGAAGTCGCGGTAGCGCACGCTTTGCTCGTACGGGCCGTAGCTGAAGGTGGCGTAGGTCACGTCGCAGGTGTGCAGGTAGGAGCGCTCGCGGACCTGCCCGTTGTAGAACGCGCAACCCGAGCACTGTTCGGCCGCGGGATGGTCGTCGTGCCACATGTGGAAGTACGCGATCAGCTGCCGGCGGCCCTCGAACGCCTCCAGCAGGCTGACCGGGCTGTCCGGGCCGATCAGCCGGATCGTGGCGTCCACCTCCACCATCGGCAGCCGGCGGCGGGCCGCGGCGATCGCGTCACCTTCGCGGGTGTGGGCCTTCTCCCGTATCCGCAGCTCATCCAGTTCGACCTGCCAGGTGGCACGGTCGACCACCTTCGGTAGCGCCGTGTTCGTCAACTCGTTCATCGTGCCGCCCTCCGTTTTTTCCGGTTTTCCGTTCCAGTGCTTTCGGGGTGCTGACTCACTGGTCGAGGTGTTTCTTCAGCGCGTCGAGCGGGCCGTCCCAGTCGCGGGCCAGCGCGGCCAGGAACTGCTGTGCCACGCGCATCGGTTCGGAGCGGAGCCGGTAACGCACTCGCCGTCGCTCACCGGGCTCCGCCGTCACCAGGCCCGCTTCGGCGAGCAGCACCAGGTGCTTGGCGATCGCCTGCCGGGTGATCGGCAGGCGGACGGCCAGGTCCGTGGCGGTGGCCGGGCCACCCGAGGCCAGTTCGGCGAGGATCCCGCGCCGGGTCGGGTCGGCGAGCGCGACGAAGACCTGCTCGGCGATCGCTTCGTTGTCGGGCGGCATGACCTAGGCGGCGTCGAGGTAGCCGACCAGTTCACCCAGCTCGCGCGCCCACCCCTCGGTGTGAGAGTCGTACCCGGTGCGGTAGTTGCCTTCCGGCAGCTGCGCGAAGCCGGTCTCCACCACGGTCAACCGCGTGCCTTGCAGCGTCGGTTCGAGCGTGAATTCCACGTACGTCCGCCGCGGATCGTCCTCGGGCATGCCGTCGACTCGCCAGGTGAAACCGAGAACGCTGGGCTCCTCGACCCGCTCGATGCGAATGTCGGCGACCGGGCCCTCGGGCCAGCTCATCCGCGCGGCCCCGCCCGGGCGCAGGTCGATGGCGGCGTCGTTGCCGAACCATCCGCTGAGCCCTTCGGGCGTGGTCAGCGCCGCCCACACCTTGCTCGGCGGATGGGCCAGATCCGTGGTCCGTTCGATCCGATCGGGAAATCCCATGGCGTCCTCCGGCAGACCCTTATCGCAACTCGTTGGTTGCGACAATATGGCAACCAACCAGTTGCGTCAATGCTCACGCGAGCAGAACACCTGCCCGGGGATCAGAAGGCGCGAGAAACGAACAGCCCCCCGCGCCTGGAGCGCGGGGGGCTGTTGTCGGGCTTCTCAGC
Organism: Saccharopolyspora sp. NPDC003752; assembly: GCF_053605825.1. Classification (NCBI taxonomy): domain Bacteria; kingdom Bacillati; phylum Actinomycetota; class Actinomycetes; order Pseudonocardiales; family Pseudonocardiaceae; genus Saccharopolyspora; species Saccharopolyspora sp. NPDC003752. The sequence continues at coordinate 42,204 of NZ_JBSGJZ010000023.1, read as the reverse complement.
CGAGGAGGGCGTCCACGAAGGCTCCCGGCTCGAAGGGGGCCAGGTCGTCCGGGCCTTCGCCGAGGCCCACCAGCTTCACCGGGACACCCAGTTCCCGCTGGACCTGGAAGACGATGCCGCCCTTGGCCGTGCCGTCGAGCTTGGTGAGCACGATGCCCGTCACGTCCACGACGTCGGAGAACACCCGCGCCTGCGTCAGGCCGTTCTGGCCCGTCGTCGCGTCCAGCACCAGCAGGACCTCGTCGACCTGGGCCTTCTTCTCCACGACGCGCTTGACCTTGCCCAGCTCGTCCATCAGGCCCGTCTTGGTGTGCAGGCGGCCGGCCGTGTCGACCAGCACCGCGTCCACGGCCGTGTCGCTGCCGCGGCTGACCGCCTCGAACGCCACGCTCGCCGGGTCGGCGCCTTCCTTGCCGCGCACCACCTCGGCGCCCACCCGGCTGCCCCAGGTGGCGAGCTGCTCGACGGCCGCGGCGCGGAAGGTGTCGGCCGCGCCGAGCAGGACCGTCCGGCCGTCCGCGACGAGCACCCGCGCCAGCTTGCCGGTGGTCGTGGTCTTGCCGGTGCCGTTGACGCCGACGACCAGCACCACGGCCGGCTTGCCGCCGTCGGCCGGGTTGCCGTGCGGCAGCGCGCGCACCGCGCGCTCCATGTCCGGGCCGAGGGCGTCCACCAGCACCTCGCGCAGCAGCGCGCGCGCCTCGTCCGGCGTGCGGATGCCGCGCGTGGCGATCTCGGTGCGCAGCCGCTCGGTGATCTCCGTGGTGGTCGCCGCGCCCAGGTCGGCCAGCAGGAGGGTGTCCTCGATCTCCTCCCAGGAGTCCTCGTCCAGGTCACCGGCGCCGAGCAGGCCCAGCAGGCCCTGGCCGAACGTCGACCGGGAGCGGGAGAGCCGGCCGCGCAGCCGCTCCAGCCGGCCCGAGGTCGGCTCGATCTCCTCGATCTCCTCCGGCACCGCGGGCGCCGGCTCCGGCACCGGCTCGGCGCGCTCCTGCTCCGGAACCTCGGCCGGCGCTTCGACCGGCGGCTCCTTGACCGGCGGCTCCTCGGTCACCGTGCCGCCGTCCGGCAGGGGCACGTCCACGATGCCGCGCCGCTCGGTGTCGCGGGGCACCGCCGCGTCGTCGCCGACCCCGGGCTGGCCCTCCACCTCGGTGCGCTCGCCCGCCGGATGCTCCGGCGGGGCCGCCGTTGTGGTGCCGCCGCTGGACAGGCTGATCCCGCTGTCGGCGCGGTACCCGCCGCCCTTGACGGACTCGGCCTGGCCCGCGGTCTCATCCCGTTCGCTCAGGCTGATCCGCCGCCGGCGGTTCAGCACGACGCCGGCGACCACGGCGATCGCCAGCACCACCACGACGGCGACGATGATCAGAATCAGGTTCTCGGTGGTCACTCGCCCATCCTCCCACCTGGTCATACCGGCCTCGGAACGCGCCCGGCACACCAAGTGAGCAAATCACCAACAATGAGCGCGAGACGCTTGCATTTACCATGCGCTGTGCAATAGACCACACATGTGGGTTGGTGGCGCGTGATCGGTCTGCTCTCCGGCACGTCGATGGACGGCGTCGACGTGGCCGTGGCCGAGCTGCGGCTGGACGGCGACACCGTGCAGCTCCGGCCGCTGGGCGCCACCGTGCTCCCCTACCCGGACGCGCTGCACGAGAAGCTGCGCGCCGTGCTCCCCCCGGCCGGTTGCAGCGCCGAAGACCTGTGCCGGCTCGACACCTACGTCGGGCAGCAGTTCGCGGCCGCGGCCCGGCTCGGGGTCGAGCTCGCGGGCGGCCGCGCCGACCTCGTGGCATCGCTCGGGCAGACGATCTACCACTGGGTCCAGGGCAGCGGGCGGGCGCGCGGCACCCTGCAGATCGGGCAGCCCGCGTGGATCGCCGAGGCCACCGGCCTGCCGGTGGTGTCCGACCTGCGGGCCCGCGACGTCGCCGCCGGCGGTCAGGGCGCCCCGCTGGCGGGCGTGTTCGACGCGCTGTGGCTGGCCGACGAGCCCGGCACGACCATCGCGCTGAACATCGGCGGCATCGCCAACATCACCGTGGTCGGCGGGCGGCGGGCGCTGGCCTACGACACCGGCCCCGGGAACGCGCTGATCGACCTCGCGGCCGGCCGGATCACCGGCACGCCGCAGGACACCGACGGGAGCATCGCCGCGACCGGCACCGTCCACCCCGAACTGCTCGAAGTGCTGCTCGCCGACGGCTACTACCGGCGGCCGGCGCCGAAATCCACCGGCAAGGAGCACTTCAACGCCGACTACCTGGCCCGGGCGCTGGACAAGCTGCCCGCCGAGGTCGGCGACGGCGACCTGCTGGCGACGCTGACCGAGCTCACCGCGCGCACCATCGCCGACGCCTGCCGCAACGAGCAGGCCGCGAAGGTCGTTGCGTCCGGCGGCGGGGTGCGCAATCCTGTCCTGCTCGCCGCCCTGCGCCGCCTGCTGGACGCGCCGCTGGTCGTCAGCGACGACCTCGGCATGCCCGCGGACGGCAAGGAGGCGTACCTGACAGCGCTGCTCGGATTCCTCACCTGGCACGGCGTCAGCGGCAACGCGCCGGGCACCACCGGAGCCAACGGGCCCCGCTTGTTGGGCAGCATCACCCCGGGAGCCGGCCCGCTCCGGCTGCCCGAGCCCGCCATCGAGCAGCCGAGGCGGCTGCGAATGCAGCCCGGACACACCGCACAGGAGGCGCTATGCGATCTCTCGACCTAGTCGTGATCGGGTTGTACCTGATCGCTATGCCGGTGCTCGGGATGCTGCTCAGCGGCCGGCAACGCAGCTCGCAGGACTACTTCGTCGGCAGCCGCCAGCTGCCCTGGTGGGCGGTGTGCTTCTCGGTGGTCGCCACCGAGACGTCCACGCTGACGGTGATCAGCGTGCCGACGGTGGCCTACCTCGGCAGCTTCACCTACCTCCAGCTCGCGATCGGCTACCTGATCGGCCGGATCGTGGTGGCGTTCGTGCTGCTGCCCAAGTACTACGCCGGGAACCTGGTCAGCGCCTACGCGTTCCTGGGGCAGCGGTTCGGTTCCGGCCTGCAGGGCACCGCGTCGGTGACGTTCCTGGTGACCCGGCTGCTGGCCGACGGCCTGCGGCTGTTCGCCACCGCGATCCCGGTGAAGGTGATGCTGGCGGCCTTCGGCGTGACCATGTCGTACTGGCAGATCGTGCTGATCCTGTCGGTCATGACGGTGATCTACACCTACTTCGGCGGCATCAAGGCCGTGGTGTGGGTCGACGCGATCCAGATGGCGGTCTACGTCGGCGGCGCGATCTGCGCCGCGGTGGTGCTGTTCGGCAGGCTGCCCGGGGACTGGATGTCGACCGCGTTCGCCGAGGGCAAGTTCCAGCTCTTCGACTTCGGTTCGTCGATCATCACCGACCAGTACGCGTTCTTCACCGCCGTGATCGGCGGCGCGGTGTTCGCAATGGCCTCGCACGGCGCGGACCAGCTGATGGTGCAGCGGCTGCTCGCCTGCCGGGACCTCCGGGACAGCCAGCGGGCGCTGATCGCCAGCGGCGTCGTGGTGTTCCTGCAGTTCGCGCTGTTCCTGTTCATCGGCACGATGCTGTGGTCGTTCTTCAAGGGCGCCCAGCCGGCGGACCTGGGCATGGCCAGCAAGGACGAGTTGTTCCCGCAGTTCATCGTCAACGACCTGCCGCCCGGGCTGTCCGGCCTGCTGATCGCGGGCATCCTGGCCGCGGCGATGAGCACCCTGGCGTCGTCGCTGAACTCGCTGTCCACGTCCACGGTGAGCGATCTCTACCAGCGGATCTCGAAGCGCAAGCTCGACGACGCGACCGTCCTGCGGATGGGCAAGGGCTGGACCCTGGTCTGGGCCGTGGTGTTCGTGGTGTTCGCGTCGATGTTCAGCAGCACCGACAACCCGGTGGTCGAGGTCGGCCTGAGCATCGCCAGCTACACCTACGGCGCGCTGCTGGGCGCTTTCCTGCTGGGGCTGCTGGTGAAGCGGGCCCGCCAGGCGGACGCGGTGATCGCGTTCGTGGCGACGCTCGTGGTGGTGCTGTTCTTCGTGTTCTGGGTGACCTTCCCGGACGGCGAAGGCGGCGAGAAGTCGCTCGCGTTCCCCTGGTACACGCCGCTCGGCGTCATCGTGACGCTCGTGGTGGGCGGGCTATTGTCGCTGCGCCACCCGCGGCCGGCGCCCGAAGCCGCCGTCGAGCAGGCCGACAACGCCTGACCGCACGCGGTTCTTGCTGTCGTGACCGCAGTTTCAATTGAAACTGCGGTCACGGCGGGCGGTCATGGCGGGCGGGCGGCTCAGCTCATGGCGGTCGAGATGACCGACATCAGGATGATCAGGAAGCACAGCGCGAGGCTGCCGGCCATGATCCCGATGGCCAGGCCCATGCCGGGCGCCTTCTGCGGGGTCGGGCCGATGGCACCGTTCAGGAAGACGATCACCGGTGCCGCGTAGTGGACGTCGACCTGCTGACCGGCGTTGACCGGGATCACCGCGGTCGCGAGGCCGACCTGCCACAGGTAGTTGACGTGGATGCCGATCTGGTACTGGCCGGGCGGCAGGTCGACCGGGTTCTTGCCCCAGGTCAGGATCGGGCCCGGCTGCCCGTTGATGGTGAGCTGCGGCTTGAAGAACATCAGCATGAACGCCAGCCAGAAGTACGAGCAGTCGATCATGATGCGTCCCATGCCGGGCGCGGGCGGCGCCATCGGCTGGCCCTGCGACGCGGCCGGGGCCGGCGGCTGCGGGTAGCCCTGCTGCGGCATTCCCGGCTGCATCTGCGGCGGCATCGGCTGCGGCGGCATTCCCGGCTGCTGCATCGGCTGCGGCGGCATCGGCTGCTGGGGCATCGGGCCGGACGGCGGGCCGTAGCCGCCGGGCGGCACCATCGGCGGGCCCTGCTGCGGGTACGGCTGCTGCCCCGGCGGGGGGCCGTACGGGTTGGTCATGGAAAGCCTCCTGTACCTGGTGGGACCCCGCACTCGGGGTGATGCGGGAACTCCGCGCCCGGTGTCCGGTCGGCATCTGCCCCCGAGGATCGACGCCGGACCGCGGAAACATCGTCCCGCATACCGTTCCGGAGGTTGAACCGAGGTGGCCGACGACACCATTGCCCGCCCCCCGGGGCTTCAGCGGGAGTCGCCACGGGTCGATGATCTACCCAAGCGATCACCGAGGCTGCGGATGGGGGCTGCGGTGCAGGATCATGCGGATCTGCGGGCGAAGCTCAACGCCTATTCGGCGGGCGTGCTCAGCGACGTCGAATGGCTGACGGTGCGCACCCACCTGTCGGAGTGCGCGGCGTGCCGGACCGAGCTGGGGCGGCCGGAGTTGTGGAATCGTGCTGCGCCGCAGTGGATTTCACCGCGGGATCCGAAGCCGGCCCGCGGGGCGCCGGTCCGGCCGGGCTGGTCGGTGGTGTTCGGCTTCGCGCTGGTGGCGGCGCTCGTCGCCTTCGGCGTCGGCTACGCCCTCGGCACGTCGGCCTGATCCTCGGGTGCCGGATCCGGCTCTCCCGCAACGCTTTCCGGCGCCGCCGAGCCGTCCAGCACCGCGGCGACGTCGCCTTCGGGCGGCGCGTCGGGTGCGTCGTCCTTGCGCTGTTTGCCGGAATTGCCGCGCAGGCGCTGGGAAATCACCTGCGTGATGCCGTCGCCGCGCATCGTCACGCCGTACAGGGCGTCGGCGATCTCCATGGTCGGCTTCTGGTGCGTGATGATGATCAGCTGCGAGGTCTCGCGGAGCTGGTCCAGCAGCGTGATCAGGCGCCGCAGGTTGGTGTCGTCCAGCGCCGCCTCGACCTCGTCCATCACGTAGAACGGCGACGGCCGGGCGCGGAAGATGGACACCAGCATGGCCACCGCGGTCAGCGACTTCTCCCCGCCGGAGAGCAGCGACAGCCGCTTGACCTTCTTGCCCGGCGGCCGGGCCTCGACCTCGACGCCGGTGGTCAGCATGTCTTCGGGGTCGGTGAGCGTCAGCCGCCCGTCGCCGCCGGGGAACAGGACCTTGAAGACGGTCTCGAACTCCGCGGCCACGTCGTAGAAGGCGGACGCGAACACCTCCAGGATCTTGTCGTCGACCTCCTTGACCACGCTGAGCAGGTCGCGGCGGCTGTCCTTGAGGTCTTCCAGCTGGGTGGAGAGGAACTTGTAGCGCTCCTCCAACGCGGCGAACTCCTCCAGCGCCAGCGGATTCACCTTGCCCAGCAAGGAGAGGTCCTTCTCGGCGCGCTTGGCGCGGCGCTCCTGGGTGGCCCGGTCGAACGGCATCGGCGGCGGCGGGCTGACGTCCTCTCCGCGCTCCTTGGCCGCCTCGTACTCGGCGATCTCGGCGGGGCCGGGCGGAATCGGCACGGTGGGCCCGTACTCGTCGACCAGGTCGTCCAGGCCGATCCCGAAATCCTCGATGATCTTGGTTTCCAGCTGCTCGATGCGCAACCGCTGCTCCGCACGCACGACTTCGTCGCGGTGCACCGCATCGGTCAGCTTCTCCAGCTCCCCGCTGAGCTCGCGCACGCGCGCTCGCAAGGCGCCGAGCGCCTGCTCGTGCTCGCTCTGCTTCGCCTGCGCGACGTCCCGCTCCTCCGTCGCGGCGCTCAGCGATCGCGCGATGCGCTCCAGCGCCGTCTCGGCCCCGGTGACCACGGCCTGGGTCACGCGCGCTGCGCGTTCCCGGGCCTTGCGCGCCGCCTCCGCGCGAGCACGCGCTTCGCGCTCATGGCGCGCTGCGCGGCGTAGCTGGTCGGCGCGTCCTTGCACGGCCCGGGCGCGCTCCTCGGCGGTGCGCTGTCCGAGGCGGGCGTCCATTTCCTGCTGCCGCATGGCGTTGAGCTCGGTGCCCAGCCGGTCGCGTTCGCCGGTGTCCGGCTCCGCCGCTTCGTCCTGTTCGGACTTGACGACGCTCAGCCGCTCTTCGAGTTCGGCGAGCTTGACCAGGGCTTGTTCGCGGGATTGCTCGACCTTCACCCGCTGCTGCCGGATCCGGTCGACGTCGGCGCCGGCGGCGCGGGCGGCGCGTTGCAGGCTGGAAAGCCGTTCGGTGCTGCGGGCTCGCCGCACCTTGGCGTCGTTGATCTGCTCCTGCACGGCCCGCACTTCGGCGCGCCGCGCTTCTTCTTCGGCTCGCGCGCCTTCCAGCGCCGCTGAGTGCTGCTCCAGGCGTCGCCCGGCGGCGGCGAGTTCGCGTTCGGCTTCGTCGACGGCGGCCTGCACCTCGATGGTGCTCTGCCGGTCTTCGGAACCACCGATCGCCCAGTGCACGCCGAGCACGTCGCCGTTCGCCGTCACGGCGCGGACTTCGGGATGGCGCTGCACGAGTTCCCGGGCGTCGGTCAGCTCGCCGACGACCGCGACCTTGTCGAGCGCCGTGGCCACGGCCCCGCGCAGCCCGTCAGGCGCGGTGACCAGGTCGACCGCCCAGCGCGCCGAGCCGGTCAGCTGCGGCCAGCCCGATCGGTCGACGTCCACGGCGGAACCGATGAGCAGTCCGGCACGGCCCGCCTCGTCCGCCTTGAGCAGTTCCAGGGCCGTCACCGCGTCCGTGACACCGCGAACGGCGACGGCGTCGGCGACCGCGCCCAGCGCTGCGGCGAGTGCGGCCTCCGCGCCCGGCTCGACGCTGAGCAGCGCCGCGACCGTGCCGAGCAGGCCCGGCACCCGGTCCCCCGCCGACATCAGCGCGCCGGCGCCGTCCTTGCGCTGCAAGCCCATCGACAGCGCTTCGACTCGCGCCTTCCAGGACGCGATCTCCCGCTCCGCGGTCCGCTCGGCCTTCACGAGCTCCTCGACGCGGGCGCGCGCCGCATCGCGCGCTTCGGCTGCGCCTTCGCGGCGTTCCTGCAGTCCGGCGTCGTCGGAGTCGTAGCCGCCGCTCTCCTCCTCCGCGTCGGCCTGCGCGCGCTCCGCTTCCTCGGCCCGACCGGTGGCTTCTTCCAGCGAATCCGACAGCCGCTCGATCTCGTCGGCCGTGTCGCTGACCTTGCTGCGCAGCGATTCGACCTGGCCGGACAGCCGGGCAGCGCCCTCGCGGCGGTCGGCGATCGCCCGCACCGCGGCGAGGTGCGCCTGTTCGGCCTGCTTCAGCGCGGATTCCAGCTCCGAGCGGCGCAGCACGACCTCGTTGAGCACCTCGCGGGCCTCTTCGACCTGCTCGCGGAGCTCGATCTCCTGCTCCGCGGCCTCTTCCGCCTCGGCATCGAGCTGATCCGGGTCGCGGCCGGGGCGGTGCTCCTCGGTCTGCGCCGTCAGATGCCGGTGGCGCTCGGCGGCCAGCCGCAGCGTGCCGTGCAGCCGCTCCTCCAGCGCCGACAGCCGGTACCAGGTCTCCTGCGCGCGGGTCAGCCTCGGCGCGTCCGCGGCGACTTGCTCTTCGAGGGTCTTCTCCTCGGACTGCGCGAACTGCAGGGCGCGCTCGACCTCGGTGCGCTTGGCGCGCGCGGTTTCCTGGTCCGCTTCGTCGCGGGCCAGGTCGGCGCGCGCGGTGATCAGGTCATCGGCGATGAGGCGCAGCCGGGAGTCCCGCAGGTCGGCCTGCACGGTCGCCGCTTTGCGGGCGATCTCGGCCTGCTTGCCGAGCGGTTTGAGCTGGCGACGCAGCTCGCTGGTCAGGTCAGTCAACCGGGTCAGGTTGGCCTGCATCGCGTCGAGCTTGCGCAGCGCCTTCTCTTTGCGCTTGCGGTGTTTGAGCACGCCCGCGGCCTCTTCGATGAGCCTGCGGTTCTCGTCCGGCTTGGCCTGCAGGATGCTGGCCAGCTGGCCCTGCCCGACGATGACGTGCATCTCGCGGCCGATGCCGGAGTCCGACAGCAGTTCCTGCACGTCCATCAGCCGGCACGTGTTGCCGTTGATCTCGTACTCGCTGGCGCCGTCGCGGAACATCCGGCGGGTGATGGAGACCTCGGTGTACTCGATCGGCAGCGCGCCGTCGGAGTTGTCGATGGTCAGCGTGACCTCGGCGCGGCCCAGCGGGGCGCGGCCCGCGGTGCCCGCGAAGATCACGTCCTCCATCTTGCCGCCGCGCAGATCCTTGGCGCCCTGCTCGCCCATCACCCAGCGCAGCGCGTCGAGCACGTTGGACTTGCCCGAGCCGTTGGGGCCGACGACGCAGGTGATGCCGGGTTCGAAGCGCAGCGTGGTGGCCGAGGCGAAGGACTTGAACCCCTTCAGCGTCAGGCTCTTCAGGTGCACGGCTGCGATCGACCTTCCCGTGTTTCGTCCGGTTCACCGGCGGTCACATCCGGTGAAGCCTACCGCTGCGGCCCCTCGCGACTGCGCAGAACCGCTGGTTGCGGCGATTTTCCCCGCGCACCGGGCACTTGGAGATCAACGCCCGGCTCGCCCCGGACCCGTGCGCACTTTTGGTTGCTATCGCGACACGAAGTACGCACGGCTTCCGACCAGGCGAAACCGTTGCTAGCGCTCGATGAAACCGGTCAGCCCGCCCTTGGGCTCGGACCACTGCTCGGCGACGTGGTCGACGTGCCCCGGGGTTTCGCCGGAGCGCAGCGCCGCCAGGAGCTTCGCGCAGGCCTCGCGGGGCCCTTCGGCGACCACCTCGACCCGGCTCCCCGGCCGGTTGGTCGCGCTGCCCACCAGGCCGAGCTCCAGCGCCCGGGAACGCGTCCACCAGCGGAAACCCACGCCCTGCACCCGCCCGTGCACCCAAGCGGTCAGTCGTGCCTGTTGCGAATCGGTCACGCCCGGCATGATGCCGCACGGCCGCCGCGCGCGCGGTGTTGGCTCGCATCGACGACCGCGCTTGCTCGGGCTGCCGGTATGATCCGCCCGATTCGGCTGGGAGCCCGGGGTTTCGGGGCACCCGGCCCAGGCCGCCCGACGAGCCGACGAGTGGGGCACGCAATGGACCCGATGTTGCCGGAAGACCCGGATGCCCGGCCGAAGCAGCTGGTGATGCTGGCCGCGTCCGGCATCGCGGTGGCCACCGTCTTCGCGACGACCGCCGCGATGGTCGCCGGCGCGCAGCAGCACGACGAGGCGACGCCGGACTTCACGCTGAAGCCGACCGCCACCTCGCGGCCGGCGGACACGTACACCACGCCGCCGCCGCTGCTGCCCCCGCCGCCGCTGAGCAGCAGCGCGACCTCGGAGACGTCCACTACCGCCAGCCGGACCACGTCGTCGACGACGCTGACGAGCACCGAACTCCCCGGCGACTTCCCGGTTCCGCCGCCGCCGGAGCAGCCCGCGCCGCCGACGCGGCCGACGACGACCCCCACCAAGCCGCCGACGACGAGCAAGCCGATCCCGACGACGACCACCACCGAGGACCCGGTGCCGACGGACACCACCGAGTGGGAATCGGCCGGGGACGACGCGTGACGCTGGCCGTCCACGCGTGCCGGTCGCTGTGCTCGTGGCATCGGACGCCCAAGGAGCTCAACGGGTTTCCGCTGCTGGCCTGCCGCGGCTGCGGCTCCCAGTGGGTCCGCAGCGAGCCGTGGACGCCCATCGACCACACCGGCCGGATCCCCGACGACGTGCGGGCGGAACTCGCCGAGCGCTGACGCTGCGCGTCCACCCGTGCACCCATCGTCACGGAATCGTGCTGTTTATGAAACTTATTGAGCCTTTTTCATCCTGGTCGGCCCGCAACCGCGGGTCGCAAAGCCACACGTCGATGAGGTGTCGCATGCGCCGAAGGCGCATAGCCCACCTACGACACTGGCACCGCCGCGGGTTCACGGTGCCCACCCCTCCGGGGTTCCCTCGGCGAGGACGGACCCTCCGCCGTGTATTGGACATACATCAGGAGGGGCACCCACAGACCAGGAAGCCTCTGTAACTCCCGCAGGGGGGCCGCTACCCGCACCGCCACGCAAAACGAGGTTGGAAAAACCTCATTCAGACGCAATTCGGGGAATCATTCGGGGTCGCCGACGACGACCAGATCGGCCCGGCCCCGACTGGCCGAGATGATGGCGGCATTGCGCTCATCGCTGCGGTGCACCCATTCCTCGGCCTCCTCGGGAGTCCGCCCGTAACCGATGTGCCGATCGATGAGCCGCCGCACCCGGACATCGTCATCGGGCGCGAGGAACCACGCCTCGTCGAGCAGTTCCCGGACCGCCGACCACGGCGGCGAATCCAGCAGCAGGTAATTGCCCTCGGTGATCACCAGCGGCACATCGGGATCGACGGCGATGGCCCCGGCGTAGGACTCCTCGATCTCCCGGTGGAACTCGGGGGCGTAAACGGTGCCGGGCCCGCCTTCCCGGATCCGCCGGAGCAGCGCGACGTACCCGGCGGCGTCGAAGGTGTCGGGAGCGCCTTTCCGGTCGGCCCGCCCGAGCCGCCGCAGCTGGCAGTTGGCCAGGTGGAAACCGTCCATCGGCACGAGAACGGCGGAACCGCCGAGCTCCCGGACGACCCGCCGGGCTACGAACCCCTTCCCGGCCGCGGGAGCCCCGGCGATCCCCAAGATCCGCCGCTGCCCGCTGCCGGCCAGCGCCCGAGCCCGCTCGACCAACTCCGAATACCCGACCAACTCGCACCTCCGCACAGCCGTCGCCCAGGCTACGCGGGCCCGAACCCGCGGCCGCGGCAAATTCCCGAGCGATCGCCTCCGGCGAGATCGAACTGCCGGTGCTTGGTGCTACGCGGCAGGGCGCAGCAGGTGGCGGCCGATGAAGAAGTTGACCGCGGACAGCGCGCATGGCACCAGCAGGAGCAGCAGGTAGCCGATGATCGCTGGCGTGTACTGCACCTCCGGGAGGACCGACGAGCGCCCGGACGAGCGAATGACCATGGCCAGCAGGCCGCAGCTGCCCAGCGACGTCGCGATGGTCCCGCCCCAGAAGACGGCCAGCAACCGGCATGCCTTACCGGCAGCCGTCTTGTTGAGCTGACCGTTCTTGACGTAGGACCGCCCGGAAATGACCGTGATGCTGGAGAAGAAGTGGAAGAACGCCGAGATACCGCCGAGCATGACGGCGATGCCGGAAATCGGGTGGTGCGCGGTCGGCAGGCCGAACCCCAGCACGAGGATCGCGATCCCCGCCACCAAGCTGAGCACCAGCGAACCCGCACCGAACCGCACCGCGCCTGATCTGATCCTGCGCGCGACGTCGTCCGGTACGGGGACGTGCTCCCAGTACGGCCGGTGGACGGTCACTGGGTGACCTTCCAATCCGATCCGTCGCCGTCGCTCACACTCCCGTCGGACAGGTCCTGGTCCGAGCGCGACCACTTGTCGCCGAGGTCGGTGATCTTCTGCTTGATCGCGGTCTGCTCGGTCTCGATGGTGGTGGTGAAGCTGTTCATCGAGATGATCGCGGTCGTCACCAACCCGATGGACACGCCCGCCGCGGTCGCGATCGCGCCGATCGCCGCCGGGATGCCCACGACGGTGCAGGCCGCCGCGATCGCGCCCACGGCACCGACGACGAACACGCCCAGGGCGACGCCGATCGCGAGCCAGAACGCATCCAACGCGTTCGCCAGGCTGTTCAGCGAACTGCGGATCTGCATCGCCATCAGCTTGACCGACGAAAGCCCGTCGCCCTGCGCCGGAACCAGCGCCTTGTACGCCTCGGCCGCCTTGCCGGTCCACTCGACGTTGGCCTTCAGCTTCTGCAGGTTGATGTCGCCGGCGATCTCCCCGGTCTTGTCGCCGACCTCGGTGGCCCACTTGTCGCTGGTTTCCCGCAGCTTGTCCGAGTCACCGGGCTGCTCGAAGAGCTGGGTGATCCGGTCCCAGAACTCCTGGACCTTCTGGGCCAGCGCCTGCATGCCCTGCTTGATGGGCTCGATGAGGTACGAGAGGAAGTCCGGCACCCAGCTCATCAGGTCGTTGACCTTGTTGAAGAAGTCCTGGATCTTCTCGTTGAGGTCGTTGGACTTGTCGCTCGCCTGCGCGACGAGGGTGTTCGTCATTGCCATCCCCGGATTCAGTACGCGTTCTGGATTCCGTGCTTGCCCTGCTCGTCGTCGCGCTCGTACTGCGCGGCCGCTTCGGTCAGGTCCGAGCTGATCTCGCGGAAGTAGTCGGCAGCCTGCTTCAGCATGTCCTCCAGCGCGCTCCGCGCCTCGTCATAGGTCTTGTCGACCCCCCGGTCGACCGCCCACATCGAAAAGGAAGCCGGGTCGATCTGCAACGTTCCGATCGTGTTCAGCGGGCCTTCGAGGTCCCCGGCGGCCGTGTCCCAGGTCTTGGCGTCGGAGCGCATCGCCTCCAACGCCACGCCGATTCCAGCACTGGTCATCGTTTCTCACCTCCATGCGTGCGACGACATCGACCGGTCAGGAACCGAGCCCGAGTCGCCGGAGAAGAAGCTGCGGATTGGACGCCAAATCGTTCAACTCGTCGATCGCGCGACTGCGCGGCCCGCCCGCCAGATCCGTCGGCGTCGACTTGCTCTGCAGCGTTGCGAGCAACGATGCGAGCTCGGTCTCGATCTCCGAGTTCCGCGCCGCGGAGGCCCAGTTCGGGTCGAGCGACAGTTGCAGGATCTGACCTCGCTGGGCCGTGCCGCTGACGTTGCGGCCGGGGCTTTCCGCGGTGGCGGTCTGGTCGGCGATGGCGGTGAGCTGTTGCGTGAAAGCGTTCAGATCCGCCGTGACCTCGTCGAGCAGCCTGGTGATGTCCTGCGAGCTCAGCGGCGAATCGTCGTAACCGGGTGCGGCTTGGGGTTGATCGGTCCCTTCGAGGTCCGCCGACTCCAGCTTCTTGCCCAGCGCCAGCATCGTTGCCGCGTTCGCGGCCGCGACGACGCAGACGTGCAGTTGCCGGGGGTCGACGACCTGACGCCAGTTGTCCGCCAACGCCACCGACACGACCTCGGCGTCGAAAGTCGAGCTGACGGAGACGACGCCGGACGGGTCCTGTCCCACCACGGTGTCGGCGGCCGTCGATGCCCGGGTCGGTTCGGCCTGAGCCAGCCAATCGGTGTCGTCGTATTCCCAGTCGTCGGGTTGATGCCGACCAAAACTCATCCCGCAGTACCTCCCGTTCTTGGGTACGACGGTTCCAAGCCGCCGATGGTTCCCGCTCGTGCCCGATCGGCGAGCCGGTTTTCTCAGTCGTCCCAGACCTCGGCGAGGAGTTCTCGGGCGTACTCCGCGATCCTCGCGTTGTCCGCCGGGGCTATCGTGCTCCAGCGGCGGCCGTCTCCGCTGGGGCGGACCACGTGGCTGTAGCGGCCCTTGTCCGTGTCGTGGAACGCCACCACCCGGTTCGCCCGCTCCGGCCTGCCGCCTCGGTTCGGGCAGACCTCCACGCCGAACTGGCCCCGGATTCCCATTCCGTCCGCCATGTTCGCCACGTCCGCCGCGTCGTCCGGGGCGATGCCCAGGGCCCGGAGTTCGTCGGTGAACAGCAGCGGGTTGTTCGGGCCCGCGTAGTCACTGGCTTCGCGGAGGACCTCGTTGGGCAGGCTCACCGCTCGGCCCGGTCCCGGCGGCATGTCGCCCGCCACCGACACCGCCGCCTCCACCAGCGAGCTCGCCCGGATCGGGGTCAGCTCGACGATGTCGCCGTCCACAATGGTCAGCAGGCCGGTGCCGCCGTTCGCCGACGCCAGGGCGCGAATCGACCGGTCCGCCCAGATCCGCACGTCGATGCTGCGCTGCGGCCGGTCCAGCAGGCCCAGCAGGTCCGCGAAGTCGACGTCGAGCCGGTCGCGGTGGGGCTCCGCCAGGCGGCGCTCGCGGAGCCCGGCCCACACGTCCGCGACGAGCTGCGCGCGCTCCGAGTAGGTCGCTCCCGGGCTCGGCACGTTGAGGATGATGTGCCGACGCTCGGTGAGCTTCTCCGCCTCGCAGACCACATCGAATTCCAATGCGGACAGCACGATCGGATCGGCTTCTGCTCCAGGGCGCAACGTCAGTCCCGCTTCTTCGGCTCGTCGTCCGGGGATTCGTCGTCGGCTTCGTCGTCGGGCTCGAAGTGCCCGAGCACCGGCGGCGCGACCAGCCGCTCGTCGTCGAACGGGGTTTCGTCGGCGACGTACTTGTTCTCGTGCTCCGCGTCTTCGCTGCGCTTCTCGCCGCGGGTCGCCGCCGGTCCCATCATCGAACCGGCCGCCGGGCGGCTGCCCGGCGTGTTGCCCGCGGAACGCCCGGCCATCGTGTCGCCGGGCCCGCCGCCGATGCCGGACGAACCGCCTCGGCTCAGCCCGGAAGCCGAGCCACCGCCGGCCGATGCCGCAGCCGGGCCGCGACCACCGAGCATCCTGCTCGCGGCGTAGGCACCGATACCCGCGACCGCCGCACCACCTGCGGCGATGCCGAGCACCGTGCCGGGGTTGATGCCGCTGCTCGTCGCGGCGGCCTCCGGCGTCTGGTCCGCCTCGCCGCCGGTCTCGCGCTCGTCCGGGTGCCGACCCGTGCCGCTGCGGTCACCAGGATCCTGCGCACCCACGCCATCGCCGCGCTTGATTCCGCCACCGATGTTGCCGCTGCCGACGTTCCCGCCGCCCACGACACCGGGCGTGCCCCCGTCGACCGCCGAGCCGCCGCCGTAGTAGCCGCCGCCGACCGAACCCACGCCGACGCTCGGCATGCTCGTCCCGGACGCCGACTGCGCGGACACCGTGGCGGGCGGCATCTCGGGCAGCGGCTGGTACGAATCGGCCTGGCTGACCGAGGTGTTGCGGTACGAGCTGAGCGCGGCCTGCGCGGCCTGCTTCTGGCCCTCGATGTTCTTGGCTTCTTCGTCGTAGTCGCTCTCGTAGCCGAAGGCACCGCCGGCCCATTCGAGCGCGTTCTCCGACTGCTTGTGCTTGAGCTCGTCGTTGTTCGGCAGCCCGTTGCGGGCGGACTCGTAGCCCCGGCCCTGCGCGTCGACGCTGTCCGCGGACGCCTTCAGCGGATCCGGGGCGTCGGCCATGAAGACCGACTGCTGCTGGGTCGCCGCCGCCGCGAGGCTCCCGGCGTTGCCCTCCCACGCGATCTGCAGCTTGCCGAGCTCGCGTCGCAGCGTCTCGTCGAGATCGACGACCACCTGCACGCACTCGTCCAGCGCGCGCACCGCGCCCTGCATCGACTCCGCGCCGCGCCCCTGCTTGATCTGGGTGATCCATTCTTGGAGCTGGGGGATGTCCATCCCCTCGAACCGGATGTCCCGGATCGGATCGATGCTGGTCACGACTCCCCCTAGCTACCCTGCAAGGTCGTCACGGCCGCCTCGGCGGCCTGCTTCGCCCGCTCGCACATCTGGTCGTTGTTCATGCCGCCGGGAGTGGTGAGACCCAGTTCCGCGTAGAGCGTCTGCCCTTCGGCTGCGTCGACGAACACCGAGCAACCGAGGCTCTCAGCGCCCGGGATCTGCCCTTGCACTGCGCCGAAACCGTTGACCTCATACGTCGTCGCGGTCTTCGCCTGCACGGCCGCGATCTTCGACGCGAAGGCGTCCAAGCCCTCGGGCACCACCCGGAGCGAAATCCCGAACTGCGCCTTCCCCGATTGGCCGAGGAAGCTGCAGCCGTTGTAGTTATTGCCGTTCTTGACGACCGGCCGACCGCCTCCGGCTTCCAGCTTCGCCTTCTGATCAGACGTCAACCAGGTGCAGATGTCCGCATCCTGCTTGCCCGCGATCTGCAGATCTCTGGGGCGTTGCGGCAGGTTCAGCGAAAATGTCTCCGGCTTCGTGGCTGCCGTGGTCGGAGCCGAGCTCGTTTCGTCGGTATCCGGACCGTTCACCGTGCAGCCGGTCAACGCGGCTGCGGCGGCCAATGCGATCAACCCGAACCCGAGACGCAACCGCACGGGACTACCCCTCACATCTGCCTCTGCTGCATGTTGAACGATGAAGCGATCTCGTCATCTGTGTAGCCGTACTGCTTGGCCGCTTCTTCGAGTTGTTGCCCAAGATCGAAGACGTTGGTCACGTACTGCATGAGACGCGCGTAGTGGGAATCCTGGTTCCCAACCAGATTCGCGGACCAAACCGACGCGGACGTCGTGCTGATGGCGTCGCTGGCGGGGGCACTGACGATCAGGCTCGGCAGCAGCGCCAACAGCTTGAGGCGCGCGTCCTCGGCCGCCGCGAGGATGACCTTGCGCACTTCGAGGACGTTGTCCTTGTTGACGGTGATGGTCTGACCGGCGCCCCCAGGAACCGGCGGCGGAGGTGGTGCTGGCGTCGTCATCGCGGGAAACCCCCAGGTCGCGGCGTCTGATCACCCGGTCGAAGGCCGACCCTAGCAGCGCGACTTCCCGCCCCGCACCAACTCTTGAAAACTTCACACCAACCCAACGGGCCTATGCGCGGACCCGCATGAGCCCATCGACGAAGTCGGCCCACCGAGCGGCGGAAAAGACCAGCACACCGCCACCTGGATCCTTCGAGTCCCGAACCCCGACGACAGCGTCCTGCCGAGCGATCTCGACGCAGTTGGCGGTCGTAGAGCTACGGCTGGACTTCCGCCACGCGTCCCCAACGAAGGCAACTTCCACGCAGTTGGAACCGGAAACGCTGCGACTGGACTTCTGCCACGCTTCCCTGACAAATGCGACTTCCACGCAGTTCGAACTTGCAGTACTGCGGCTCGACTTGCGCCAGACTGCAGCAGATAGGCCACGAGGACTCATGTCTGCATGATGGCATGCGGCGATCACCCCATGAGGGCTTGAAGATGCCGAAGCTGTCGCTCGAGCGACCGACCGACCGGACGGGTCAGGGCGGTCTCTTCGATGATCGCGTGCAGGCGAACCGGCTCCTCCTTGTCGAGGAGGCCTTGCCGAGCCATCCGCGCAGATACCAGCGAATCAACTTCCCGAGGACTCAACTGGCCGGTCGCGTCGATGATCGCCCTCGTGTACTCCGGCGTTTGCAGCAAACCAGGAACAACCAGGGGCTCGTAGTTCAAGTCGCGGCCGCAGCGGGAGTGGTTGTTGCGGTGCCGGGATTCGCGCGGGGAGCTCGCGGTGTGCTCGATCGGCGTCGGGGCGGGCGAGTTGGAGGTGTGCGGGCCGGACGACACCGAGTCCTTCCGCCTGCACCCGTGGGAGGTAGCGGCGTTCCGGCGCGCCTTCGACGAGGCCATCGCCCAGGTCGAGGCCGACCTCGCGGCCCGCTGACCAGGCGCATCACCGCCCGTGCGTACTTTGTGCTGCCATAGCGACACAAAGTACGCACGGGCCGCTTACCGCCGGACGGAGCAACCCGGACCGTGATCTTCTCGACACGGTACGTAATGATCAAATGGGCAATCGGCACCTGCTCGCTTGGGTACTGTTCCGCCCCGTTGATTCCATGATCCACGTTGGGGAGGCGTGGCTCCATGACGCTTGCACAATGCCGTCCTGGCACGGGTTTTCCCAGCCAGGGCGCACTTCGGCTGACCGGTTCGATCTTCGATGAGCCGGAGCCCGCCGCCGAGTTGCTCGACGGCCTGCGCCTGTTCCGCACCGGCCAGGCGACCATCGCGCAGCTCGCCGCCGCCCTGCGCGGCACCACGGTCTACGTGGCGGTGTCCGATGAGGACGGTGGGTTCGCGCTGCCGACCGGGCGCGACGGCGAGCTGTCCTGGCTCGGGGTGTTCACCTCGCTGAGCCGGATGGCCGAGTTCTACCGCGCCGCCGGCCGCGGCGCCGACACCGTGCGCTACGGCGAGCTGACCGGCGCCGAGCTCATCGACCAGTGCCTTCCCGCGCTGCCCAGGGGCACCGGACTGGTCCTCGATCCTGGCAGCGAGCACGGCACCGCGCTCGCGCCGGTTCGCGGGCTCGTGCCCGACGAATTCGCACTGACTGAAAGCGGAAGGTGATGGCGCACAACGGTTTCACCGTCAACGTGGGCGCCCTGGAGAGCGCCGAATCGGGCATCCGGGACGCCGTGGCCGAGCTCGGCGAGATGGCCGGGTGGGGATTCGCAACCGCTGGGGCGCAGGGCATGGGCGTGCGCGAGAAGATGCTGGACTCGGCCCCGCACATCGGGCCCGGCTCGCTCGGCGCCGCGCTGCTGGCTTTCGGCGACGCCTGGGAATTCGGCATCCGGTACCTGGTCGAAGACGGCAACGCCGCCGTGGACGCGCTCGGCGAGGCGCGCGCCGCCTACCAGCAGATGGATGCCGAGGCGCAGCAGAAGCTCGTCGAGACGTTGCGAGAGGGCTGATGGTCAGCAACAGCACCACCTTCGATCAGGACGTCGCGGAGGCCGGGCACGAGCTGCACAAGCTCGGCCAGATGGCCGGGGTGGTCGCACAGGACGTCATCCCGGGCAATCCGGCTACGGTCGCCGAAGTCGGCGAACACCTGACCAAGCTCGGCGGCGCGTTCGACCGCGCCGGTCAGGGCATCAAGTCGATCGACTCCGGCGGCTGGACCGGCCAGGCGGGCGACGCCTTCCGGGAGAGCTACCTCGACAAGGCCCCGGCGGAGTGGTTGGCGGCGGCCGACGCGTTCGGCGACGCGGGCAAGGCCGTTCTCGACTACCAGAAGGTCCTCGCCGAGGAGAAGGAGAAGGCCGCGCGCGCCAAGGAGGAACTCGACCGCGCGAACGAGGCGTCCCTGGCCGCGGCGAAGCAGCACAACGCGGCGGTCAAGGCGTACGAATCCGGGAGTTCGGACGTCGCGCCGAGCGCGTTCGCCGATCCCAACGCCGAGGTTCGGGCCCGGGCCGAGGCCCAGATCGCCGCGGCCAAGGCTGCCGTGCAGGCGGCGGACGAGCGGGCCACCCGGATCGTCCTGGAAGCGGTCCAGGCCGCGCCGGCGAAGCCGAGCAAGCTCGCGCAGATCGGCGCGAACCTCGTCGACGGTTTCCAAGGAGCGGGGGATCTGCTCTACGACTTCGGCGCGGGCGCCGTCGAGGGCGTCGTGGGCGTGGGCACGGGCCTCTGGGGCCTCGGGGAGGCCTTCCTCTACAGCCAGCCCGGCATGTGGGGCATCGACCCCGAAGGCAAGGCCGCGTTCGACAAGGCCGCCTCGACCACGATCATGTCCGTGGTCGAAAACCCCTACCAGGCGGTCAAAACGGTCGTCGACGTGGACGGCTGGAGGCAGAACCCGGCGAAGGCCCTCGGCTCGATGGCCCCGGACGCGGTCGCCTCGGCCTTCGGCGGCGCCGGCGTGGCCACCAGGGCCACCAAGATCGCAGGCAAGATCGGTGAAGGCCTCGGTGACCTGGGCAAAGCCACCGACGTGGCCAGAACGGCGGACCGCCTCGGCGACGCCGCCCGGCACGCCCCGGAAGCGCCCGACAACCCGCTGCCGTGGGGCGACTACGACTCGCTGCCCACGGACCGCCCCTTCCCAGAGGCCCCGTCGAACCCGTACGACAACCACGTCCCGGAACACGACAAGCCCTTCGGCCCGCAGGGCAGCCCGCCCGAACCACCGCCGGAACCGTCGTACAGCCCCGGCACGGACACGCCGGGCCGCCCGAGGCCGGACTGGGACGACGACATGCCCGACAGCTGGATGGACGACGGCCACCGGCCCGATCCGCACGACGCGCCGGATCCCCATCCGCACGAACCGGAGGCGCCACCACGCCCAGAACCGCCATCCGAGCCGCTACCTCGCACCGAGGCCGATCTTCTGCAAGAACTGCGGTCCATCGAAGGGGTCAAGGAAAAGCTCTCCCAAGCCCTGGACGAGGGGCCACCGCCCGCGAGGGCGGCTGAGATCCGCAGCGAGCTATCGCGGCTCGTCGAACGGGAAAACCTGCTTCGCAGCAGGCTCTGACCAACCGAACGTCCAAGAGGAGGAAACATGCAACCGACACCGCAGGGGGGAGCTCCGGTGTCCCGGTTGGTCCGGGTGTGGGCCAAGCATCCCGAGACCGGCGAGCCAGGCGCGCTGGACGCGCGGGTGACCTGGCAGGTGATCGGCGACGACGTGCAGGTGTGGGTGACAGTGGGCGCCAACACCTACACGGAGAAGAGCGCGAACCTGTTCTACGCGCTGTTCATGGTTCGGCTCAACCACCTGGAACCGAACTGGATCATGCTGCTCACCCAGGGGTGCCGCTACGACGTCTGGTCCCCGAACGCCCTCGATCCCCGGTACTTCCCCGGAGATCGGGGCGTGATCGAAGTTCCTGGGCGGGGCGTCGTCGAGACCGTGGACCTGCTCGCGCCGTCGATGCACGACTCCAACAAGGTCGTCCGCTCCGACGAGCAGATGAAGTACCACAGCCAGACCGTCGGCGCCTAGCTCCATCGAGCGAGGTTGGTGATCGGACCTCAGGCTCGGTTCCGCGCCTGAGGTCCGGAGGTCACGGTTCGAAGCGGTAGCCCATGCCCGCTTCGGTGATCAGGTGGCGGGGGTGGCTGGGGTCCAGTTCCAGCTTCCGGCGGAGTTGGGCGAGGTAGACGCGGAGGTAGTGGGTTTCGTTCGCGTACTGGGGTCCCCAGACCTCCTTGAGGAGCTGCTTCTGGCCCACCAGGCGGCCCCGGTTCCGGGCCAGGACCTCCAGCATGCCCCACTCGGTCGGCGTCAGGTGCACCTCGATGCCTTCGCGCAGCACCTTCTTCGCCGACAGGTCCACCGTGAACGTCGCGGTCTCCACCACCGGTTCGTCGGCCGCCTCGCTGGTGCTGGCGCGCCGGACCGCCGCGCGCAGGCGCGCCAGCAGCTCGTCCATGCCGAACGGTTTCGTCACGTAGTCGTCCGCCCCGGCGTCCAGGGCGTGCACCTTGTCCGTGGAGTCCGTGCGCGCGGACAGCACGATGATCGGCACCGTCGTCCAGCCGCGCAGCCCCGCGATCACCTCGTTGCCGTCCATGTCCGGCAGGCCGAGGTCGAGGATCACCACATCGGGTTTGCCGTCGATGGCCGCGCGCAGCGCGGACGACCCGTCCGTGGCCGTCAGCACCTCGTAGCCGCGCGCGGTCAGGTTGATCCGCAAGGCGCGCAGCAGCTGCGGCTCGTCGTCGACAACCAGGACCCTCGTCATCGTTTCCCCTGTCCGTCAGCGGCGACCACCGGGAGTGAGAGCACGATCGTCAACCCGCCGCCGGGGGTGTCCTCGGCTTGGATCGTGCCGTGCATCGCCGTCATGAAACCCTGCGCCACGCTCAGGCCGAGGCCGACCCCGGCCACCCCGGTGTCGCCGCGCTCGCCGTGCTCGCCCAGCCGCTCGAACGGCGCGAACGCGGACTCGGCCGCGTCTTCGGGCAGCCCCGGCCCGTGGTCGACCACGCGCAGCTCGACACGCGCCGCGTGCTCGCTCGCCCGAACCCTGATCCGGTCGCCGTTCGTTCGCCCGTACTTCAGCGCGTTCTGCACCACGTTGGCCACCACGCGCTCCAGCAGCCCGACGTCGGCGAGCACCGGAGGCAGGCTCTCGTCGATGTCGACGTCGATGTGCTGCCGCCCGTCCAGCCCGGCCAGCGCGCCCGCGACGACCTCGTCGTAGCTCACCGGGCGAAGCCTCGGCGCGATCGCGCCGGTCGCCAGCCGGGAGGAATCCAGCAGGTTGTCCACCAGCTCGGTCAGCCGGTCCGAGGATTCCTCGACGCCGGCGAGCAGATCGGCGGTGTCCTCTTCGGACAGCTGCAGGTCGGCGGCGCGGAGGCTGCTCACCGAGGCCTTGATGGACGCCAGCGGGGTGCGCAGGTCGTGGCCGACCGCCGACAGCAGCGCGGTGCGCAGCTGGGTGGCGTCCGCTCGCCGCTGGGCTTCCTGCGCTTCCGCGGCCATCCGCTGCTGGCGCAGCGCGACCAGCGCCTGCCCGGCCGCGCCTTCCAGGACGGTGCGCTCCGCGGCCGGCAGCGGCCTGTTGCCGGGACGCTTGAGCACCAGGTGGACGTCCGGGTTGACCTCGATGTCCACATCGGACTGCTCGGGTTTGGTGCAGGTCGGCGCTCCGGTGGAGGCCGCCACGTGCCAGCCGTCCTTGGTGCGTTCCAGCAGCGCCGCCGAGGTGAGGCCGAAGTTCTCCACCACCTTCTCCAGCAGCCGCGCCAGCGGATCGGGGTGGGTGAGCACGGTGCGGGCGTAGGACGTGAGCAGCGCGGCTTCGGTGCGGGCGTTGGTGGCCTGCTCCGCCAGCCGCGCGGCCCGGTCGACCATGATCGCCACCAGCATGCCGACGATCATCATGGCTACCAGCGTCACCAGGTTCTGCGGCTCGGACACGGTCAGCGTGTACAGCGGCGGCGTCAGGAAGAAGTTCAGCAGCCCGCCGGAGAGCAGTGCGGCGACTATCGCCGGGGCCATCCCGCCGACCAGCGCGACGATGACGGTGGCCAGGAAGTAGCCGACGACGTCCGTGGACAGCGCGACATCGCCGAAGAAGTAGGCCACCGCGGTGACCGCGCTGGGCACCAGCACCGACAGCACCCAGCCCCACAGCTGGCGGGCCGACGAAAGCGGATTCCTGGTGATCTTCCGGAGGAATCGCCGCCCGCCGGCCTCGGCGTGGGTGACCATGTGCACGTCGATCGGCCCGGACTTCTGCACCGTGGCGGCGCCGATGCCCTCGTCGAACAGCCGCGCCCAGCGGGACCGCCGCGAGGTGCCGATCACCAGCTGCGTGGCGTCGGCCGCCCGGGCGAATTCCAGCAGCGCCTCCGGCACGTCGTCGCCGACGACGCTGTGGAAGCTGGCACCCACGGCGTCGGCGAGCTTGCGGGCGCGGGCGATGCCGGTCGGCGACGCCCCGGCGAGCCCGTCGCCGCGCAGCACGTGCACCACCTGGAGTTCCGCGCCCGCGCGAGCCGCGATCCGGCGTGCCCTGCGGATCAGCGTCTCGCTCTCGCGGCCACCGGTGACGGCGACCACGACGCGTTCGCGGGCCTCCCAGGTGTCGGTGATCTTCTTCTCCGCGCGGTAGCGGCGCAGCGCCACGTCGACCTGGTCGGCCAGCCACAGCAGCGCGAGCTCGCGCAGCGCCGTCAGGTTGCCGGTGCGGAAGTAGTTGCCCAGCGCGGCATCCACCCGGTCCGCCGCGTAGACGTTGCCGTGCGCCATGCGGCGGCGCAGCGCTTCCGGGGTGATGTCGGCGAGTTCGATCTGCTCGGCGCGGCGCACCACCTCGTCCGGCACGGTTTCCTGCTGCCGGACGCCGGTGATCGTCTCCACCACGTCGTTGAGGCTCTCCAGGTGCTGCACGTTGACCGTGGACAGCACGTTGATCCCGGCGTCGAGGAGTTCGTCGATGTCCTGCCAGCGCTTCTCGTTGCGGGAGCCGGGAACGTTGGTGTGCGCGAGCTCGTCGACGATGGCGACCTCCGGCTTCCGGGCCAGCAGCGCGTCGAGGTCCATCTCGGTGAGTTCGACGCCGCGGTGGCTGACCCGCCGCCGCGGCAGGACCTCCAGGCCGTCGAGCAGCGCGGCGGTCTTGGCGCGGCCGTGGTCCTCCACGAAACCGACGACCACGTCGGTGCCGCGCTCCGTGCGCCGCCGCGCCTCGTTGAGCATCGCGTACGTCTTGCCGACCCCGGGCGCCGCACCGAGGTAGATCCGCAGCTCGCCGCGCCTTCGCCCCTTGTCCGCCACGCTTCCATTCTCCTACGAACCGCTGTTATTAGCGGTTGCCTTCACCGAGTACCGCCTCCGGCCCGTGCGCACTTTGTGCCGCTATGGCAACCAAAAGTACGCACGGGCCCTGACCAGGCAACTTACCCCGTCGGCATCACCTCGCCCGGTGGACGGCGACGTTGAGGGTCGTCACGTTCACCACGCGCTCGGCGACGATCCCACCGCTGGTGCTCTCGGCGATCAGGCGCCGGACCTCCTCCAGCGGGATGCCGGTGACGCGAGCCACCCGGGCCGCCTGCAGCTCCGCGTAGGCCGGGCTGATGTCCGGGTCGACGCCGCTGCCCGACGCCGTGACGGCGTCCGTCGGCACCTGCTCGGGCCGCACGCCCTCGCGGGCGGCGATGGCGTCGCGCCGCTCCTGCACGGCGGCGAGAAGGTCCTCGCTGGCTCCGCCGTGGTTGGAGCCGCCGGTGCTCGCCGGGTCGCCCGGACCGAGCGCGCCCTCGGCGGACGCCGCGGGGCGGGTGTGGAAGTACGGGTCGTTGGCCGGGTCGGCCGGGACCGGGTCGATGCCGATCAGCGACGAGCCGACGACCCTGCCGTCCACCACGATCTGCGAGCCCTCGGCGTTGGCCTGCAGGCCGGGGATCCGGCTGATCCCCCAGATCGCCAGCGGATACGCCACGCCGAGCACGACGGTCGCCACCAGCAACAGCCGCAACCCCGCGAACGCCTGCCGCAGCAGTGTGCTTTTCATCAGTGCCTCTTCGGTTCAGTCATGATCCGGGTCTGCAGTTTCAATTGAAACTGCCGGTTTCGGGGGGTGGTGGACCGCAGTTTCAATTGAAACTGCGGTCCACCCAACGGGAGTCGTGCCTCAGCCGATGCCCGGGATGAAGCGGATGACCAGGTCGATCAGCCAGATCCCGAGGAACGGCGTGACGATGCCGCCGAGCCCGTAGACCAGCAGGTTGCGCCGCAGCAGCGCGCTCGCCGTGGTCGGCCGGTAGCGGACCCCGCGCAGCGCCAGCGGGATCAGCGCGATGATGACCAGCGCGTTGAAGACGACGGCCGACAGGATCGCCGACGTCGGGGTGGCCAGCCGCATGATGTTCAGCGCGTCCAGCTGCGGGTAGATCGCCACGAACATCGCGGGCAGGATCGCGAAGTACTTGGCCAGGTCGTTGGCGATGCTGAAGGTGGTCAGCGCGCCGCGGGTGATGAGCAGCTGCTTGCCGATCTCGACGATCTCGATCAGCTTCGTCGGGTCGGAGTCGAGGTCGACCATGTTGCCGGCCTCTTTGGCCGCCGCCGTGCCGGTGTTCATCGCCACGCCGACGTCGGCCTGCGCGAGCGCGGGCGCGTCGTTGGTGCCGTCGCCGGTCATCGCGACCAGGCGACCGCCTTCCTGCTCGGCCTTGATCAGGGCCATCTTGTCCTCGGGCTTGGCCTCGGCGAGGTAGTCGTCGACGCCGGCCTCGGCGGCGATGGCCTTGGCGGTGAGCTCGTTGTCGCCGGTGACCATCACGGTGCGGATGCCCATCGCGCGCAGCTCGGCGAACCGCTCCTTCATGCCGGGCTTGACCACATCGGACAGCCGGATCACGCCGACCACGCGGGTTTCGCCGCCACTTCGCTCGGCCACCACCAGCGGCGTGCCGCCCTGCGAGGCGATCTCCTCGGTGAGTCCCTCCACTTCGGACGAGATGCCGCCGGCCCAGGCGCGCACCGCGCTGGTGGCGCCCTTGCGGATCTCCCGGCCGTCGATGTCGATGCCGCTCATCCGGGTCTGCGCGGTGAAGGCGACCTCTTCGGCTTGCAGCTCCGAACCGCGCGGCCGCGTGGGCAGCCCGTGCTGCTCGGCGCAGTACGCCACGATGCTGGTGCCCTCCGGGGTCTGGTCGGCGAGGCTGGACAGCCGCGCGACCTCGGCCAGCTCGCCGAGCGCGGCGCCGCCGACGGGCAGCAGCTCGGTGCAGCGCCGGTTGCCGAAGGTGATCGTGCCGGTCTTGTCCAGCAGCAGCGTGTCCACGTCGCCCGCGGCCTCCACGGCGCGGCCGGACTTGGCGAGCACGTTGCGCTGCACCAGCCGGTCCATGCCCGCGATGCCGATCGCCGACAGCAGCGCGCCGATCGTCGTCGGGATCAGGCACACCAGCAGCGCGGTCAGGGTGATCACCGACAGCAGCGAGCCGGAGTAGCCGGCCATCGGCTGCAGGGCGACCACCGCGAGCAGGAAGATGATCGTCAGCGTGGACAGCAGGATCGTCAGCGCGATCTCGTTCGGCGTCTTCTGCCGCTGCGCGCCTTCGACCAGCGCGATCATCCGGTCGACGAAAGTTTCGCCCGGCTTGGTGGTGATCTCCACGACGATCCGGTCGGAGAGCACCGTCGTGCCGGCCGTGACCGCCGAGCGGTCGCCGCCGGATTCCCGGATCACCGGGGCGGATTCACCGGTGATCGCCGATTCGTCGACGGTCGCGATGCCCTCGACGACATCGCCGTCGCCGGGGATGACCTCGCCGGCCTCGACCACGACCCGGTCGCCGATGCGCAGCGCCGTGCCCGGCACCTGCTCTTCGACGCCGTCGACCAGCCGCCGCGCGACCGCCTCGGTCTTGGTGCGCCGCAACGATTCCGCCTGCGCGCGGCCGCGGCCTTCGGCGACGGCTTCGGCGAGGTTGGCGAACAGCACGGTGAACCACAGCCAGGCGGCCACCGAGATGCTGAAAACGTTCGGATCGGCCACGGCGAGCACGGTGGTCAGCACCGAGCCGGCCCACACCACGAACATGACCGGGTTGGCCAGCTGGTGCTTCGGGTTCAGCTTGCGCAGCGCTTCCGGCAGCGACGTCCACAGCTGGCGCGGGCTGAACGCGCCCGCGGTCATCTTCCGCGGACCGGTTTCCCGCTGCGATTCCTGGGGTTTCTCCAGGGTGGTGGTCATGCGAGGGCCTCCGCGATCGGTCCGAGGGCGAGCGCGGGCAGGAAGGTCAGCGCCGCGACGAGGATGACGGTGCCGCCGAGCAGCCCGGCGAACAGCGGGCCGGTGGTGGGCAGCGTGCCCGCGGTGGCGGGAACGCGCTGCTGCTGGGCCACCGCGCCGGCCAGCATCAGCACCGCGAGGATGGGCACGAACCGGCCGAAGAGCATCGCGATGCCGAGCGCGACCTGGAAGAAGTCGCTGGTCACGGTCAGCCCGGCGAAGGCGCTGCCGTTGTTGTTGCCCGCCGAGGCGAAGGCGTAGAGGACCTCCGACAGGCCGTGTGCGCCGGTGTTGTTCAGGGCGTCCTCAGTGGACGGCAGCGCGAGCGCGGTGCCGGCCCCGAGCAGCACCATCGTGGGCATCACGAGGATCGACAGTGCGGCCGCGGTGACCTCCCGCCGCCCGAGCTTCTTGCCCAGGTACTCCGGCGTGCGGCCGACCATCAGCCCGGCCAGGAACACCGCGATCACGGCCAGCACCAGGATGCCGTACAACCCCGCGCCGACGCCGCCGGGCGCGACCTCGCCGAGCAGCATGTTCAGCAGCGGCACCAGGCCGCCGAGCCCGGTGAAGCTGTCGTGCATCGCGTTGACGGCGCCGGTGGAGGTGCCGGTCGTGGCGACCGCGAACAGGCCGGACAGGAACAGCCCGAAGCGGGTTTCCTTGCCCTCCAGGGCACCGCCGGCGGCCAGCGTCGCCGGGCCGGTGGGGTGGCTTTCGGCCCACCAGACGACCGCGGTCATCACGGCCATGATCGCGACCATCACCGTCAGCAGCACCCGGCCCTGGCGGCGGTCGCCGACCATGGTGCCGAAGGTGCGGGTCAGGGCCAGCGGGATGACCAGGATCAGGAAGATCTCCAGCAGGTTGCTGATGCCGCCGGGGTTGGAGAACGGGTGCGCCGAGTTGGCGTTGAGCACGCCGCCGCCGTTGGTGCCGAGCTCCTTGATGACCTCCTGGCTGGCGATCGGCGCGGTGGCGATGATGTGCTCCTGGCCGTCCAGGCCGATGACGTGGATGCCGGAGGCGAGGCTCATCGCCCCGCCGAGCGCGACCAGCAGCACCGCCGCAACGACCGCGATCGGCAGCAGCACGCGGGTGCAGCCGCGGGTGATGTCCACCCAGATGTTGCCGATGCGGCCGGTTCCGGCGGATGTGAAGCCGCGCACCAGCGCGATCGCGACCGCCATGCCGACGGCTGCCGAGACGAAGTTCTGCACGGTCAGCCCGGCCATCTGCACGGTGTGCCCGAGCACCTTCTCCGGCACGTAGGACTGCCAGTTCGTGTTGGTCACGAAGCTGACCGCGGTGTTGAACGCCGTCGCGGGGTCGACCGCGCCGCGGCCGAAGCTCAGCGGCAGCAGCGGCTGCAACCGCTGCATCAGGTAGAGCAGCGCGACGGACATGACCGAGAAGCCGAGGACGCCGGCGGCGTAGGTGGTCCAGCGCTGCTGGGCGTCGCCGTCGATGCGCACCAGGCGGTACACCGCCTTCTCGACGCGCCAGTGCTTCTCGCTGGTGTAGACGCGGGCCAGGTAGTCACCGAGGGGCCGGTAGACCACTCCGATGGCCAGGATCAGGAGGCCGGCCTGGACCAGGCCGACCACGGGGGAACTCATCAGAACTTCTCCGGCCGGATAAGCGCGACGAACAGGTAACCGATCAACAGCAGCGCCAACACGCCTCCGGCGACGTTGGCTAGCAAGGTGCTCACAAGCGCTCCAAACCGCGGAGGGTCAACGCCAGGACGAGGAACCCGCCGATCAGCAGCACGGCGTAGGCGAGATCAGCCACCGCTGCGCACTCCTTCACTCGAAATCGGGCCACCGGCTCGTGGTGACCGCCTATGTCCAGCGAAATCCCCGCGGCGGGCGCGGCCAAGGCCCATGACGGCTCCTTGACGCGCGCCCCGAACGCATTGATGCGTTCTTGATGCGCCCGATCGGGTGAACTGACGGCGCCGGTTTTCGGGCGGTTTCACTGATCCGCACGCTTTGTGAGTGTTCGACTTCACTCCGTGAGTTGGTTTCGTCGATGCAACGATCTCGTTAACCTGGCTAATGAAAGCGCGTGTGGCGCGGACCTCCCGGAACCCGGGCCCCGCGGACCACCGCGAGGTCAAACCGACACGGAGGAGAACCCGAAATGTGCGGCATCTCCGGCTGGATCGACTTCCAGCGCGACCTGACCGGCGAACAACCCGCCATCGACGCCATGTGCGCCACCATGACCTGCCGCGGCCCGGACGCCGGCGGCACCTGGGTGCGCCCGCACGCCGCCCTCGGCCACCGGCGGCTGGCCATCATCGACCTGCCCGGCGGGGCGCAGCCGATGGAGGCCGCGACGCCCGACGGCGAGGTCGCGATCGTCTACAGCGGCGAGGCCTACAACTTCACCGAGCTGCGCGACGAACTGCGGCGCCGCGGCCACCGCTTCGACACCGACAGCGACACCGAGGTCGTGCTGCACGGCTACCTGGAGTGGGGCCCGCAGGTCGCCGAACACCTGAACGGGATGTTCGCCTTCGCCGTCTGGGACACCCGCAGCGAGCAGCTGCTGCTGATCCGCGACCGGATGGGCATCAAGCCGCTGTACTACTACCCGACCGAGCAAGGCGTGCTCTTCGGTTCCGAGCCGAAGGCGATCCTGGCCAACCCGCTGGCCGAGAAGGTCGTCGACGCCGGCGGGCTGCGCGAGATGTTCACGATGGTCAAGACGCCGCGGCAGGCGATGTGGTCCGGCATGCGCGAGGTGGAGCCGGGCACCGTCGTCACCGTCGACCGCAAGGGCCTGCGCGAGCACACCTACTGGCGGCTGCGGGCCGCGGCGCACGACGACGGCCAGCAGGCCTCCGTCGCGCACGTCCGCGAGCTGCTCGACGACATCGTCGCGCGGCAGCTGATCTCCGACGTGCCGCGCTGCGTGCTGCTCTCCGGCGGCCTGGACTCCAGCGCCATCACCGCACTGGCCGGCCGCCAACTGGCGCGCAGCGGCGAGCAGGTCCGCAGCTTCGCGGTCGATTTCCTCGGCCAGGCCGAGAACTTCGTGCCCGACGAGATGCGTGGCACGCCCGACACGCCGTACGTCCACGACGTCGCCGAGCACGTCGGGTCGCTGCACCAGGACATCGTCCTGGACCCCGACGCGCTCGCCGATCCCGCCGTGCGCCGCGCCACCGTGCAGGCCCGGGACCTCCCGCTGGGGATGGGCGACCTCGACCAGTCGCTCTACCTGCTGTTCAAGGCGATCCGCGGGCACTCGACCGTGGCGCTGTCCGGCGAGTCCGCGGACGAGGTCTTCGGCGGCTACAAGTGGTTCCACGACCCGCAGGTGCGGCAGGCCGAGACCTTCCCGTGGATCGCCGCGGTGCGCACGCACTCCACCGATCGGGCGGAGATCCTCAGCCCCGACGTGGCGGCGGCGCTGGACCTGGAGTCCTACGTGGCCGACAGCTACCGCGACGCCCTCGGCTCGGTCCCGGTGCTCGACGGGGAGGGCGACTTCGAGCGCCGGATGCGGGAGATCTGCTACCTGCACCTGACCCGGTTCGTCCGCGTCCTGCTGGACCGCAAGGACCGGATGAGCATGGCGGTCGGCCTGGAGGTGCGGGTGCCGTTCTGCGACCACCGGCTGGTGGAGTACGTCTTCAACGCCCCGTGGTCGCTGAAGACCTTCGACGGCCGGGAGAAGAGCCTGCTGCGGCACGCCACCGCCGACGTGCTGCCGAAGTCGGTGGTGGAGCGGGTGAAGAGCCCGTATCCGTCCACACAGGACCCGAAGTACGCGGCGGTGCTGCAGCGCCAGGTGGCGGACCTCGTCGCCGCGGGAGACCCCGCGCTGTCGCTGCTCGACGAGCGGTGGCTGCGCGGAGCGCTGGCGCAGGACCCGGCGCGGATCGAGCCGATGGCCCGCTACACCTTCGAAAGGGCCCTCGACCTGTCGACGTGGTTCGACATCCACAACCCGACGATCAAGCTCTGACGAGAATCCCCCGAAAGGGGGAACCGAGTCTCGGAGGGACGCAATTTCAATGGAAATCGAAGGTCCGATTTCCATTGAAATTGCGGAAGTGGAACCGGGGTTCCGCGATGCGGGACGGCACGATCGGTCCCGGGACCTACCGAGGCGGTGTGTCCCGGGTGTCCGTCAGGTCAGGGGCAGGAGGAGGCGGAAGGTGCTGCCGCCGTCGGGGTTGACGTGCAGTTCCACCCTGCCGTTGTGGGCCTCGGCTATCGCCGTCGTGATCGCCAGGCCGAGGCCCGTTCCGCCGGCGTCGCGGTGCCGCCCGTCGTCGACCCGGTAGAAGCGATCGAAGATCCTCGGTGCGTGCTCAGGTGGGATGCCCGGGCCGGTGTCGGTGACCGAGATCAACGCCACCGGGGTGCCCGCCGGCAGCTCCGCGCCGGCCGCCGCGATCGCCCCTCCCCCGGCCGAACCCCGCGCGACGTCGACGGTGACCGGCGAGCCCGGCGGGGTGTGCATCAGGGCGTTGTTCACCAGGTTCGTCAGCACCTGGCGGATCCGGGGACTGTCGGCGAGCACCCGCAGCGGGCGATCCCCGTCCCGCAGCTCGATCTCCCGCTCGGGGTCGCGCGCCCGCCCGTCCTGCACGACGTCCTGCACCAGCGGCACCACATCGACGTCGACCAGGTCTATGGTGCGTTCCCGGTCCAGCCGGGCCAGCAGCAGCAGGTCGTCGACGAGCCCGCCCATGCGCACTGCCTCGGACTCGATGCGCCGCATCATCATCCGCACGTCCTCCTCGCGGTGCTGATCACTGCGCCGGTACAGCTCCGCGAAGCCCCGGATCGACGTCAACGGCGTCCGCAGCTCGTGCCCGGCGTCCGCGACGAACCGCCGCAGCCGGAGCTCGGAGTGCTCCCGCTGCTGCAACGCGTCCACCAACCGCCCGAGCATCGTGTTCAGCGCCGCGCCGAGCCGACCCGTCTCGGTGCGCGGGTCCTGGTCGGGCACGCGCCGGTCGAGCTGCCCGGCCGCGATGGCGTCGGCGGTGTGCTCGATCCGGTTCAGCGGCCGCAGGCTCAGCCGCACCGTCAGCGCCGCCGCGACGGCCAGCACGAGCAGCACCGCGCCGCCGACGACCAGCTCGATGACGATCAGCTGGCGCACGGTCGCCTCGACGTTCGCCAGCGACAGCGCGAGCACCACGAACCGCCCGTTGGGCAGGCCGACCGTCCGCACCCGCCAGTCCGAGCCACCTGCCCGGTCGGGCACGGTCTTGATCGCCGGGCCGTGCTGCGGATCCCGCAGCACCGGGCCGCCCTGGTCGGTCTGGGGCTGCCCGATCACGGCGCCGACCTGGCCGCCACCGGGATCGAACATCAGCACCCGGAACTCGGTGGGCAGATCGCCGCGTTCGAGCGCCGGGCCCGGTGGAGGCCGCAGCGGGTCCGGCGGCGCGACCAGCCCGTGCTCCCACGGCTCGGACAGCGCCGCCAGCCGGTCGTCGGTGCGCTCGACCAGCGACCGGCTCAGCAGGGCGGTGCTGGTCACCCCCATCAGGAACAGGCCGACGACCAGCGCGCCGACCAACACGAGCACCAGCCGCCCGCGCAGCGTCCGCAGCACCGTCATCGCTGCTCCGGCGGCAGGCGCAGCACGTAGCCGACGCCGCGGATGGTGTGGATCAGCGGCGGCTCGGCGGAGTCGACCTTGCGCCGCAGGTAGCTGATGTAGGACTCGACGATCCTGCTGTCCCCGCCGAACTCGTAGTTCCACACCCGGTCCAGGATCTGCACCTTGCTGACCACCTTCTCCGCGTTGATCAGCAGGTATCGCAGCAGCTTGAACTCGGTCGGCGACAGGTTCACCAGGCTGCCGCCGCGGCGGACCTCGTAGGTCTCCTCGTCCAGCTCCAGGTCGTGGTAGCGCAGCCGCGAGTCGTTGGCCTGCGCGGGCTGCACCCGGCGCAGTATCGCGCGAAGCCGCAGCACCACCTCGTCGAGGCTGAACGGCTTGGTGACGTAGTCGTCGCCGCCGGCGGTCAGCCCGGCGATGCGGTCCTCGACGGCGTCCCGGGCGGTCAGGAACAGCACCGGCACGGCGTTGCCGTCGGCGCGCAGCTCGGAGGCGACCGAGAACCCGTCCCGGTCCGGGAGCATCACGTCGAGCACCACGATGTCCGGCCGGAACTCCACGGCGGCCCGCAGCGCGTCGGCACCCGTGCTCGCGCCGTGCACGTCGAATCCGCTGAGGCGCAGCGCCGCCGTTAGCAGCTCCAGGATGTTGGGCTCATCGTCGACGACCAAGACGCGCGCGCTGTTGGTATCCGCCACGCCGTCAAGCATCGCCCACCTCCCTGGGAAAAGCCTGGAAGAAGTCTGGGAACCGGATGGGCCGGTGTTTCCGCAGGTGCGGTGCCGTGAGTGGTTCGGGTTGCTATAGCGCCCCGAACCACTCACGGCACCTGACCAGGCAGAACAGTACCCACCCGCGGGTCAGTTGCACCGGTAGAGCTGCACCGGTGTGTCCGCCGCGCCTCCCCAGGCGGCCGGGTCGACGGGGGTGCAGTTCTGCTTCACCCATTCGTCGCGTTCCTGCCTGACCTCGCCGCCCGGCATGCCGCCGGGAGGCTGCGCGCCATCCGGTGCGCCGTCGCCCATGCCGTCCCGATCACCCGTGCCGCCGCGACGCGGCATGCCACCCGGGCCGCCGAGCTGGACGAAGCCGAGCTGACCGGTCCGCTTCCACTCGGTCAGCCGGGCCACCGACGGGGCCTCGTCGCCGCCGCTGAACCCGCCCATGCCGACCACGGTCACGTCCGATTCGATGATGTACGACGAGGCGCCCATCGAGCCGCCCTCCACCGCCAGCGGCACGTCGAGATCACCCGCATCGGCCTGGACGTAGTCGAGCATCTTGCGCTGCTCCGCGCTCAGCGACTCGCCGCCGCCCGCGCCGCCGACGAACAAGATCTGCCCTTGCTCGGCGCCACCCGGCTCGACCGAGTTCTGCCCGCCCCCGTCCGGGGGCCCGCCGTCGCCGCCCGCAGCCGGGAACCGCGTGGCGTCCGGTGGGCGCATGCCCGTCTCCGGCCCGGCCATCGGGTTCGTACCGCCCATGCCCTTCGGAGCGCTGACCGCGCCGATCGCCGACCACGCCGTCGGCACCGCCAGGGCCGCGGCCAAGCCCAGCACCAGGCCGGTCCTGGCCAGCGCCGCCTTGCCGCGCCGCCCGATCAGCAGCACGACCAGCGCGAGCACGCCCAACCCGGCGGCCGCGAACCCGGCCCACGCGTGCCAGCTCAGATCGCGCGCGACGATGGCCACCGCCCACGCCACCGTGATCGCGACGCCGACCGGAAGCAGCAGCCACGCCTTGGCCTGCGGTTGGCGGTACCAGCGCCAGAACCGGACGACACCGGCCCCGGCGATCGCGCCGACCGCGGGCGCGAGCATCGTCGTGTAGTAGGGGTGCATGATGCCCTGCGCGAAGCTGAACATGATGCCGATGACCACCAGCCAGCCGCCCCAGAGCACCCAGCCCGCGGCCTGCTCCCGGTCCAGCGGCCGGCCGCCGCGCCACCGCCGCACCCCGGCGACCAGCATCGCGACCAGCACCAGCGCGCACAGCGGCAGCAGCCAGCTGATCTGACCGGCGAGCTGCTCGTTGAACAACCTCAGCACGCCCGACGAGCCGGAGAAACCACCGCCACCGCCCGAGGGCTGGAAACCACCGTCCGGCGGCTGGCTGCCACCGCCCGGCGGCTGGAAGCCGCCACTGGGCGGTTGAAAGCCCCCACCACCGCCGAAGATCCGCCCGAAGCCGTTGTAGCCGAACACGAGATCCCAGGCGGAACCGTCCTCGCTGCCACCGATGTACGGCTTCGGCGACGGCCACAGCGCGGTCGCGACGACCCACCAGAACGAGCCGACCAGGACCACCGCGGCCGCCACGCCCAGGTCCAGCAAGCGCCGCCCCCAACCGGCGCGGCTGCCGACCAGGTAGGCCGCGATGAAGGCGGGCAGCACCATCCACGCCTGCAACATCTTCGTCAGGAAGCCGCAGCCGACCAGGAACGCCGCCAACGCGACCCACCCGGTGGCCTTGCGGGAATCGAAGGATCGCGTCATCGCGTACGCGGCCGCCACGACCAGCAGGACTAGCAGCGTGTCCGGGTTGTTGTCCCGGTTGATCACCACCGTGATCGGGGTCAGCGCCAGCACCAGCGCGGCGATCAGCGCGGCGTGCTCCCCCGCCCACCGCCGGACCGCGCGGTGCAGCAGGAAGACCGCGGCGACCCCCGCCACCACCTGCGGGAACAGCACGGCGAACTGGTTGAACCCGAACACCTTCACCGAAAGCACCTGCAACCACAGGGCCATCGGCGGCTTGTCCACGGTGACCACGCCGGCCGGGTCGAAGGAGCCGAAGAAGAAGTTCTCGAAGCTCTGCGACATCGACTTCACGGCCGCCGAGTAGTACGAGTTCCCCCAGGACCCGCCGATTCCCCAGCAGTACAGCGCCCCGGACAGCACGCAGATCGCGGCCAGCGAGATCCGCTGCCACGGCGCGGCCGCGCGCTGCGCGTTCGTCGCATCGACCGACATCATCCCTGTTCCTCTTCCTCCGGCAGTGCCGCGGGCCGGAAGACCCACGACCTCAGCAGCACGAACCGCAGCCCGGTTCCGATCATCGAAGACACCACGAGCACGAGAACTTCCAGCCACCGCGACGAATCCGGCTGCCAGGCGTGCAACCCGAGCAGCGCGCCGGAGGTGACGACGTAGTAGAGGGCGAACACGACCAGCCCCTGCAGGTGCACGCGGCCGGACGAGCCCGCCCCGCCGAGGAAGGTGAACCGGCGGTTGGCCTCGGTGTTCCACAGCGTGGTGACGGTCAGCGCCGCCAGGTTCGCCAGCAGCGGCGGCCACCAGGAGCGCAGCAGGGCGTACAGGACCGAGGTGAGCACTGTGGACACCAGGCCGATCACGCCGAACGAAACCAGCTGCCACAGCAGGCCGTTCTCCCGCTTCGCCAGCACCGCCTGCGGATGCGCGGCGCGCGGCGCGGGCCGCTGCGGCAGGCCGGGAACCTTCGCCGCACCGGTGATCTTGGCGCGGGCCACCCGGACCAGGCCCGCGACGTCGTCGACGGCGGTCCGCACCACGTTGACCCGGGTGTCGACGTCCTCGACCCAGTCCACCGGCACCTCGTGCACCCGCAGCCCGTTGTGCTCGGCCAGCAGCAGGAGTTCGGTGTCGAAGAACCAGGAATCGTCGCTCACGTGCTTCAGCAGCGGCTTCACCACATCCGCGCGCGCCGCCTTGAAACCGCACTGCGCGTCGGTGAACCGGGCACCGTGCGTCCAGCGGATCATCTTGTTGTAGCAGCGCGAGATCAGCTCCCGCTTGCCGCCGCGGACCGTGCGGGCGCCGGTCGCCAGCCGGGAACCGATCGCCAGGTCCGAATGCCCGTTGACCAGCGGGGCGACCAGCGGGAGCAGCGCGTCCAGGCCGGTCGACAGGTCGACGTCCATGTAGACCACGACATCCGCGTCGCTGTAGCCCCACGCGGTGCGCAGCGCCAGGCCGCGCCCCTTGCGGTCCAGGTGCAGCACCCGCACACCGTCCATCGAACGGGCCAGCTCGCGGGCGACGCCCAGCGTGCCGTCCGTGCTCGCGTTGTCGACCACCGTGATGGTCCAGGAGAACGGAAAACCTTCGGACAGGTGCTCGCGCAACACCTCCAGACATCCCGGGAGCGTTCGTTCCTCGTTGAAGACCGGGATCACCACGTCGATCGTCGCGGTCCGGCGAGCCACGCGATGCGCGTCGACGCCGAGCTGCGGCACAGCATTCATCTCCCACCACCTCGCTTCCGGCGTCCATCAAGCCGGGGCGAGGTGCGAGTGCCGTGGAAACAGGCTGGGAAATCACTGGGAATCGGCGGCCGCGACCAGACCCGATCGCATTTCCGCAGCTCAGCCAGGCCCGTTCCGGCAACGATCAGCGGCCTTCCGGCAACTTCCCGCAGATTTCCCAGAAACGACCGCTCGCCGCAGGACCCGTCAGCGACCACTGTGGACGGAAAGCTCCCGCCCGCGGAAGTCAGGACTGGCGGGCCCGGTGGGCGTTCACCTTGTGGCGGTTGCCGCAGCGCTGCATCGAGCACCACCGGCGGGAGCCCGGCCGGGAGGTGTCGAGGAAGAGCAGCGAGCAGTCGTCCGCCGCGCATTCCCGGAGCCGCTCGACTCGATCGCCGCCGAGCAGCTCGATGGCCTCGCGGGCCGCGGCGCCGAGGATCTGGCCGCCGGTGACGGGCGAGGCCCACTGCCGGACACCCGTCGCCGGGTCCAGCCTCGGCCGGGGCGGCGGTTCCGCGCTGTCGTTGAGCACCTCCAGGTCGGCGCTCGACGGGCGCTCGCCGTGCGCCACGGCCTTCGCGACCGACCACATCGTGTCCCGGAACCGCTTGATGCGGCGGAGTTCGGCGGGCTGGATGCGGATGTCATCGCCGGACAGCGGCGCGACCTCGGCCAGCCGCGAGCCTTCCAGCCAGCGCGCCAGATCCGCGGGCTCGTGCAGGATCTCGTAGCGCTGGTACGGCCCCGGCCCGCCGGTGATCAGCAGCTCCAGGCAGAAGCATCCGGCGTCGAACCGGAACCGTTCGCCGGTCGCCGCGGTCAGCAGCCTTGTTCCCACCCGCATGTAACCACTATATTCGGTTTCTCTTCCGCTTTAACCGGTTACATCGAGGACGGGGACATGATCGGGCAGACCAAGGACGCCGGCTTCCAGATCGGGGTCTCCAAGACCGTGCCCCACCCGCCGGAAGCGGTCTGGCGCTTCCTCACCAGCCCGGCGGGCATCGCGCTGTGGCTCGGCGCGGGCGCCACCCTGGAGAAGGGCGCGACCTACCGGACGGCGGACGGCACGACCGGCGAGATCCGCAGCCGCCGCGAACTCGACCGGGTCCGGCTCACCTGGCGACCGGCCGACTGGGACCACGACACGACGGTGCAGGTCGCGATCATGGGCAAGGACGACCGCACGCAACTGCGCTTCCACCAGGAGTGGCTGGCCGACGCGGACGAGCGCGCCCGCCAACGAGACCACTGGCAGCGCACGATCACCGCCGTGATCACCGCCCTGGGAACGGAGCCGTGAGCCCTTGCCGGGCGGCGCTTTCGCGCGAAAACGCCACCCGACGAGCCTGTCAGAGGTGGGCGTTGCGGGGCTTGGGCTGGCACACCGGGCAGGTGTAGGACGAGCGGTTCATGAACGGGTCGCGGCGCACCGACGCCCCGCACCGCGGGCACGGGTGCCCCGCCTGCCCGTACACCGCCAGCGACCGGTCGAAGTAGCCGGATTCGCCGTTCACGTTGACGTACAAGGCATCGAACGAGGTGCCACCGGCGTGCAGCGCCTGCTGCATGACATCGGTGACGGCGCCGAAAAGCTCGCGGATCTTGGGCCGGGTCAGCGTCGCCGTGGGCCGGGCCCAGTGCAGCTTCGCCCGCCACAGCGCCTCGTCGGCGTAGATGTTGCCGACGCCGGACACCAGGCTCTGGTCCAGCAGCGCTCGCTTGATCCCGGTGCGCCGCGTCCGCAATCGGTCGGCCACCGCTTCGAGGTCGAACACCTGCTCCAGCGGGTCGGGCGCGATGTGCGCCACCGGCTTCGGCAGCGCGATCCCGTCCACCTCGACCAGATCGGCCAGGTGCAGGCCGCCGAAGGTGCGCTGGTCCACGAACCGCAGCTCCGGACCGCCGTCGGAGAACCTCATCCGCACCCGCAGGTGCTTCTCGTCCGGGACGTCGCCGGGCTGCACGAGCAGCTGACCGCTCATCCCCAGGTGCACCACGAGCGCTTCGCCGCCGGACTCGGGTGCACCGGCCTCGTCGCCGAGCTCCAGCCACAGGTACTTGCCGCGCCGCCGCGCCGCGCTCAGGCAGCGACCGGCGAGCCGACCGGCGAAATCATCCGGACCGGGCACGTGCCGGCGGACAGCGCGCGGATGCAGGACCTCGACGCCGGACAACGTCCGGCCGACAGCATGATCGGCGACACCGCGCCGGACGACCTCGACCTCAGGCAACTCGGGCACGAAAACATCTTCGACCACCCGCGCCGGACCCCGGCGCGCGGCCCCGGATTCCGCTAAGCGGAAGGGGTCTCGGCGTCTTCGGTGGTCTGTTCGGAGAGCTGGCGCCAGGCCGCTTCGGCGGCCTTCTGCTCGGCTTCCTTCTTGGTGCGGCCATCGCCGCGACCGTAGGTCTGCCCGCCGACCGCCACGTAGGCGCTGAACTCCTTGCGGTGGTCCGGACCCTGCTCCTCGACCCGGTACTCGGGCACGCCGAGCCCCGTCGACGCGGTCAGCTCCTGCAGGCTCGTCTTCCAGTCCAGCCCGGCCCCGCGCTGCGGCGCCTCGGCCAGCAGCGGCTCGAACAGCCGGTGGACGACGCCGCGGGCGACGTCGATGCCCTCCGCCAGGTACACCGCGCCGAGCACGGCTTCCAGGCCGTCCGCGAGGATGCTCGCCTTGTCCCGGCCCCCCGTGAGCTCCTCGCCCCTGCCCAGCAGCAGGTACTCGCCCAGGCCGCCCTCACCGAGCCCGCGAGCGACGCCGGCCAGCGCGTGCATGTTGACCACGCTGGCGCGCAGCTTCGCGAGCTGCCCCTCGGGCAGGTCCGGGTGCTCGGTGTACAGGTGATCGGTGATCACCAGGCCGAGCACCGCGTCGCCGAGGAACTCCAGCCGCTCGTTGGGCGGCAGGCCACCGTTCTCGTATGCGTACGAGCGGTGGGTGAGGGCAAGGGTGAGCAGCTCGGCGTCGAGTTCGACGCCGAGCGCTGCCAACAGCGGAGCCCGATCGACCTTCCGGACCCGCGACTGCTTTCCCCCCACTGCGCGACCGCCGATCAGGCGGGCTGGACGATCTGGCGGCCGTCGTACTGGCCGCAGGCCGGGCAGACGACGTGCGGCAGCTTCTGCTCGCGGCAGGAGCGGTTGGAGCACTGCACCAGCGTCGGCGCCGAGGTCTTCCACTGCGACCGGCGGTGACGGGTGTTGGCCCGGGACATCTTGCGCTTCGGGACGGCCACGACTACTTCTCCTCCTCGGTCCCGCCGAGCCGCTCTTGCAGCGCAGCCCAGCGAGGATCAATGGTCTCATGCGTGTGATCCGGGGCGAGTTCGGCCCACTTCACGCCGCACCCGGAGCACAGCCCCTGGCAGTCCGGCGAGCACAACGGCGCCGAGGGCAGCGACAGCAACATCGCGTCCCGCACCACCGGTTCGAGGTCGATCAGGTCGTGCACGACCCGCTCCACCTCGTCGTCATCCGTGCTGACGTCCGTGGCGCTGTCCGGGTAGGCGAACAGCTCCCGCACCTCCACCTCGACCTCGTCGGAGATCGGGTCCAGGCACCGGACGCACTCGCCGGCCAGGGTGGCCACGGCGGTGCCGGACACCAGCACGCCCTCCACCACAGACTCGGCCAGCAGGTCGAGCTGCACCGGATCGCCCTCCGGCACCTTGATCATGTCCAGCCCGAACCCGGTCGGCGCCGGGGCACTGCGCGTGTAGGCACGGCTGCTGCCGGCCCGGTGGCCGATCTCCCGGGTGTCGATCACCCAGGGGCCGACGTGCGCGGCGTGCGCTGAATGGTTCTGAGACATCACAAGTTTCGGTGGTCAATTCGACAGGGCGGTGCGGCATAGGCGGATGAGAAACTGCGCATCATCCCCAGCCAGCTTTCCCAGGGTACGCGACACCCTTCCAGCCGCGACACCAGGGCCTTCCACCACCGAGGACCGCTTCCGGCGCGGGCCCGGTGGCGCGGAGATCAGTTGGCGCCGGTGTTGTTGCCGGCGTGCCACTCCTCGTAGTCGAAGGGGGCGCCCATCGGGCTGCGCAGCTGCTGGCGGCCCTTGCCGACCGTGCGCAGCGTGCGGCTGAGCAGGTCCTCGAAGTCCGCGAGCCGGGAGTCGACGTACGCGTCGCACTCGCTGCGCAGCCGCTCGCCGTCCTCGTTCGCGTCGTCGACGATGCGCTTGGCCTCGGCGTTCGCCGCCTGCACCACCTCGGTGTCGGCCACCAGCCGGGCCTGCTCCGCCTTGCCCTCGTGCACCGACTGCTCGTACGCGGCGCGGCCGGCCTGCACCATGCGGTCGGCCTCGCTCTGGGCGCGGCCGACGTACTCCTCGTACTCGCGGCGGCCCGCGGTCACCGCCTGCTCCGCCTGCGCCCGCGCCTCGGCCAGCAGCTCGTCGGCCTGCTCCCGGGCGTCGGCGAGCAGCTGCTCCGCCTCGGCGCGCGCCGAGGCGACCGTGCGGTCGGCCTCGTTGCGGGCTTCGGTGACCGACTTGTCGGCCTGCGCCGCCGCGGTGGACACCACCTCGTCGCGGTGGTCGAGCACGTCCTGGGCGTCGTCGAGTTCCTGCGGGATCGCGTCCCGCACGTCGTCGAGCAGCTCCAGCACGTCGCCGCGGGGCACCACGCACCCCGACGTCATGGGCACGCCACGCGCTTCCTCGACGATCGTGACCAGCTCGTCGAGCGCCTCGAACACCCGGTACACCTTGATCTCCCTGCCGTCGTAGCCGCCGCAGCGGCAAGCATCTCAGAACACCCGCAGCCGCCGATCACGGGTTTGTCCTGCTACCAGTCTGCCCGGGCCGGGCAGACTGGCGGGGGAAATCCAGTTCCGCGTGTCAAGCCCCGGAACGCACCCGTGCGCGTCCCGGACGGCCCGGAACGCGCACGGCTCGCAGTGAACTAGTGTCCTGAGTCGTTGATTCGTTGTCAGGTTGTTAGGGTGTGGTATGGGTGATGGTCGTGGACCGAAGCTGGCCTTGCTGGAACTGAGCCAG